>JAFTLZ010000022.1 GCA_017452665.1 Clostridia bacterium
CGCTGCTCGCTGAGGGGTATGTTCTTCGTGCTACTCTTCTTTCTCATCGGTTTGATGGGAATAGTATAACGGATTTTTTGCGATTTGTCAAGTACTTTTTTTGATTTTTTGAAAAATTTTTTTGTCCGATTTAAAGATCCAGCAAAACGCCCTGTGCTTGAAGGGTACGGCGGAGTTGGTACACATCAACGCTACGGACGTCCGTACCGTTCTCAAGCGCCAGCGCTGCGGCAATGCCTGCCGCCTGTCCAAGCCCCATGCAGGGCGGCATAACGCGGATGGCTCCTGCGGCCTCGCTTTCTGCCGAGATGCAACGCCCTGCCACCAAAAGATTGGAAAAGCCTTGCGGCACCATACATCCATACGGGATTCCGTATGCCTTGCCCGCAGGGATGGCAATATACTCGTTGCTTTTCGGGCCGAAGCGTCCGTGAACATCCACCGAATTGGCGGCAAGCAGAATGGAATCGGAGGGAATGCGGCACTCCAAAAAGTCGTCCAAGGTCAGCGTACGGATGCCGCGGATGTGGCGCGTTTCGCGGATGCCAAGCGTACTCCCGGTTTGCAATGATTTTGCATCTTCGCATCCCGGAACGTATTTTTTCAAAAAAGCAAAAATTTGGGCAACCTGCTCACGTCCCGTAATCTCACCGCAAGTCAGGCTCTCCGATTGCGTACCATCGATGCCCATGATCCGCGAGGTATTGATGCTCCACTCGTCCTCCTCCACTCCGCGGAACAGACCGATAGAGACGCGATCCAAGTTCCAATCCCCTGCCTCACGCGCTTTGGAAACCCACCAGTGCAAGGAGCGGTAATTGACGCCATCCTTACGGTAAAAGTTGTTGCGGTTTTCCTCAATGTCGGCGTCGATTTTTTTGCTGTCGACATTGCCGATGCGGAAAAACATGGTTGCGGGCTGGATACGTCCGTTGCCGTTACCCACGGTATACGGCACGCCTGCCGCCGCGGCACAATCACCGTCGCCCGAACAGTCGATCACGATTTTCGGGTAGATGGCACAAAGCCCCTCTTTTTTTGCCGCGATGACGGCGGAAACACGCTCTCCGTCGGTTAGTACATCCACAAAGGAGGTGTGATACAGCACGCGGACACCGGCTTCTGCCAGCATTCGGTCTGCCAACAGCTTCAATCCCTCGGCATTGAAGGGGGTGACATGGATGTGCCCCACAGTAATATAGGACGTAAAGGCGGTGGAAGCATTGACCGCTGACGGGTGGATGGCGTCGCCTGCTTCGACCAGACGGTTGACGATCTCCTCGAACAGCCCGCGAATCAGCATGGTATTCCCGCCGCTGTCATAGCAGGTCATAAAGGGGGCAACCAACCCGGCAGTTGCCATTCCGCCGCAGTAGCCGTTTTGCTCGATGAGCAGGGTTGACGCACCCGCGCGGGCGGCGGTGATTGCGGCGCAAAGTCCTGCGGGACCTCCACCGATGACCAAAACGTCGGCATGCTCTGTCGGAAGTTGTTTTGTATAAGAAAGCATACTGTCACCTCATAAATTATATTGCAGGAACCCGCGCAACCTACGGGCAACCTCCTCACCTAAAAGGGCAAAGGCATCCAGTGTCAGATGGCAGGTATCGGTATAATATTCACTCCCCCAATTTTGCATATACGCATTGAGATCGCTGATTGCAACGCCGTTTTGGGTGGCAATTTCAACGGCGATTCGGTTGTAGCGGTTGATTTCATCATTGGAGCGCGGATTGACACCGCCGGTAGAGCCGCCGTCGGGATTCATTGGCGTTGTGGTTGCAAATATCAGCTTGGCATTTGGAAAAAAGCGCTTTAACAGATCTACGATCATTTGAATATTTTTCGCATATTCGGTCTCGCTTGTCAGAGATTGTGCACAGCCGTTCCAATGTGCTACATCCCAATGTCCGCAGTTGAAGTGAACGAGGTTCATTCGATCGGTGCGGTCAAACATTCCCGCCCATTTTTTGAGGGATGTGATGACATTTTGCGTATTGCGGCAATTTTCGCTTACATAAAAGACCTCGGCAACATCCGCAAGTTTCTCTTTTACGGTTGCACAATACCCCCTTCGGATAGAGTCTCCGATCAAAAAAATATTTGTTTTACTCTGACTGCACGAAAATGCAATCTCAGAAATTCCGTTTTCTACCCAATTCATCATTCCGCTCCCCCTTTTATTGAATTGTTTCGAGCTTGACAAGTCTCTTTTTCTATGATATACTTTATTATATCATGCACGATTTCATATGTAAATACAGATTTGTGACAATGATTGATGCTTTTGTGATATGCGGAGGAATTATGAAGGAGAAGGTTTTGTCAAGCGTGAAAAGCGGAAAATACGGAGCAAGGCTCCCGCTGGTTGGCGCTGAAGGGTATGTCAATCAAATCGGCGGATGGATCGACTATCTGCTGGCGGAGGAGATTTTGTTTTCACACCGCACGAACGACTACACGCCCGACAACTTTCCCGAAGATCTGCACGCACACGATTACTTTGAGCTAACGGTTTGCGGCGGCGGAGAGCAGATGCAATACGTGGCAGATAAGCGCCAGCTTTTGATTCGTCCCGGAACGGCGGTGCTGAGCAAGCCGATGGCGATTCATATGTTTCGCGCGTGCGACGCGGTGCGCTATGACCGTTACGTTCTCTACTTTAAATCTGTACCGCAGATTTTTGCGGATGCCGCGCTATTTGACTGTTTGCAAAAGGGAGACGGAATTTGTGCGTTTTTTGGTTTGGCAGAGGAACGGATTCTTTCTCATTTGGTCAAGGCAGAGCAAGCGCTGACAGAGGCTGACTCCCCGTACGCCGCCACCCGCGCGCTGTTGCACCTGTGCAACGTATTTTTATTGCTCTCGGAAAGCTCGCCTTCGGATGCGGAGCATATTGCGTCTGCGACGCCGGAGTTCGTGCGGGAAATAAAGGAATACATTGATGGGAATTTTATTCACATCCGATCGGTCGCAGAGCTTGCCGACATCTTTTTTTACAGCCGTGAGCACCTGACCAGAAGTTTTCACCGCTATTACAACACGCCGCTTTACGAATATATTTTGCGACGGAAGTTGGTTTACTGCTGTTCGCTTTTGAAGGACGGAATGAGTGTGGAGCAGGCGGCTGCGGAAGCGGGCTTTCACAACCACTCCAGCTTTGTGAAGGCTTTTCGAAAAATTAAAGGCTGCACACCGTCGGAATATCAAGCCGGATGTGGACCGCGAAAAACAGAATAAAGGAGCACCGATGGATTTCCATCGGTGCTCCTCGTTTTATGTATTCAAGGCTTTCCAATAACAGCTGCCATCGTCACGCTTGACGAAGATTGCTGTGTAGACTTCGGATCGATTCTCGCCGTCGAAAAGACGGAAGGTCATGCGGTAGGTATGCAGGGTCTCCTCCAGCTCCAGAATCTGAATTTCAACATTCCCCTGATATGCCTGTGCCGACATGGAATAAAAGCCGGCACGTTCCAGATAGGCAAAGGCATTTCCGCTATTGTGGTCAACGCTCGTACCGCCAAAATAGCGGTAAACCGTGTTTTCAAAGTCCTCCGCCGGAATGAGCGTGGGAGATACCGTGTTGGGATATGCCTCCTCGACTGCGGCAATGGAGGCGCTGTTGCCCGTATAGAGCGCATAATTTTCACAAAGCATCCAGTTCAGGATCTGATCGCGGTAATGTGCCACCGCCTGCGCCGTTCCTTGAAAGCTTTGCAATGCAACGCTATTGCCCGTGACCATGGAGACCATTTGGCACAATCCGTTTGCAACTGTGCCGTCGTGCGGGAGCGTCCGTTCCGCGGGCTCGGCGGCATAGTCACGCGCGTCCAAACCGAGGACACCGCGCACCCACAGCACGTTAGAGCCTGCCACGCAGGAAACCAAAAGGAGCGCTGTCAGCACAATGATCAATGCGAAAATGCCGATGCGTCCGCGACGCCGACGGCTGAAATACCCTCTGTTCATGACCGCTCCTCCCCGTTAGATTTCCATCTCTTTTATTGTACCAAAACAGCAATCTTTTGTCAATGGTTTTTTTGAAATTTTTTCCTTTATTTTGTATTTTTTATCGCTATAAAACCACAAGATATATGAATTTGTCGTAGATTTTTCGATTATTTGTCGTATGCGTCACAAATCTGCGACATTTACAAACAAAACAGCAAGAAAAAATCACTCTGAAAGGGCATTGAGACGCTCGTACATACGGCGCTCGGAGGACAGAAGCCCTGCTAATACCGAACGCACCACGCGGTCGCCGGTACGACTCATCAGCGTTTCGTAGCGGTCGATGTTGCGCTGACGCTCGGCTTGGGCGCTTTGCAGGGCGGCACGAACCGGGTCGGTTTCGTACCTCATGCCGGAGCGTCCCCTCCCGCGTGTTCCGATCCCAAAGGAGAGTTCACCGCCCAGCGCCAGGATCAGCTCCCCCAGCGTGCGGAAATTTTCCAATTCCTCGGTAGCGATCGCATCAAAAGCGTCTGCGGCAGTGCGGTCGCGCCCTGCATTGGTGAGACTGCGGTAAATGTTGGCGGCGATCGAAGCAAACGAATCTATGTAACAGCTCTCCAGCGCACGGGAAAGATAGCGGTCTTTGGCAACACAGCCTTCCAGCGGCGGACGGAAACGGGGCGGACGCGCCTGATTGGGTTGCGGATAAGAATTCATATTCGGCCTCCTTTTTTCTCGATGAATTGCAGCTTTCCTTCCCATTCTATGCTCAATTTTTGGGCTTTGTGAGGAAAATCACTCCCAAAAGCCCAAAAAGCTCTTTACTTTTTTGCAGAAATGTGTTACAATAAAATGGATTACAGAACTCGGAAAGGAAGCTCCCAATGGCAAAGTGTAAAATTCCCGCACGTTACCGAGACCTACGCCGTTACATCCTGCGAAAAGATATTTTGCGTACCGTTTTGTATGTTTTGTGGATTGCCGCCTGGTTTTGCGGCGTATATTTTTACAATCAAAGCCACCAGACCTACCCGCCGGAGCGCTTGATTTTGGGCTGGAAGCTGGCGGTTTGGATGCTTGCCTCGCTGATCAGCGGGTTCTTTTTGTTCCGCATCCGGCGCGTGCTGTTTGACCGCACCTTTTCGGGGGAGATTGTCCGCTCGCACCTCTCCCATACCTATACGGCAAGCGACGACCCCGGAGCTGTGCGGAGCATGAGCTACGATTTTCGCCTGAAAAAAGCGATCCGCGTCAGAAAATCCAACGGCAGGATCGCTCGTTTGAAATTTGAAGAAAAGAACGGCTCCTACCTTTACTACGGTGACGGTGCCGAGATCGTGCATTTTCACGGATTTTCCTACCCGATCAACGTCGATCCCACCGCGCCACACGGATACGTTTGTATTGCCTGCGGCAGGATTCACGAGCAGTGGCAGGAAAAATGTGAAATTTGTGAGCTCTCCTTGATTGATCCCAAGGAGCTTGAAATTGTTGAATAACAGCGCGGTGGGGACGGTTGTTGAGAAAAAAAGGCCTTGCAGAATTTCTTCGGCAAGGTCTTTTTTTATTTGATTTTGTTATCGGGTGTTCAAAATATACAGGCGATGATTTTTAAGCATGCAAAAAAGCATTGCTTTTACACTTGCGTGAAAAATACAACACAAGTCTTGTAACGATTTCCGCGATCCATAGGATCACAATCATGGCGGATAAAACCGGGAGCGCGAATGGATACAATGGGTATAGAGCATCTAAAAAACGATAGAGCGCATTTTCTACTTTTGGCAACATCTCGGAAATCAATACCAGCAAAAATGTCAGTAAAATCAAAGAAGAACTGATTAGAGAAAGAATATTGTAAAGACCAATCAGCTTGCTCTTGATATGCTTTTTGGAAAGACAATAACGGATAAAGAGTATCACACCGTTTGATGCCGCGATGAGCGGAATCCAAATAAAAACAATAACAAACTGCCCCAGTACATTCCAGCCGATTACGTTGCAGTGAATGAACATGAGTGCGAGCAATAGCAAGGTTACAAGCATTGCAATCCATGAAGTAATGAGATTTCTTTTCATAAATCCTCCCTATTCTGCAGTGGTTTTTTGTAATGTTTTTCGATTACAACTCCACTTTAAAACAGATTTTATAATATACAAAATCAACACTAAAATTGTGATAACAACCACAAAATACAATGCAATCCGCCCCTTTCAAAAGCATCCTTTTATAAAAATGGGAAGCTTTACATTTTTATCATACCATATTTTATCACAGTTGTCAATAGCTGTACAAAAAAAGCATTATTTTTTCTGTTCAATATGCATATTTTACAAAAAGTTGAATCTACAAAAAAAGAACCTGCAGAATTACTTTTGCAAGTTCCTTTTGATTTGCTTTGTTTTTGGGTAAGATGCGCTATTGGGACAAGCTTTGCTGGCGATTTGTTGACTCCGGATTACACTCCTTTTTCACCAAAAGCAGACAAAAGTCGGTGTAGTGCCTCGCTGATTTGCTCGTATCTTGAGGCATAGCATATTCGCAGATATCCTTCGCCGTCGGGGCCGAACGTACTTCCCGGAGCGGTAACGACGTGTGTTCTTTCCAGAATGTGCTCGGCGGCGGCTACAGAGGACATTCCAAATTTTGTGATGTTTGGAAAAACGTAAAAAGCGCCTTTGGGATTATGACAGGAAAAGCCATTGATCGCATTGAGTCCGGAAACAATCAAGCGGCGGTTTTTGTCATAATACGCCACCATTTTTTGAACATCACTTTCGGCGCGATACAGTGCCTCTGTCGCCGCCATTTGCATCGGTTCAGGAACGCTTGCGATCATATTTTCGTGAAGCTTGGTGAGATTGGAGATGATGCGCTCGTTTGCGCAGATGTACCCCACCCGAAAGCCCGTCATAGCGTAGGTTTTGGAAAGGCTGTTGACGGTTAGGACGTAGTCCTCGATTCCTTTGATGGAGGCTAAGCTTTTTTGGGTAAAGCCGTCGTACACGAGTTTTTCGTACGGTTCGTCCGATATGATAAAGATTTTATGTCTTTTTACCAACTCGGCAATCTCCAAAAGATCCTCGTAATCCAAAACACCTCCGGTCGGATTTGAAGGGGAGTTGATGATAATCAGCTTCGTTTTGGGCGTAATGAGGGGTTCAATAACGTCGGCGGTCATTTTAAAGCCGTTCTCCTCACTTACCTTGGCGTACACGGTTTTGGCGTTCACCATATCAATCTGCCCCTTATAATCGGGCCAGTTTGGACCTTGGATAATGACCTCATCCCCCGGATCGACCAACGTGACCATCGCGAGCATGAGCGCCTGGGTAGCTCCCGCCGTAACAATAATATTTTTATCGGGATCGCACGGGATCCCATTCTCTTTGAGGAGCTTATGCGCAATCGCATCACGCAAGGGCTTTATGCCCGCATTGGGCGTGTATTTCGTTTTTCCGTCTTTGAGAGAGCGTACTGCCGCCTCTATAATATAATCGGGCGTATCAAATCCTGGTTCGCCAAGCGTCAGGTTGATCGAATCATCATATTGGCGCGCAAGCTCAAACATTCTTCTGATCCCCGACGGTGCTGCATTTTGCGCTGCCATACTAAGTTGTTCTCTGTTTGTCATAACATCTCTCTCCTCATTTGATATCCGGTAGAACGGTGGGTTGAAACTTATGCTCCATTAAGGAAAGCATCGTGTGGCTTTTTACAACGCCTTTTTGTCTTTTCAAATGCAACAGCTTTTCCTCCAGCTTTTCGATGCTGGATGCACATACTTTTATAATATAATCGTATTCTCCCGTAACTGCGTAACATTCTAAAATATCGCAATCTTCATTGACACATTCGAGCAGCTTGTCAACCTCGTTTCCAAACCGAATCACCAGTAAAATATAGGCAACGATCGGTTTTTCCATGCTTTTGGGATCGGTCGTAATCGTAAAATGCTTGATCTGAGCGCTTTCTTGCATCTTCTGGATTCGTTTGTTAACCGCGGGAACGGACAAGCCGACTTTTTCTCCGATCTCGATCGAAGAGGTGTGCGAATTGTTAGCAAGTATATGCAGAATTTTTCTGTCGATCAAATCCATAATGTACCTCACTAAAATGACATTGGTTTTTAAGTAAAGTATACCATTTGTTTTTGTTTTGTCAACATTATTTGAATAATTGGAGCAAATTTTAATTTTTAGACAAAAATAATTAAAATCCGCTCCCTTTCATTTGAGACGAGTCGGTACGCGATGTTTTCCCCGAAGTTGCTGAATCCTCGACATTTTACAAGGTCAAAGCGTAAAAAAAAACGACCTCATAGAATTTCTTCTACAAGGTCGTAATTTTATTTTGTTTTGCCTATTGTGTTATAAGGCGGTTTGCCTTTTCACAAAAGCGTATCAAACTGATTGATTACTTCAATGCGGCCTGTGCTGCAGCCAGACGTGCGATCGGAACACGGTAAGGAGAGCAGGAAACGTAATCCAAACCGATAGAGTGGCAGAATTCCACAGACGTGGGGTCGCCGCCGTGCTCACCGCAGATACCAACATGGAGGTTGGGGTTCACGGGCTTGCCGAGGGTGATTGCCATGTTCATCAGCTTACCAACACCGGTCTGGTCAAGCTTTGCAAAGGGATCGTTCTCGAAGATCTTTGCATCGTAGTAAGCGCCCAGGAACTTGCCTGCGTCGTCACGCGAGAAGCCGTAGGTCATCTGGGTCAGGTCGTTGGTTCCGAAGCAGAAGAAGTCTGCTTCCTTTGCGATATCGTCTGCGGTCAAAGCAGCACGCGGGATCTCGATCATCGTACCAACCTCGTACTCCAGATCCATACCGGAAGCAACGATCTCTGCGTTTGCGGTCTCAACCACAACGTTCTTCACATACTTCAGCTCTTTGATTTCGCCAACCAGCGGGATCATGATTTCGGGCTTCACATTCCAATCGGGATGTGCTTTCTTTACAGTGATAGCAGCGCGAATCACAGCAGCGGTCTGCATCTTTGCGATTTCGGGATAGGTAACTGCCAGACGGCATCCGCGATGACCCATCATCGGGTTGAACTCGTGCAGGGATGCGATAATGGACTTGATTGCCTCAACGCTCTTGCCCTGTGCCTTTGCGAGGATAGCGATATCCTCCTCGGTTGTAGGAACGAACTCATGGAGCGGGGGATCCAGGAAGCGGATGCAAACGGGAGTGCCCTCCAGAGCCTCGTACATTGCCTCGAAGTCAGCCTGCTGCATGGGCAGGATCTTTGCCAGAGCAACTTCTCTTTCCTCAGCGGTCTCGGAGCAGATCATTTCGCGGAATGCGTCGATTCTGCCTTCACCGAAGAACATATGCTCGGTACGGCAAAGACCGATACCTTCAGCACCGAGTTCTCTAGCCTTCTTAGCGTCAGTGGGGTTATCAGCATTGGTTCTAACCTTGAGCTTACGATACTTGTCAGCCCAAGCCATGATTCTGCCGAATTCGCCAGCGATAGTAGCGTCAACAGTAGGAATAATGCCATCGTAGATGTTACCGGTGGAACCATCGATGGAGATAGCGTCGCCTTCGTAGTAGGTCTTACCAGCGAGTTCGAACTTCTTGTTTTCTTCGTCCATCTTGATTTCGCCGC
>JAFTLZ010000023.1 GCA_017452665.1 Clostridia bacterium
TCCTGCGGTACCAGATCTTCTATACATAACATTTGCAACTGCCTTTGTTTAATCTTATCCTTTTTCCTGTACATAAAAAACACCTGCCTTTACGGTATCTATTATACCATAAATGCAGGTGTTTCGTCAATACGACATCCCTTTTCGTCTACAGTCTGTAATGCGCTGTCGCGCATTGTGAAATATTGCTCCTTTATCGCAATGTGAAATGAAATTTGCCACGTTCGCGCCAGCGAATATTTCACATTTGCGAAGCAAATATTTCACAGCGAAGCTATTTCACTTGCCCGAAGGGCAAATTTCGTTGAAAAAAGCACTTGCTTGCACAAGTGCTTTTTTCTGGCAGGGGCAGGAGGATTCGAACCCGCGACCCACGGTTTTGGAGACCGGTACTCTACCAGCTGAGCTATACCCCTATGTGCAGTTGTACTGCAACACTGTTTATTATAACATATTTTTTTTCAAATTGCAATAGATTTTTCAAAAAAAAATAAAAACTTTTTGCTTTTTTCGCATGTTTTGTTTTTTGAAGGTGATTTAAAAGAATTTTTTCCTATAACAGCAACGAAAAAAGGCAACCGTGCATGCACAGTTGCCTTTTTCGGTTATCTTCCGACAGAACGACGAATGGAAAGGGCGGTTGAAATTATTTAATTTCAACGGTTGCGCCTGCCTCGGTGAGAGCAGCCTTAATCTTTTCAGCCTCGTCCTTGGAAACGCCTTCCTTAACGGTCTTGGGTGCGCCCTCAACCAGGTCCTTAGCGTCCTTCAGACCCAAACCGGTCAGCTCGCGTACAACCTTGATAACGTCCAGCTTCTTCGCGCCAAAGCTTGCAAGGATAACGTCGAACTCGGTCTTCTCTTCTGCTGCGGGAGCAGCTGCGCCGCCTGCTACAGCTACGCCTACGGGAGCTGCTGCGGATACGCCGAACTCTTCCTCAACTGCCTTTACCAGGTCGTTGAGCTCCAGAATGGTCAGAGACTTGATCTCTTCAAGAATGTTAGTAATCTTTTCGGATGCCATTGTTATTTACCTCCAAAATGTGAGTATTTTTAATTTTTCAAAATTCCGATTTGATGCGGGGATCGGGCCCCGTTTGTAAGAAGTAGGGGACAGAGGAACGCAATTACGCCTCTGCGGGATCCTCTTCTGCCTGTCCGTCCTTGTCGCACACTGCCTTGATCGCGTAAGCGAATTTGTACAGAGGAGACTGGATGGAACCGAGGAGCTTTGCGATAAGAGTTTCCTTGTTCGGAATCTCTGCAAGCGCATTTACGGTGTTGGCATCGATCACAGCGCCGTCCACATAGCCTGCCAGAATGTTAAAGGACTCAACCTTGTCGGCATATTCCTTCAAAATCTTTGCAGCGATCACGGGATCCTTTTCGCTGATCGCGATTGCGGTCATACCGTTCAGGTACTGCTTCATATCGCCGTAGCCGACCATATCGCACGCTCTGCCGGTCATGGTGTTCTTCATAACAACGTACTTCACACCTGCTTCACGGAGCGCCTTACGCATTGCGGTGTCCTTGTCCACGGTAATACCCTGGTAGTTTACGACAACGCCTGCGGTGGAATTTTTAATCTGTTCCGCAAGATCTGCTACAAGCTGTTGCTTTTGAGCAAGAATAGAATTGCTGGGCATTTTGTTTCACCTCCTGTTAGATTTTGGCGAATAAAAAAATCTTCCTTCCGGCACGCATAGCTCCGCGAAGAAAGATCGAACACACAAAAAAAGCGATTCAATTCATCTCCTCGGCAGGAAAGCAATGCTTTTACCGGAACCTGCTGTCTTTGGATAACGCAGGTATTATACCACGTTCCTCGCCGTTTGTCAAGAGCTTTTTGAAAAAAAGTGAAAAATATTTTTTAAGAAAAAACAACGCGGAAAAACATCTGGCAAAAATGGTTTTCCGCGTTGCTTTTATTCCTTTCGGAAGCGCTTGAAGAGCTTTCCGTACGGCAGTGCGATGACGACGCCGACGATCATCAGGGCAAGCCACACGAGAATCAGGGCACCCCAACCGATTGCGGGGGCGGCGTTGGCAAAGATCAGATTGGCGGCGGCTGCGGACATGTAGCTCAAAAAGTCGAGAAATCCCGTTGCCGACGAGACCATGCCCGTATCGCGCAGGCTCGGACAATAGCGACTCCAGAGCATGCTCGCGGCGCCGTTTGAGGACATGATGGCGAGCACGATGCATATAATATTGAGGATTGGCTGTGATACGAGATAGGTCAGGGCAAAGAATACGACGGAGCTTGAAAACATCACGAGCACGGTTTTGTTCATGTCGCATCCCATCAATTTCTCGTAAACGAAAATAGAGATAAACGCGGTCATCGAGATCACCAGCGTGGCGGCGGTGAAGATGCCCGCCGATTCCTTTGCCGTAAAGCCGAGGTGCTGTGTGATGTAGGTCGGCAGCCAAAAGACCACCGAGGTACGGACCACGCCCGTGAGGATGGAGATGAGAGAAAATTTGACGATCTGATGGCGGAACAGCACCTTGATATTTTGCACGCCCTTCTTTTCGGGCTTGTACTGTCCGTAGCGCACGACGCCGCGGCGCTCGAACAGGGTAAAAAAGAGAAAGCCGAGGAGAGACATACCAACCAGCACTGCACTGCTCACGGCGAACACGCTTTGCCAAACGAGGAAGGATGCGAGCAGACCCGCCGAGGGGGAGCCGAAAAAGGATGCGAAGGTATAGCCGAGACTGCAGCGCGTGGCGTGCAGGGGCTCGGTGTTCTCCGACACGACCTTTGTCATCGGACCGTAGATCATGGAAAGGAAGAAGCCCGTCATCGCGTAAACCAGCATTGCGGAGCCCGGAAAGAGCGTGATCTGTGAGAAAACAAAGTTTGTGATGCCCGCGCCGAGGAGTCCCGTGCAGATCATCCATTTCGCCTTGATTTTATCCCCGATGGCGCCGTTGATCAGCTGACCCACCGCGTAAAATACGAAAAACAGCGCAGAGATGCTACCGATGTATTCCTCGGTATAGCCGCCCTCCACCATCTGCGGCGTGACGGCACTCAAAACATTTCTTGCGATGTAAACGGCAAAATACGAGATCGAGCAAAGCGAGCCGATCATGACCGCATTTCGGGCTTTTTGCGAAAGTTTCATTTTGTTTTCTCCTTCCGACCGATGTCCCGGTAATTATAGCACAGAAAGAAAAATATGTCAATAAAACGGCAGATTTTATCCGAGATAGAAAAAGCATCGAAATGAAAGATGTATTTTTGTGAGAAAATACCTATTGACATCGCGCATACTTTATGATATAATTTAGAGGATAGGATTCGGTCGGTCGCGGTGCCGTTCGGGCAGCGTTGGCGAGCGGAAGTGTTCCGCGGCAAGCCGAGCCGTCAATTTCATAAGGTTAGGTGAAGGAGATGCAGATGATCTTTCGGAACGCAACGGTATGGAAACAGAATCAGATGATGAAGCAGGACGTCGCTTTTGAGAACGGGATGCTTCATTTTTCGGATTCCGATACTGCCAGTGTTTCTTCCGACAGCACCGTTATCTCCGATTGTCTCATTTTACCCGGTTTTTGCGACGTGCACGTGCACTTCCGCGAGCCGGGTTTTTGTTATAAGGAGACGATCGCGAGCGGAACGGCGTCGGCGGTAAGAGGCGGCTATACGGCGGTTTGTACCATGCCAAACTTGAATCCGGTTCCGGATTCCAAACAACATTTAAACGTACAGCTGCAGGCCATTCGCAAGGATGCAAGCATCGCAGTGCTGCCTTACGGAGCGCTGACCGTCGGTGAGGCGGGCGAGGTCGAAGCCGATCTGGAGGGGATGGCGGCAGACGCCGTTGCCTTCTCGGATGACGGCAAGGGCGTGCAGAGTGAGGACATGATGCGCGCGCTGATGCTTCGGGCAAAAAAGCTGGGCAAAATGGTGGTAGCGCATTGCGAGGATAATTCGCTGTTGCACGGCGGCTATATTCACGACGGCGCTTATGCCAAGGCACACGGCCACCGCGGAATCTGCTCGGAGAGCGAGTGGAGACCGATCGCGCGCGACTTGAAGCTGGCGGAGGAGACGGGATGCGCTTATCATGTCTGCCATATTTCCGCCAAGGAGAGCGTAGAGCTGATCCGTCAGGCAAAGGCGCGCGGCGTAAATGTGACTTGCGAAACGGCACCGCACTATCTGGTCATGAGTGATGCGGATCTGCAGGAGCACGGAAGATTCAAAATGAATCCGCCCCTGCGCGATGAAAGCGACCGCGCCGCGCTGATGGAGGGAATCCTTGACGGAACCATCGACATGATCGCAACCGACCACGCACCGCACTCCGCCGAGGAAAAGTCGCGGGGGCTGGAAAAAAGCGCGTTTGGCGTTGTGGGCTTGGAGACCGCTTTCCCGGTTCTGTATACGGAGCTGGTCAAAACGGGTATCCTATCTTTGGAGAAGCTGGTAGAGCTGATGTCGGTCAATCCGCGCCGCCGCTTTGGAATCACCTCGGATGCAGGCTACACCGTGTGGGATGTCAGCCGGGAATATCCCATCGATCCCGCGGCGTTTGCAAGCATGGGGCGCGCCACTCCCTTCGAGGGCAGACGCGTGTGCGGCGAAAATCTTTTCACGGTATATAACGGAAACATTGTCTATAGAAAAAATGCAGAGAATTGAGGTAGAAGGTTATGGCAAAAAGAACGGATATCAAAAAAATTCTGATCATCGGATCCGGCCCGATCGTCATCGGTCAGGCAGCGGAGTTTGACTATGCAGGAACCCAGGCTTGTCTGGCACTCAAGGAGGAGGGCTACGAGGTCATTCTCGTCAACTCCAATCCCGCCACCATTATGACGGATACGACCATTGCGGACAAGGTATATATGGAGCCTCTGACTCTGGAATATGTTGCAAAAATTTTGCGCTACGAGCGCCCGGACGCAATCGTCCCCGGCATCGGCGGACAGACCGGACTCAACCTCGCTATGCAGCTGGAAAAGAAAGGCGTTTTGCGCGAGTGCGGCGTAGAATTGCTTGGTACCAGCAGCGATAGCATCGCGCGCGCCGAGGACAGAGAGCTGTTCAAGGAGCTCTGCCAATCCATCGGGGAGCCGACCAGTCCCTCCGAGATCACCTACTCCCTGGAGGAGGCAAAGGAAGCAGCAAAGAAGATCGGCTATCCCGTGGTTCTGCGCCCCGCGTTCACGCTGGGTGGCACCGGCGGTGGATTTGCCAACGACGAGGAGGAGCTGGTCGAGATTGGCTCCAACGCCTTCCGCCTCTCTCCCGTGCACCAGGTGCTGATTGAGAAGAGCGTAAAGGGCTACAAGGAGATCGAGTTTGAGGTCATGCGTGACTCCAACGACCGCGCCATTACCATCTGTGGTATGGAGAACGTCGATCCTGTCGGCGTGCATACCGGCGACTCCATCGTGGTGGCGCCGATCCTCTCCCTGAACGACCACGACCTTAAAATGCTCAACGACAGCGCCATCAAGATCATTCGCGAGCTGAAGATCGAGGGCGGCTGTAACGTGCAGTTCGCACTGGATCCCAACTCCAGCCAATATTATCTGATCGAGGTCAACCCCCGCGTGTCCCGTTCCTCCGCTCTGGCGTCCAAGGCGAGCGGATACCCGATCGCACGCGTGACCGCAAAGATCGCGGTCGGCATGGCACTGGAGGAAATCCCCGTTGCCGGCGGCACTGCGGCAATCGAGCCGAGCCTCGACTATATTGTGGCAAAATTCCCGCGCTTCCCGTTTGATAAGTTCACCACCGCGTCCAACCTGCTTGGTACGCAGATGAAGGCAACCGGCGAGGTCATGGGGATCGGCTCCACGCTGGAGGAGTGCTTCCTCAAATCGGTGCGCTCGCTGGAAATCGGCGTTTGCCATTTCCACCTTGCAAAGTTTGATTCGATGAGCGTGGATGCGCTGCTGGAATATATTTCGCAGTTCCGCGACGACAACATCTACGCCATTGCGCAGCTGATGCGCTTGGGTGTCTCCATCGAAAAGATCCACGAGGTCACCAAAATTACCGAGCTGTTCCTTGAGAGCGTGCGCAAGATCGTAGACATGGAGCAGACGCTCAAGGCGAACGTGGGAGATCTGAACACCCTCCGCGCGGCAAAGGTGATGGGCTTCTCGGATAAATTCATCGCAAAGCTCTGGAATACCGACGAGCTCTCGGTTTATCACAGCAGAAAATCGGCAGGTATTATCCCGATCTTCAAGATGGTGGATACCCTGCACACCGGAAAATATATTGCTTATCTGTACTCCTCTTACACGGGAGAAAACGCCTCCCGACTGACCGACAAAAAGAAGATTGTGGTGCTGGGCGCAGGCCCCATCCGCATCGGGCAGGGCGTGGAATTCGACTATTCCACCGTGCACGCGGTGCAAACCATCAAGCGCGCGGGCTACGAGGCGATCATCATCAACAACAACCCCGAAACCGTCTCCACCGACTACACCACGGCGGACAAGCTCTACTTTGAGCCGCTGACTCCCGAGGACGTCATGGCGATCATCGACTTCGAAAAGCCGGAGGGCGTTATCGCATCCCTTGGCGGACAGACCGCCATCAATCTGGCACAGCCCCTGATGGATCGCGGTGTCAAGATCATCGGCACCGATTGCGAGGCGATCGACCGTGCCGAAAACCGCGACAGCTTTGAAAGAATTCTGGAGGAGCTGCACATTCCGCAGCCGCAGGGCAGAGGCGTATCCACCATCGAGGACGGCGTTGCAACCGCGGCGCGGATCGGTTACCCTGTTCTGGTACGTCCCAGCTTTGTTCTGGGCGGCAGAGCGATGCAGATCGTTGCCAACGAGGATCAGCTGCGCAAGTATCTGAAAACCGCATTCGACATCGACGCCGATAAGCCGGTTCTGGTCGACCACTATATCCAAGGTAAGGAAGTGGAGGTAGACGCGATCTGCGACGGCAGAGACGTGTTTGTTCCCGGCATCATGGAGCTGGTTGAGCGCACGGGTATTCATTCGGGCGACTCCATCAGCGTATACCCCACCTTCAGCATCTCCGATAAGGTCAAGGGCATCATTTTGCAGTATGCGAAAAAGCTCGGACTCGGCATCGGAATCGTCGGTCTTTACAACATTCAGTTCATCGTAGATAAAAACGACAACGTATTCATCATCGAGGTCAACCCCCGTTCCTCCCGTACCGTGCCCTTCCTTTCCAAGGCAACGGGCTACAGCCTTGCAGATATCGCCACCGAGGTCATTCTGGGCAAGAGCCTGAAGGAGCAGGGCATCTTCGATATCTATCCCACCGAGAAAAAGCGTTGGTACGTTAAAGTCCCCGTGTTCTCCTTCAATAAGATTCGCGGGCTTGACGCATATCTCTCTCCCGAAATGAAGTCTACCGGTGAGGCAATCGGCTATGACGATAAGCTTAACCGCGCATTCTATAAGGCGCTGCAGGCGTCGGGCATGAAGCTGCAAAACTACGGCACCGTGCTTGCCACCATTGCAGACAAGGATAAGGAGGAGGCGCTCCCGCTGATCCGCCGCTTCTACAACCTCGGCTTCAACATTCAAGCAACCGAGGGAACCGCCGAGTTCCTCAAGGCAAACGGCATCCGCACGCACGTGCTCAAAAAGATCAGCGAGGGCAGCGACGAGATCCCCGAAGCGATGCGCCAGGGATATATCGAATACGTCATCAACACCCGCGATATCGGCAGCGTAGAGCAGATGCAGGACGGCCAGGAGATCCGCCTCTGCGCAACCGAAAACAACGTCAACCTCTTTACGGCGCTGGATACCATTCGCGTCCTGCTGGATGTGCTGGAGGAGACGACGCAAACCATTTCTACCATCGACGCCTGAGTGATGTTGGAAAGGAGGATACAAACCGTATGAAGCAAGGCTTGTTTCAAATCACCGAAAATATCCGCCTGACCGATACGGTCATGCAAATGCGGCTTGCCGGGGACACCTCCGGCATCACCGCATCGGGGCAGTTCGTCAACGTCCTGCTCGAGGGAAAATTCCTGCGCCGTCCGATCTCGGTGTGCGATTGCGAGGACGGCGTGCTGACGCTGGTCTATAAAATCGTAGGCGGCGGCACCGAGCAAATGAGCCGGATGCAGCCGGGCGAAACTTTAGATATCCTGACCGGACTCGGCAACGGCTATGACCGCACTCCCTCCGGCAACCGCCCCTTGCTTTTGGGCGGTGGCGTGGGCGTTCCCCCGCTGTATATGCTGGCAAAGCAGCTTCTGTCCCAGGGTAAGCAGGTCACGGTCGTGCTCGGCTTCAATACCGCGGCAGAGGTGTTCTACAAGGAGGAATTCCGCGCGCTGGGGGCAAAGGTCTATGTGACCACCGTTGACGGTAGCGAGGGAATCCGTGGCTTTGTTACCGACGCGATGATGAATCTGGATTATACGTACTTTTATACCTGCGGTCCCGAGCCGATGCTCAAGGCGATCTACCGTGCATCGGTGACCGAGGGGCAGTTCAGCTTTGAGGAGCGGATGGGATGCGGCTTTGGCGCCTGCATGGGATGCTCCTGCAAAACCGTTACGGGCTACAAGCGCATCTGCAAGGAAGGCCCCGTGATGAAAAAGGAGGAGATCTTATGGCAGAATTAAAGGTTCGGCTCTGCGGGATCGAGCTGGATAATCCCATCATTCCCGCCAGCGGATGCTTCGGCTACGGCTACGAGTTTGCCGAGCTGTACGACATCAACTGTCTTGGCACCTTCTCGTTCAAGGGAACAACAAAGGAGCCCCGCTTCGGCAATCCCACGCCGCGCATTGCGGAGTGCACCGCAGGAATGATCAACGCCGTCGGGTTGCAAAATCCGGGCGTCGAAAAAGTCATCTCCGAGGAGTTGCCCAAATTAAAGCAATGCTTCCGCAAGCCCGTTATGGCAAACGTCAGCGGCTTTTCGGTAGCAGATTATGCATACACCTGCGAGAAATTGGATCGGGAAGAGCAGGTCGGCTGGCTGGAGGTCAACGTCAGCTGTCCCAACGTGCACGGCGGCGGCATGAGCTTCGGAACTTCTCCCGAGGCGGCGGCAGAGGTCACCCGCGCGGTCAAGGCAGTTACCAAAAAGCCGATCATCATCAAACTCTCGCCAAACGTCACCGACATCGTTTCCATCGCCAAGGCGTGCGAGGAGGCGGGCGCGGACGGTATCAGCCTGATCAACACCCTGCTTGGAATGCGCATTGATCTGAAGAGCAAAAAGCCCGTCATTGCCAACAAAATGGGCGGATTTTCGGGGAGCGCCATCTTCCCCGTAGCGGTGCGCATGGTCTACCAGGTCGCACACGCGGTCAACATTCCCGTGGTTGGCATGGGCGGTGTTACAACGGCGGAGGACGTCATCGAGCTGATGCTGGCAGGTGCAACCGCCGTTGAGGTTGGTGCGGCAAATCTGGTCAACCCGTATGCCTCGCGCGACATCGTTGCAGATCTGCCCCGCGTCATGGACAAATACGGCATCAAGGCGTTGTCCGAGATCATCGGCAAGGCTTAAAGGACGGAATGTTATGAAATATGAAAAAATTGCGCTTCCGCAGGAGGACGGAGATGTCTTTCTGGAGGCTTACATTGCCGACCGCATCGGAGATTTTACCCGCAAGGCTTTGCTCGTCATTCCGGGCGGAGGCTATGGGAGCGTATGCTCCGAGCGCGAGGGCGAGCCGATCGCCATGGCGTTTTTGCCCCACGGCTACAACGCATTCGTACTGCACTATACGGTCGGGCGCAAAAAGCCCTTTCCCGCACAGCTGATCCAGGCAACCAAGGCGATCAAGCACATCAAGGATCACGCCGAGGAATACAATATCAACCCAGACGAGCTGTTCGTGGTCGGTTTTTCGGCGGGCGGACACCTGGCGGCATCAACGGGGACGCTCTGGAAGATGGAAGAAATTTACCAAGCGGTCGATATGCCCTATGCCTACAATAAGCCTCGCGGCGTTATGCTGATGTACCCTGTGATCTCACCGGCATATCAGCACCATATCGCATCCTTCTGCAACCTCTGGTGCACCGATACACCAAGTGCCGAGCAGCTGGATGCGGCGGCGATCGAAAAGCACGTGGATGCCGATAGCTCCCCCGCATTTGTTTTACACACCGCCAACGATCAGACCGTAGACGTCAAAAACGCACTGACCTTGGCAGAAGCATACTCCACGGCGGGCGTGCCGTACGAGCTGCATATTTATCCCGATGCGCCCCACGGCGTGGCGCTGGGAAACCGCATCACCGAATGCCACAACCCAAAATACAACAACCCTGCAATCGCAAAATGGGTGGAGAACGCGGCATACTGGGCAGACAGCCTTTGCAACAGCCGCGCGAATGAATGATCAAAAATTGAAGGAGATAGAACATGGGAAAAGACGTTATCATTGCCTGCGATTTTGACAGCGCAGAGAAAACATTTGCATTTTTGGACAAATTCACCGGAAAGAAGCCCTTCGTAAAGATCGGCATGGAGCTTTACTATGCCGAGGGACCCTCCATCGTGCGCGAGATCAAAAAGCGCGGACATAAGATCTTTTTGGATCTCAAGCTCCACGATATCCCCAACACCGTCAAAAAGTCGATGGCGGTGCTTTCCAGACTCGACGTTGACATGACCAACCTGCACGCGGCAGGCACCTGCCGTATGATGGAGGCAGCGATAGAGGGCTTGACCCGTCCCGACGGCACCCGTCCGCTTCTGATCGCGGTCACACAGCTGACCTCCACCGACCAGGAGAGCATGGAGAAGGATCTGTGGATCGAAAAGCCCATTGCCGACGTTGTTATGCACTATGCCGCCAACGCAAAGGCAGCAGGGCTGGACGGCGTGGTCTGCTCCCCGCTGGAGGCAGGCAAGGTTCACGATACCTGCGGAACCGGCTTTTTGACCGTTACTCCCGGTGTGCGC
Organism: Clostridia bacterium; assembly: GCA_017452665.1. Lineage (GTDB taxonomy): Bacteria > Bacillota > Clostridia > Oscillospirales > CAG-272 > UMGS1865. The sequence continues at coordinate 10,916 of JAFTLZ010000023.1, forward strand.
TTTGCCGACGGTGATGTGGGCGACCAGAAGCGCGTGATGACTCCCGCCGAGGCGAAGAAGATCGGCTCGGATTATATCGTGGTGGGCAGACCCATCACTGCAGCGGCAGACCCCGTTGCGGCGTATGAAAGATGCGTTGCGGAATTTGTAGATTGATTTGAACAAAGGAGATTGAACATGGAAGGCTATAAAAGAGAGTTTATTGAATTTTTGGAAAGCGCCGGCGTTTTGAAGTTTGGCGATTTTACCGCAAAAAGCGGCAGAAAGATCCCGTATTTTATCAATGCGGGAGAGATCAAAACCGGCGAGCAGATCGCAAAGCTGGGTGAATTTTACGCAAAAGCGTACCTGGAAAAGGTCGGCAACAAAAAGACCGTCCTCTACGGCCCCGCATACAAGGGTATTTCCATCGCGGTATCCGCTTCCATTGCGCTGGCAAAGAACGGGCTGGATGTTCCGTTCTTCTTCAACCGCAAGGAGGCAAAGGATCACGGCGAGGGCGGCATTTTTGTCGGCTACGTTCCCACCGAGGGGCAGGAGATCGTCATCGTTGAGGACGTCATCACGGCAGGCACCGCCATCCGCGAGAGCATGGAGAACCTTGGTGCCCTGAAGGGTACGAAGGTTGCCGCAACCTTTGTTATGGTTGACCGCAAGGAGAAGGGCAGAGGCGAAAAATCCGCCATGGCAGAGATCACCGACGAGTTCGGCTTCCCGGTGTATTCGGTGGTGGACGTTTACGACATCATCGAGTATCTGGAGGGGGATGCGAAAAACGCCGAAAACGTGGCACGTATCAAAAAATATCTGGAAGTCAACGGAGCCAAAGCATAATCGCACCGCACCGATATTTCTTACGGAATGGAGAATATCATGAGAAGTTTGATAGAGATTCAGGATTTGACGCCGGCGGAGATCGACGAGCTGATTGCTACGGCGAACGATATCATTGCAAATCCAAAAAAATATTCCGAGGTCTGCCGCGGCAAAAAGCTGGCAACGCTCTTTTTCGAGCCTTCTACGCGCACGCGTTTGAGCTTTGAAGCGGCGATGTACGAGCTGGGCGGCAATGTGCTGTCGGTTTCCAGCGGAGCTTCCTCCTCGGCGGCAAAAGGAGAGAGCGTCGCGGATACGGCAAAAACTGTCTCCTGCTACGCGGATATTATCGCCATGCGGCATCCCAAGGAGGGCGCACCGCTGGTGGCGGCAATGAACGCCTCCATCCCCGTGATCAACGCGGGTGACGGTGGGCACAACCATCCCACGCAAACGCTGACCGATCTTTTAACGATTTCCCGCGAAAAGGGAAGGCTGAACGATCTGACCGTCGGCTTTTGCGGAGATCTCAAATTCGGGCGCACGGTACACTCGCTGATCTCGGCGCTGATGCGCTACACGGGAATCAAGATCGTTTTGATCTCGCCCGAAGAGCTCAAGCTGCCAAGCTACGTGCGCGACGAGCTGGAAAAACGCGGCATCGAGTATACGCAAACCGCCGACCTGGTGGGCGCCATGCCGGAGCTGGACGTGCTTTACATGACCCGTGTACAAAGGGAGCGCTTTTTCAACGAGGAGGATTATCTGCGTCTGAAGGACAGCTACATCCTCACGCCCGAAAAGCTCAAAGCCGCCAAGTCGGAGCTGAGCATCCTGCACCCTCTGCCTCGCGTCAACGAGATCGCAGTTGCCATCGACGACGATCCCCGCGCCTGCTATTTCAAGCAGGTATTTAACGGCAAAATCGTACGTATGGCGCTGATTATGAAGCTGTTGGAGGTGCACGCATGAACATTGATTCCATTAAAAACGGCATTGTGATCGACCACATCACCGCCGGACGCGGCATGGAGCTCTACCGCCTGCTCTCACTGGACGGGCTGGATTGCACGGTCGCGCTGATCAAAAACGTGGGCAGCCGCAAAATGGGCAAAAAGGACATCATCAAAATTGACGCCGCCATTGATCTGAACACCGACATCCTCGGCTACGTGGATCAAAACGTGACGGTCAACGTCATCCGCAACGGCGAGATCGTCGAAAAAAAGCGGATCGCTCTGCCCGAACGCCTGACCAACGTGATCTACTGCAAAAATCCGCGTTGTATCACGTCTACTGAGCAGGAGCTGCCGCACATCTTCCGTCTGAAAGACCCTTCTGCGCGCGTCTACCGCTGTCTCTACTGCGAAACCAAAGCCGAACAGGTTGCTGATTAAGGGATGCGTTTTTCGGGGGAACTTTTGAAACAGTTCCCCCGCAGACTGTAGACGAAAAGGGATGTCGTATTGACGAAACACCTGCATTTATGGTATAATAGATACCGTAAAGGCAGGTGTTTTTTATGTACAGGAAAAAGGATAAGAGTAAACAAAGGCAGTTGCAAATGTTATGTATAGA
>JAFTLZ010000024.1 GCA_017452665.1 Clostridia bacterium
CCGCGCCCTCCACTGCGCGAGCTTTTGAGAAAATCACACGCGCAAGCGCGCCGACCAAAACTTTTCGTCAAACTGACGAAAGCCGGTTGTTTTGTCTACAGTCTGTGGGGGTGTCTCAAATTTACAATTTGAGACACCCCCTCGCAACAAAAAGCCGATGGTAGGCTTTTTGTTGCCGGGAATTTGTGGTTTTTGCCTGCAAAAGCAGGCAAAAATGGCGGTGTTGAACCGCCAAACAAAAACCATAGGGCTGTCGACCAAATGCGCTTGCGCATTTGAGACAGCCCGATTCGTTTTTAGCTTTGATTCAGTTTTTTCACAATGTTTTCATATGTCAGCCCGTAGCTTTCGGCAATGTCGCGTGCATAGCTTTTGCCGTCCGGCTTTGCGCGGGTAATCTTAAAGGAGCGTTTGCCCTCACCCTTGATTCCCGCTACCAACGTGTCAATGGCAACGCCGCCGTATGCAAGGGAGCGACGATTGAGGTTTTCGATCTCTGCTGCCAGCTCGTGTAAGTGCGTAGAGAAAAGGCAACGGCACCCGATATGAGCCAGGCCGCTGATGACCTCTGCGGCAATGTAGGATGCCTCGTAGCTGCCCGTAGAGGAAAGCGACTCATCCAGCAGTACCAAACTGTTCGCTGTGACGCAATCCAGAATCTCGCTCAATCTGGCACACTCCTCGCCAAGGCGTCCTTTGTCAATGGTGTCATCGGCACCGGTGGGAAAGTGCGTATATATTCCATCCACGGGGGAGAGGACCGCGCTTTTTGCGGGAACGTACATCCCAAGCTGCATCATGACCTGTGCCAAGCCGACCGCGCAGGTGATTACGGATTTTCCGCCGCGGTTGGGACCGGAAAGCACGTAAATTGTGGCATCGCGGTCAAAAATCAAGTCGTTCGGAACAATCTCATCCTCAATTTTTAGCGCAACACAAGGGTTGTAGAGCTCGGTTGCGGCGAAAGCGCGTTCCTCCATCGGGCGGATCTCGGGAATTGCCAATGCACATCCTTTTTCCCGCAGCGCGCGCAGCATATTGGTTCCGCGCACCAAAAATTCAAATTCCGGCATCAGATTCAGCAAAAATTCGGTATTTTCCAGGACGTAGGTTTGTACGATCTTTTTCCAGGAACGCAACGATGAACGGTAAACGTCGTTGATTGCACTGTTAAACGCCAAGGAGAGCGCCATTTTTTGATTTTCGGATTGCTTTTTGCCAAAGGGAACCAAGTTGGCAATGCAGGTATAATTGTCGTTTTTGAAGTTGAGGCGCAGGATCTTGTCCAACACATCCCCCGATTTAAAGGATTCGGAGTTGATCGAAAGCACGCCGGCAGACGAGGGGCGAAGCTGTGCATCCAGATTGACGCCGATGGTTACACTTTTGATCTCGCGTACCCGTTGGGTCAGCTCACTCAGCTTTTCATTTAGCTCGCGATAATAGTCGCTTTCTGCCAAGGTGGTTACCAGCTCGGTCAGCGCGGTAAAAGCGGGGCTTTTCAGCTCGTTTTTTACACTTGTCAATCCGTCGTGCAATACCTTTACGCTGGAAACGTAAAGCTCGATCTCGGTAATGCTGGAAAGATAATCGGTCGTGTCTCCGCTATCCGCTTCCAGGCGGCGCAGCTCCATAATGTCGTTTAATACGGGAACCAAGCGATTGAGCATTTCGGTCAGCTCGCGGCAACGCAGCATATCGTCAAAGGTTGCCATGCGATAGCGCATTACCTCCGACTCGGTGGTGAAAAACTCGGACAGATCGCGGTTTTTCAAATTAAAAAGTTCCAGCAAGCCAAGCTCTTGCAGGGTAAACAAATCAATATCCGGCATACATTCGCCGCTGTCGTGACGTCGGCGCATTTCTTCGCTTGGATAGATCAGGCTGAATTCGTTAAAATCCATTCGGGTGTATCCTTTCATCTGCATTGTATACAGTATATCACAAAAACTCCGTTTCGTCTATAGAGAATGAAAAAAATTTGCAATTTTTCACGATTTTGGTGCAATTTTGAATTGACTTTTTCTGCTTTTGTGGTACAATGATTACAGAGAGAACCAAAAGGGAGCATAATAATGAAGCATTTGGATTTTTCACCGGATTATGCAATTCTTCCGCCCTCGTTTTGTGCAGACGCCGTTGTTACCAATCCCGCGGAGCTGTTGCGCACGGGCAGTTGGCAAAATTTGTTGCGCTTATGCGGTACGGAGGAAAAAAAGATCGGTGCCGGCGCATCGGATTACGATTTTTTTTGCGCGGTGTGCGAGGCATCGGAATTGTTGATCGGGCATCCGACCGTTTCCATGACGCAAACCTTTTTGCAGGTGAATTTTGAAGTGACAGAGACGCTCTCGCCTGCAAACTGTAACCGCATCTGGCGTGCGTGCTGTGAGGATTTGTTCCAAAATCGGCGCAGATATTCCGATTTTCTTTGCCGGGGGCGCGGTGCAACTCTTGGCAGGACGCTGGCTCCGCAAGAGGAGTTGCCGTGCGGCACGGAAATGATGTTGGATGGGAATTTGTTTCTGGCACGAGAGGTTCTGACGGGGGAGACTTGGCTTGATACGGTGCGTGACAGCACGGAGCGTTTTTTTGCCGCAGGTGGAAAGAAGATTCATTTTGTTCCGGAGGAAGACTTCTGCTTCCTTACGCCTGATTTATATCATGTGCGCCAATATTTGAACAAACCGAAGCGGCAGAGGGAAGAGCAGCAGATGCTGATCGCGCAGCTCTTTCGCATTCTTTGCGAGCAATGTGTGGGACACGGGGCAGATTTGGTTTTGAACAGCCAAGCGTCGGCAACCGCACTTTGTGATTTGCTGGCGTATGCGCAAGAGACGGTGGGGCTTCCACGGATCTATTGGAGCACGCCCAATCTGCAAGCTGCATCACGCGTTTTAAACTTTCAATCCGAAAGGTCACTCTCAAATCTGTATTTGACGCTCCGCCTATCCGATTCACCGTCGGACGCGGAGCTGGTCTCGGTGCTTTCAGCATATGCGGCAAGGTATCCGTTGGGGCGTTTGTGTGCCGTGACGGAAAGCGATTGGATTTTTCTTTCGTTTGCTCGCCAACGAATGTACAACGCTTATGCCGATGTTTGCGAAAGATTGAGAAAAAGCTGTGAAAAAAAGTAAAAAATATCTTGCAAAGCTTCGCACGATATGTTATAATATATGATAAGAATGAATTTTTTCCAAACAAAAGAAAGGACGATGTCAATGAGTTCTGTATTGAAGAAAAATTTACCCTTGATTATGCTTGTCGCGGCGGTTCTTTGTGTCGTCGGTGCAATTCTGATTTTGGCAATTCCGGTTGCTAACGCTGATGCCGGTTATAAACAAGTGTTTGGCATTATTATTGCCGTTTTGATGATTTTGCTTGCACTTTTGATCCTGCTTTATCTGTTCCTTGACCGTGATGCCGAGGCGAATTTCTTCCTCTTTGACCGTCAGAAAAAGCGC
>JAFTLZ010000025.1 GCA_017452665.1 Clostridia bacterium
CAAGCGCAAACCTCGCGTAGCGATTTGCGGCGAGCCTGCGAGCCTTTTTTCCTTTTGCGCCTTCTTGGTCAAAAGAAAAAGCGCTACTAACAAATTTGTGCAATATTACAAATTGAATACCTTTGGTCTACAGTCTGCGGGACGCTTTTTAAAGCGTCCCGTAAAGTCAGGATATTGTTTCTGCGATCTGCGGCTCGGCATCGGTTGCGGCTGATGCTTGCGATTGCTCGTAGCTGCAGCGTAGCTTGTGAATGATTGCAAAAGAACAGATGTAAAGAATGATGGATGTAATGATCCACGTGACGGGATAAGAGAGGTAGAGCACCTCGTGTGTAGGGAACCATGCAAACACCGTATAGATCCACACAATACGCAAACCGCACGCACCGAACAAAGAAATGACCGTTGACCAAATAGATTTTCCGAGTCCGCGCATCGTACCGCTACCGACCTCCATCAATCCACACAAAAAATAAGTAAGGCAGAGGATGGACAGGCGCACCATGCCTGCGTTTACAACATCGGGGTTTTCGGGAGCGTACAATCCCAACAGCGATTCTCCAAAGCATACCATCAGCGAACCAACCATGAGTCCCACAACGACGACTGCCAAAGAGCACCAAAGCACGCATTTCTTCAAACGCCTATACTTCTGTGCTCCTATGTGCTGACCGACAAAGGTTAAGCTGGTATGGTAGAGTGCATTTTGCGTTGCATATATGTAGGAATCCAGATTGGAGCCTGCAGTGTTTCCTGCAACGACCACGGGGCCGAAGGAATTGACAGCGGATTGGATCATAACGTTGGAAAGGCTGAACAGTGTACTTTGAATTCCTGCGGGCAAGCCGAGGAGAACCATTTTGCGAAATTTGATGATATCCATACGTATTTTTCGGATTTCCAAACGGCACGGTCCTTGCATTCGGGTCATATAGATCACGATCAGGATGCAGGAAACCCACTGGGATGCCGCAGTAGCAATTCCGACGCCCATTGCTCCCCAACCGAACACGATAACGGTCAGCAGGTTCAGCAAAACGTTGACGACACCCGCCACAGACAAAAAGATTAGCGGCCGTGTGGTATCGCCGGAGGAACGCAGGATGGTTGCGCAATAGTTGTACAGCATATTTGCCGGCATACCGATGCAATAGGCTTGCATGTAAAGAACTGCCTCGTCAAGGATTGCCGCGTCGGTTCCCATCAAGATCAGCATTTGGCGGCAAAGTGTCATTGCGACAGCGGTAACGAAGGCACCTGAAATCAGTGCCGTTAAAACAGCCGTGTGTACTGTTTTATGCAAATCCTCATAACGGTTGGCACCGATATCGTGTGCAACGCAAATTCCGGCACCGGTGGAAAAACCGAGGAAAAAAGTGACAAACAAATTGATCAAGGACCCACAGGAGCCAACCGCCGCTAAGGAGTTGGCGCACTCCTCCGGGGTGCTTCCGCCCCAGCGTCCGACCACAATGGTATCTGCCGTATTGAAGAGCAACTGCAGAACTGCCGTTGCGATCAAAGGCAGAGAAAAGAATATGATCTGCGGCAAAAGCGGTCCTTCCGTCAGATTCTTTACACCTGACCGTTTGTTTGCTGTCATTGTAACACATTCCTCCAAAAAACAGTATTATATGATATTATACAACTTTCGTTCGCTTCCGTCAAGTGCCATTTTGACCAAAAAGCAAGGGTTTTGCGATGGAAATTTAGAGGAACGGAGCACTCGCCTCTCTATTCGGCAAAGCGGTCAGCAAACGCGGTAGCAAGCTTATCGCAACGCTCGTTGTAGGGGTGGCCGTCGTGCCCCTTGACCCAGACGAAATGCACGGTATGTATTTCGATCAAGTGCAAGAGCTTTTCCCACAGGTCGCTGTTGAGCGCGGGGGAGCGGTCGCTTTTTCTCCAGCCGTTGGCGCGCCAGGACCGTGCCCAGCCCTTGGTGACGGCGTCTACCAGATATTTGGAATCGGATGTCAGCGTGACCTCGCAGGGCTCCTTGAGTGCGGAGAGGGCTTCGATTGCTCCGATAAGCTCCATGCGGTTGTTGGTTGTCATTGCCTCTCCGCCGGACAGCTCTTTTTCGATGCTGTTCCAAACCAAAATCGCGCCCCATCCTCCCCGACCGGGGTTGCCGCGGCAGGCACCGTCAGTGTAAATTTCCACTTGCTTCATGCTGTATCTCCCAGTGTTTCATGATTTCTAATTTATTTTTATTATACAATAGAACGCGCTGTTTTGCAAGCGTTTCTTTTGAAAAAAGATGTGCTTTTTGGAGTGGACTTTTGAAAAAGTTTCCCAAAACCCCTCCCAAACTTTCAACACGAATCAAAAACTGAAAAGGTAAGAAAAGTACCTGCTTCGTTTGTTTATTCAGGTGTTAAATGCTTTTCCAAAGCATAGCCGTGTAATCTAATCCCTCACAGATTTCGACCACTTTAAATACAAACTCTCCTTCGGGGATACAAATTCCTAAATTTAATGGCAAAACCATTTGATTTTTATCTCTCATTAGTGTATAAGAATATCACTTCGTGTGTGATTGGGTTTGACAATTTAATTATACAACAAAGCAAGCGACGCCTCAAGAGCTTTCGGTAAAAAACTGTTGCTGTTCTTTTCCTAGAGCTAAGTTATTAACTCAGCACCTTCAATTTTAAACAATGGGAATTTTACCGTTAGCGAAACTACCTGCGCTCGCTGATGTAAGAAAACATCCCGAATCCTCGCTTGGTATGCAAACCCGTTTTCTCGGCTTCTTCACTATTCGTTCTTACCTATTACTTAAAATTCCGTACAAACTGAGTTAGTGAAAGGGAAATCGTGAAAAATTAAAAAATCCGTACGCATATGCGCGCGGAAATTTTTAGCATCCCCAACGGGAATCGAACCCATAACAAAAGAGACCGTCATTGGTTTGACAGTCTCTTTTGTTATTGTATTCAATGCGTCAGGAAGAACATCAGCGTAAAGAGCAATGCGATGATCCAGGTTCCGATGCGAATTTCTTTGATCTTACCTGTGCAAGCCTTGATGGCGATGTGCGCGATCAAGCCGAATGCAATACCGTACGAAATGCTGAAGGTAAAGGGCATCATCACGATGGTAAAGAAGGCGGGGAGTGCAATGGCAGGATCGCTCCAGTCAATTTCCTTCACACAGCCGATCATCAAAATACCTACGTAAATCAACGCTGCAGCGTAAGCACAGGCAGGAATCAGCGAGACGATGGGGGAGAGGAACATGGCAACAAAGAACATTGCAGCCGTTACCATAGCGGAAAGTCCCGTACGTCCGCCGGCGCCGACACCGGAAGCGGCTTCGACGTAAGTTGTTACGGTAGAGGTTCCGCAAACAGCTCCCGTACAGGTTGCAATGGCGTCTGCCAGCATGGCGCGGTTTACATTCGGAACTTCTTCTTCACCTTTTTCATTTTTGATCAGCAAATTGCCGCCGCGGCAAGCGCCGTACAACGTTCCCATGGTATCAAACATATCTACCATGCAAAATGCCAGCGCGGTTGTAATCAGACCAATGACAAGACTTCCCACGTTGTTTCCGTCCTTTGCAAGATATGCGGAGAAGTCAAAGCCCTCGGTAAATACCTTTCCAAACGAATGTGCGAAAAATTCTTGAAAAGCGTCAATGGAATTGAGCGAAACCCCGCTCATAAACCCGTCATAAAATCCGGGAACCGTAAATCCAAGCAGATAATACAGCACC
>JAFTLZ010000001.1 GCA_017452665.1 Clostridia bacterium
GTTGCTGTTCGCCAATTACGGGCGATGATTCTTGACCGCAATCAGCATGGCGGCGGCGGCGCACACGGTTTTTCCGCATCCAACGTCACCCACCAGCATCCGGCTCATGGGAACGTTTTTTGCCATATCGCGGCGAATATCGGCAATGGCGTCCTTTTGCGCACCGGTCAGCTCGTAGGGGAGGAGTCCGGTCAGCTCCGAAACGTCCCCGTCGGTACACATCGGAGCGCCGATCTGCTTGTCCCGTCGGCAGGAGATGGCGGCACCGAGCGAAAAGCAGAAAAATTCATCGTATACCAGCCGCTTTTTTGCAATCGCCAGCGCCGCAAAGGATTCGGGTCTGTGAATGTTGCGCTCGGCGTATGCCAGCGTGCAAAGCGAGCGGTGTTGCAGGATAGAGGGGGGCAGATGATCCTCGGTTTGCGCCGTCAACAGCTCCAGCGCCGCGGCAACATCCTTGGCAAGCTGCTTTTGGTTGATGCCCTCGGTCATCCGGTAGACCGCCCACAAGGGAGGAAGAGCGGCACTCTCGGTCCATGGCTCCGCTATGGGGGAGGACATGGAAAGGCGGTTGCCGGAGCGCTCTACCTTGCCGAAAAAGCGGAAGGTGGAGCCGATGGGGAACTGGCTTTTCAGATAATCCTGATTAAAATAAACAATCTCACAGCTACCGCTCTCGTCAAAGGCGCGGAACTTAAGAAAGCTTTTGTGCGAGCGCAAACGGACGGAGCGCGGCTCGGTGGCAACGGTGAGGATAATGGCACTTTTTCCGTCCGGACGTGCATCGGCAAGAAGGCAGACATCCCCGCGGTTTTCATAAGCGCGCGGATAATGCAAAAGCAGGTCGCCCAGAGTGTGGATGCCCATTTTTGCGTAGTATTCGGTTTTGGTTTTGCCGATGCCGGGAAGTACCGACACGGGGGATTCTCTTGTGACGTCCATCGTTTCCTCCGAGAATTTGATACGTTTATTATACCGCAATACGGGTGGGTTTGTCAAGTCCCCCAAGCAAAGGGGCTGCGTCATTTGCGCAGCCCCTGCGCAAAAAAGCCGACGGTAGGCTTTTTTGAGGCGCGGAATTTGCGTTTTTTGCCCGCTTTGTATCCGAAATACATATCAAAAACCATCAAAAAGGGCAAAAATGACGGTGTTTAGCCGTTAAGCAAAAACGACGGGGTGAGTACCAAATGCGATTTTCACATTTGACTCACCCCCTTCAGAGGTTATAGAATTGCTCCGTTCTCCGCAAGCTTTGCACGCAGAGCCTGTACGTCAACGGCTTTTGGCGTTTTGTTCTCCTTGACCGCCATTGCCGCCGCAACGCCTGCCGCCTCGCCCAGCGCCATGCACTGTGCCGTGGGGCGGATTGCACCCGAAGCACCGCGTGTAGCCGAAATACATCTGCCGGCAACCAAAAGATTTTCTACATTTTTGGGGAGCATCACGCGATAGGGGATGTGGAATCTCCAATGGTTCAGATCCACGTGCTCCACCTCCGGCGGGAGCGGATGAATGTCGATGGGATGACCGCCGCAGGCAACCGAATCCTCAAAATCCTTGCCCGAAAGCACGTCTACGATCTCCATCCGATATTCTCCAATGATGTGACGGGTTTCCCGCACTCCTACGTCGGGAATGTAGGTGATGCGCACGTTCTCAAAGCCGGGGATGCGCGCGCGGAGCACTTCGGTCAGAATATGTGCGCCGTTTTGCAGAAAATACTGCCCATCGCTGATCACACGTGCATCCAAGCCGTTGCCGTTGTGGTAGCCGCATCCCGGTCCCAGCAGGATTGCCTCGTCCTTTTCAGGAAGGTTGTAGACCTGTACGTAGTAGGAGCCGTGAACAGGACTCCAATCCTTAAGGTCGATACGGAAGACGCACATCTCGCCGTTTTCGTAGCTTTCCTTGACGTTTTCCAGGGACATAACTCCGAATTCGTGCTGAACAAAGCGGTCGGGATTGGCTTTGAGATAATCGAATAGGCTTGTATAATCTATGTTGCGTACGCGGTACATCGTTCCAAAATGCTGCATCTCGCCCTCGACCTTCGCATAGCCCTGTGCAACCTCCTCGGCGGTTGCGCCCTTGTGGAAGGGAACGCCTGCCAGCGCCGCAACGTCAGCGTCTCCGGTGGTGTCAATCACCTGCTTGGCTTCAATCTCGCAAAATCCTTCTTTATTGACAACCACTACGCTCGTTACGGTGTCTCCGTCCTTGTTGACCAACACCACGCGGGTGTCGTAAAGGACTTCTACGCCCGCCTCGGCAAGCATCTGCATCAACACCCACTGTGCCTCCGCCTTGTCGGTAAACACATAGCTTCCAGCCTCGCCGTGCGTGCCGAGTGCCGTGCCGGCGTCGATCATACGCTTGACGTACTCATGCGCAATACCGCCCACCACCTGCACTTTTTTCGGTTCGTTGGCAAGCATGTCAAGAACTTCGCTTTTGTATACGTTTACGTCGCGGCAGTGCTCGGAAAACTTCGTAATACCGGCTTCACCAACGGTTAGCATCCCGCCAATGGTGAAGGAGCGTTCGATGAGAAGGACTTTCACACCCTCTCGAGCGGCGCCAATCGCCGCAAAGCAACCTGCTGTTCCGCCCCCGCAAACGACGACGTCGTAGGAGCCATAGGGTTTTGCTTCGATTTGATATTTCATGATTTTGTACCTCATTTCTTAAAATTTCCACGGAAAAATGTCGATGTAATTGAATTTGAGAGGGGCGCCACCGAGTAGGAACAGTGTTAAGCGGTTTTTGCCGTTTTGGACGGCAGACAAGGGCACGCGATATGCGCAGCAGGTGGTCTCGTCTCCGTGCATGGGCGGATAGTCGTTATCCTCGGGGTATGGCTCGGAAATATCCGACACGGGGGTTGCTTTGACGCCATTGAAGAATATTTCAACGATGCTATCCCTCAATGGCTTACACGCCGTCACGCGTAAACGAAAATCACTTTGCCAGCCACCCATCGGCTCTGCTAAATACATTTCCAAGTCGTGTTTTTCGTCGGGCATCAGTGCTTTTTCAAGCTGTGAATTTTTGTCCCATGCCTTTGCAATAAAGAAATGCTGCGGTGCATGTGCCACGAAATCACGGTCGCGCACGTTACCGACAGCATGGAAGGGCGGCTCGTTGAAGGGACCGCGCCCCTCGCACCCATGCTCGCGGTAGTAGTGAAAATTGAAGAAGGAGATCCCCTGCGCACCTGCGGTGTACGCTAAATGTGCGGTGGAATAGATTTCGTTTGGTGTTACACGTCGGAACGTGAAATCGTCATAGCCCGTTTTGATGAGCGTCTTACCTTGTGCCGTGGTGTGGCAAATTTCAAAATAAACGGCAAGGTCTGGCATTTTTTGAACGAACGCCTCGCGGTCAACCCATTGGTCGCAGTAGAAAAACGGAGACACATTGACCATTTCCACGCCAAGACTCTGCAAGCGTTCCGGGCAAAGCCCCAACTCGTTCCATAATTTCAAGTTACAGGGAACGCGCACGCAAAGATAGCGATGCCGTCCGTTTCTTGCAGTACGGTCAAGCACGGCACGTACATCGGAGATGAACTTTTCCACCACCGCTTGCCGTTCCTCGAAGGTGGTCTCCTTGACGTTGAACAGATTCGGGTGGCGCTGGAAATCCAGCTCATAACCGTCGATGTCGTAATCCTCGCATTGCTCGGTGACGAGCGCCAGCATGTGCGCGGGAATTTCGGGGTAGATCCAGTTGAGTGCGCGGTCTTCCCAGCGCGAGAGATCCGTGCCGAGCATTTTGTCACGGTTTTCGGCAACGAAACGACTGATGCTGTGATAACCACGCACGTGCCCACGGAGGTCGATGTTTTCTACGTGATGCTCGTCGTTGACGCGAAGGGACACGAAGGGGGCTTGCCCAAAGTCGCGACACGCCTCAATAAAATCTGCAAGATAATCACCGCCGTCGTGAATGTAACGGCAACCGCCGCTCAGTCCGTTTAGCTGTTCGTCGGTTACATCAAAGTATTCCTTCCACCACGCCATGTGCTCGGCGTAGGGGTACAGTCGGCTTTTATACCACGGTACGTGCCCGTGAGCGAGCTGAATTAGGTGCACGTCAGCAAGGCCTTGCACCTCTCGCACGCTTGCACGCAGTTCCTCGCGCCCTGCGTATCCGCCGCGCACGTGGTAGGGAGATACGCAGGTATCCAAATTGGTGGTGTCATTGCTGTAAAGATTGCGGAAAGGAATGGTGGGATTCATATTAGTTTACCTCAAAAGCGGATTTCCAGACCTCGACAAATCGCGCAAGGCTTTCCTCGGCGGAAACTCCTTCGTAAGGACGCATTTCAAAGGATACGGTGGCATTTTTCTGACCGAGGTAGCCGATCTCTTTCAGCATATGGATAAAGCGGATGCCGTCCTGCTCGGTGTACTCGGATTCGGGATAGCTCCACGGAATATGTTTGTCACCGTAAAAAGGACTATTCGGATTTTTGATGATGCAGTTTCCAAGGTGGATGTGATTGAGTACCTCACCGCCCTGATCTATGGCAGATTCCAGCGTCTCATGTATGATCGGCACGTGGCACATATCCAGCAAAAGCCCGATGCGCACAAAGCCGTTGTGTCGGATCTGCTTGATAAAATCCACCGTCTCGGAGAGTGGGCCGAATAAAAAGTGCTTGTCGATGTCCCAATCGGTCGGCTCAAAAGAGAGGGAGACGTCGTCGGGCAGTTGAGATGCCACGCGCAAAATCAGCTCGGCAAAGCGTTCCTGCGCACCCATGTGGTCATTGACGTCGTCGGGTCCGCTTCCGAAAACGATCTTTTTGGAGCCGACCTCCAATGCGTAGGTGATCTCCCGCATCATCAGATCGTACGCACGCGCGCGGTCTGCCGCATTGCGGGAGGAGGGGAGTGAGATCTCCTCTCCAAAGCGGTCACCGATGTTGTAGTTGATGATCTTTCCGCTGTCCAAAAGAATTTTCTTTTCTTCAGCCGCCGTCTCACCTCTCCACAGCCAGCAATCCAATGCTTGTACCTTGTCCGTGGCGGCAAGTTTTTTCAAGCTTTCGGTGTGTGCCCTTGCATCCGTCATGGCGGCGGGATATAAAAACTGATGATTGACTCCCAAAATTACTTGCATGACGTTACCATCTCCTTTTCGTACAAAAGATACTGTGACCACGTAGCAAGCAGATTGTCGCCGCGCATTACAACGGTGTTTTCGGTCTCAAAAATTTCGGGATGAAGAGCCTGCATGGTTTTTAGGTATGCGCAATCCGAAAATTGAATTTTGATCTCATAAGGCGCCTCTACCTGAAAGGGAGAGATTTGCGCGTATACAGCTTCTTTGGCTTTTTGCGTCAGCATTTCGGCAGTTACCGCAGGCGGGAGACAAACTGCCGTGTCCTCGGTCAAGGAGCTCTTTACGGGGCAGGTGACAAGTCCGGGAATCAGCGCACTGCCTTCCGCGCAGCCAAGGTCGTCACCCGATACGAATTTGAGCGGGATGCCTGCCTCGCCTGCCAGAGCCGCCTCCATGCCGATCTCACCCACCAGCAGCCCGTTGAGGTAAATGGCGTCATATTCTCTCAGATAGCTGTGTGCCAGCAAAGCGCCGGGAACATGCTGCATGGTATGCAATCCCATCAAAAAAAGCCCGTCGAAAGAAGTCCCAACTCCGCGGTACAAACCGGGGAGAATGGGCTTTCCCATCACGACGGGCACATTCAGCTGTGCCAGATCAATATTTCTGCCGTCGGTGTGCATATCGTACACCACCGCTTCGGCACCGGCTTCCTTCACACCGCGGAGCACGGCATTCAGGTCGTTCATCAGCATCTCTTTGCCAAAAGCACTGTTTTCGGCTTGCGGAAAGGTCGTTACACCGGTAACGCCCTCAATATCAGTCATAATCAAAAATTTCATTCTGCAACCTCCTGCAAATCGTAGATAGACTCATTATACATTTGCGAGGTGCGCTTTGCAAGAGAATGTCCGAAATGTATCAAAAATGTCCGATATCGACAAACGCGTATTATGCTTCCTTTCCGCGGCGATATTCGCTTGGCGTCATACCGGTGTGGCGGATAAAAAATTTGTTAAAGTACTGCACGTTGGAAAAGCCGAGCGAGCGACTGATGGTTTCCTGTAGGGTATCGGTATTGCGCAAAAGGTGCTTTGCTGCTTCGATTTTTTGTGCGTGGATAAAGGCGAGTACCGATTGCTTTTCGTATTTGCGGAACAGCCTGCCCAGCTGCTTCGGGCTGATGCGGCAGTAGTCGGCAACCTCGTTGCAGGTAAAAAACATGCCGGGGTTGTCCTCAATATATTTTTTCGCCTTCAGCAGGCGGTCGTCATAGCCTCGCGTGTGCTCAAAAAGCGGAGCGGGAACGGAAATGGCTTCTAAAATTAGATACAAAATCTCATCTAGCCGTTGCGCAATGATCAGATCAGAATACGCGCTTTTTTGATCGGCACGCCGAACGATCATTTCCATTCCGTCCAGGATCTCCTCGCCCGTCCGGAACAGCTTTTTGCTTTTGCGCTCCAGCGCGGTGTCAAGCGAGGGATTGTCGCAGACCTCAAAAGCAAGGGTAACTTTTACAAAATCCGGGCTCGTTTCCACCACGCGATGTGCCTGCATGGGCAAGATCAAAAGAAATTGATCCTTGCTCACCGTAACGTTGCCACCTTCAAATCCGTATACAATGCTCCCCTGTAGGATGAGGTGTATCTCGTAAAAGGTGTGGATATGAAAGTAAAAGGATTGTGTCGATTTGTTATGCTCTCCTGCCGCCATGATCCACAGCACAGAAAATACCCGGTCCGCCCGCGGCAGATCCGAGAGGTTGATTTTATTGATCGCTTCGATGTGACACGCGTTCATGTAGTGCCTCCTGCAAAAGATTGGGGTAGCATTGCCCGTTCTTCCTTCATTATAGCGCGTTTTTGTATTTTGTCAATCCTTTTTTACCGCCTACGTGCAGGATTTTTACATTTCTTTGGATTTTTTATATTGACAACACACAAAAAATATGTCATAATAATCTTGTATCCATGCACGTACGAAAGATGATATTTGATTTTACACATCCCTTTGCGGAGAAAGGATTTTTACGATGCTTGATTTTCATTACCACCGCTCGCTTGAGCACCTGCATGTCGGCTGTGAAAAGCCGCACGCCTATTTTATCCCCTACCAGAGCGATGCCGCCGCCGACACCCTGAACCGTGCCGCAAGCGACCGCTTCCTCTCCCTTTGCGGCGAGTGGAGCTTTCGTTACTATCCCTCGCTCAACGAGCTCCCCGATTTTACCGCGCCCGATTGGAGCACCTGCGGTGCAGACCGCATCAACGTCCCCATGAGCTGGCAGATGGCGCTGGGACGCGGCTACGATACCCCACACTATACCAATATCAATTATCCGTTCCCGGTGGATCCCCCCCACGTTCCCGCGGACAATCCCTGCGGACTGTATGAAAGAAACGTGGAGATCGACGCCGCAACCCTTGCCGAAAAACAGATCCGCATGGTGTTCGAGGGCGTGGATTCCTGCTTCTATCTCTACGTCAACCGCCGTTTTGTTGCCTATAGTCAGGTCAGCCACATGACCAGCGAGATCGTTTTGAATGATTATCTGCAGGCAGGTGTGAACACCGTGCAGATCCTGGTGCTGAAATGGTGCGACGGTAGCTACCTGGAGGACCAGGATAAAATCCGTCTGTCCGGTATCTTCCGCGAGATCTATCTGCTGTTGCGCGATAAGGTACATATCGAGGATCTTTATATCCGCCCGATTCTGAACGAGGACTTTACGCAAGCAACCGTCCGTGCCGAGCTGACTCTGAACGGATGCGCAGAGGTCTCTTACCGTCTGGTGTGTCCCTGCGGCGAGGAGCTGGCGGCAGGAAATATCACGGTGGACGGAGCTGCAGAGCTTTCGCTGAACGTGGATTCCCCCGTGCTTTGGAGCGACGAGGATCCCGCGCTGTATGCGCTGTATCTGACCTGCGGCGGGGAGCATATCCGCCAGGAGATCGGTCTGCGCCGCTTTGAAATCAAGGGCAAAGTGCTGTACATCAACGGACAGAAGGTAAAGGGCAAGGGCGTCAACCGCCATGACAGCCATCCGTATCTGGGCGGCGCCACACCGATGGATCATATGCTCCGCGACCTGTATATCATGAAGAAGCACAATATCAATATGGTGCGCACCAGCCATTATCCCAACGATCCCCGCTTTTTGGAGCTTTGCGACCGCTTGGGATTCTACGTTTGCGACGAGACCGATATCGAAACGCACGGCTTTGGCGGCGACGTCGGAAACTGGGATCAGCTGACCGACAGCCCCGAATGGAGCGAGTCCTATCTCGACCGTGCCGAGCGCATGATAGAGCGCGATAAAAACCGTGCCTGCGTGTTGATGTGGTCGGTTGGAAACGAGAGCGGCGTGGGACGCAACCACCGCCTGATGGCGGATTATTTCCACCGTCGGATGCCCGGATGCATCGTGCACAGCCAGGATGCAACCGCGCGAGCGCTGAGCAATTATTGGCATCATGCGGATGAGCATGAAAGAAAGAATATGACAGTCAGCTTTGATTATGTTGATATCGACAGCAGCATGTATCATTCCGTTGAAAATATCGAAAAGGACTTTATAAAGCTTCCCGCATCGAAAAAGCCCTTCTTCCTTTGTGAATACAGCCATGCCATGGGCAACGGCCCCGGAGATCTGGAAAAATACTGGCAACAGATCTACGCGAATGATTGCTTCTTCGGAGGCTGTGTCTGGGAACTGCTCGATCACTCGGTTGATATCGGTACGGTTGGCAATCCCAAATTCATTTACGGCGGCGACATGGGCAACTTCCCGCACGACGGCAACTTTTGCGTGGACGGTCTGCTTTATCCCGACCGCCGCCCGCACACGGGAATGTTGGAGCTGAAGCAGGTGCTCCGTCCCTGCCGTGCCGAAAAATTCGACCCGCAAAAGGGAAGCGTAACTCTGCACAATCTGCGCTATTTCTGCGCGCTGACCGACCTTGATCTTTACTGGACGGTGGAG
Organism: Clostridia bacterium; assembly: GCA_017452665.1. GTDB lineage: Bacteria > Bacillota > Clostridia > Oscillospirales > CAG-272 > UMGS1865. The sequence continues at coordinate 9,056 of JAFTLZ010000001.1, forward strand.
CGCAACGGCAAGGTGGTGCGCCAGGGCCGCGTGCTTGGCTTGAACATCGCGCCCCAGCACCGCCGCACCTACACGCTGGAGCTGGGAGACTTGAGCACGTTGGACGGCTTCTGCTATCTCAACCTCTATTTCCGCTCCAATGTTGCCACACCTTGGGCAGATGCTGGATACGAGGTCGGGTTTGAGCAATTCGAGCTGGATACCAAGGCAATGACCGCACCGGCAGGTGCTCCCATGAAGCAGACCTTCGCACTTTGCGAGGAAGGAAACAAAATTTGCGTCACCGACGGCGACGACGTGTACACGGTGGATTGCGTGCACGGCTTGATCTCTTCTATGGTCAGCCGCGGCAAGGAGATGCTTTCCTCTGCCGTCTCTCCCACCATTTGGCGCGCTCCCACCGACAACGACCGCGTCATCAAAAATAAATGGTACGAAAAATATTACCATCGGATGCAGACCCATTGCTATTCCTGCACCGTGGAATCCGTGACCGATGATAGCATCTGCGTTGCCGCCGCACTCTCAATGGGTGCTCCCGCAAAGCGTCCGTTGATCTTTATGGACGTCAAGTATCTTTTCACACGCGGGGAAGGCGTTACGCTGGACATGAACGTGCGCGTGGCACAGGAAGGTGCATTTTTGCCTCGCTTTGGTGTGGAATTCAAAATGCCCGCCGATTGTGAGCAGCTCTCCTACTTTGGTCGCGGACCGGTAGAATCCTACCTCGACAAAAAACAGGCATCCCGCGTCAGCCGTTATCAAACCACGGTCACCGAACACTTTGAGCACTACGTTCGCCCGCAGGAGAATATGGCGCATACCGAAACGCGCTGGGTGGAGCTTTCCAATCTGGCAGGTCAGGGCTTGCTTGCCGCAAATACCGAGACCTCCCGTCAGTTTAGCTTCAACTGCTCGCACTTTACGACCGGGCAGCTGACCGAAACCGAGCACGATTACGAATTGCAGCCGCTTGCCGAGACCGTGGTGCATCTGGATTACCGCCACAGCGGCATCGGCTCCAACTCCTGCGGTCCGCAGTTGGACGAGGATTTGAGGCTGAATGACACCGATTTCCGCTTTGCCGTGCGCCTGATTCCCGTGCTGTCCAATAATGTTTGCCCGTTCGAAAAAGCGGTCAAATAATCCGAGAAACCCATGAACGTTGATTTCTCAGAGCTGTTTTCCTCACCGCAGGCGACCGTTGCACAGTGCTTCGGCTTTGGGGCAATGCTGATCGCGTTTGTGATCTATGCATTTCGCGACCGCCGCAAGATTCTGTTTTCCAAGATGATTGCCGATGCGCTTTGGGTGGTGCACTATGCACTGCTGGGAGGGTATTCCGGTGCCATCATCAACTGCGTCAACGTGGTGCGCGAGGGTGTGTTTTACCACAAGGACCAAAAATGGGCACAGCATCCGCTCTGGCCGTTGCTCTTTGTGGGAGCAAATATCGTTTCCGTCTGCTTGACTTGGGCGGGCCCCATCAGCCTGCTGCCGCTTTTTGGCTCCTGCATTAACGTGCTTGCACTGTGGTGCACCAACACGGTGCACCTGCGGTGGCTCTCACTCCCGGCTCTGACTGCGTGGCTGATTTATGCCATTCTGATCGGTTCGCTCTCCAGCACCTTGGTCAATGCAATCTCCATCGGTTCCATCCTGTTCTCCTTCGTGCGGGATTTCGTTGCCGACGCAAGAAAAAAACAGCCCAAATAATCTGAATTTCAAATTGGCGGAGAGCACACCTGTTCTCCGTCAATTTTCCATTCCGCAAAAATTCACTTTTCTCCAATCCCAAAATCCCGTTTTTTTGTAAAAAAATTTACTGGACTAAATTTTTTTGAAAAAACGGTTGACAACATGCAACTTCTGTATTATAATAATTGCGTATAAATGGTTGGCTTTGCAGAGATTTTGGCAAGAAACGACAGGTTTCTGAATTTTTCTTCTCTCGAACTTGCAAAAGACCGCCACGATAGAGGAGGATACAAGCAATGAGCATCAAAAACGAAAAATTGGCAAAGGTCATGGAAGACGTGATCAAGCGGAACCCGGGCGAGCCGGAATTCCACCAAGCGGTTGCAGAGGTTCTGGAATCCTTGGAGCCTGTGGTTGAAAAGCGTCCCGAATTTCTGGAAAAGGGCGTAATCGATATGCTGGTCGAGCCCGAGCGCATCATTAAGTTCCGCGTTCCGTGGGTGGACGATCAGGGCAACGTGCAGGTCAACCGCGGCTTCCGCGTACAGTACAACAGCGCAATCGGCCCGTACAAGGGCGGTCTGCGTTTCCATCCTTCCGTATACGAAGGTATCATTAAGTTCCTCGGCTTTGAGCAGATCTTTAAGAACTCTCTGACCGGACTTCCGATCGGCGGCGGTAAGGGCGGCTCCGACTTTGATCCCAAGGGAAAATCCGATGGGGAAGTGATGCGCTTCTGCCAGAGCTTTATGATGGAGCTTTCCAAATACATCGGTGCCGATACCGACGTTCCCGCAGGTGACATCGGCGTTGGCGCACGCGAGATCGGTTATATGTACGGTATGTACAAAAAACAGCGCGACGAGTTTACCGGTGTGCTGACCGGTAAGGGCTTGACTTACGGCGGCAGCCTTGCAAGAAAAGAGGCAACCGGCTTTGGTCTGTGCTATTTTACCGACGCAATGCTGAAGGATCACGGTCTGTCCTTTGACGGCAAAACCGTTGTGATCTCCGGCTCCGGTAACGTTGCAATTTATGCGGCACAAAAGGCTACCGAGCTTGGCGGCAAGGTAGTTGCCATGTCCGATTCCAACGGCTACGTATACGATGCAAACGGAATTGATCTGGCTGAGGTGAAGCAGATCAAGGAGGTTCGCCGCGGCAGAATTAAGGAGTACGTGGATACCCATAAGGACGCAGTTTATACCGAGGGCTGCAGTGGCATCTGGGGCATCAAGTGTGATATCGCACTTCCTTGCGCTACGCAGAACGAGATCAATGAGGAGTCCGCAAAGAAGCTGGTTGCAAACGGCGTCATCGCGGTTGCAGAGGGCGCAAATATGCCTTCTACTCCTGAGGCAATCCACACCTTCCAGTCCAATCAGGTGCTCTTCGCTCCCGCAAAGGCTTCCAACGCGGGCGGTGTTACAACCTCCGCTTTGGAAATGAGCCAGAACTCCATGCGTTACAGCTGGACGTTTGAAGAGGTTGACGCAAAGCTGCAGGGCATTATGGTCAACATTTATAAAAACGCTTCCGCAGCCGCAAAGGAATACGGTATGGAGGGCAACCTGGTTGCAGGCGCAAACATCGCAGGCTTCCTCAAGGTGGCAAATTCCATGCTCGCATTTGGTGTGGTCTGATCTTTCAATCAAATAAAACCGAGGACGAAAATCTTGGATTTTCGTCCTCGGTTTCTAATATTTTGTCTCAAAGCATCTCCAAAATAGCGGATTTCGGCTGTACGCCAACCGTTTGCTGTGCGATCTCTCCGTTTTTGAAAACGATCAGCGTCGGAATGCTCATAATGCCGTAGCGTGCGGCAAGCTCCTCCTGCTCGTCCACGTTGATTTTGCCAACCTTAATGTCGGCGCGCTCCTCAGCAATCTCGTCCACAACGGGCGAGAGCATACGGCAGGGGCCGCACCAGGATGCCCAAAAGTCAACCAGCACGGTTTTGTTGGATTTGAGGACCTCTGCCTCAAAATTTTCAGTGGTAAGGGTGATAACTGCCATATCGTTTCGTCTCCTTTTCTTTTTTCTTATTCTCTCTTATTTTCTTTTATTGTTTGATAAATTCATTTCCTCCGGGCGGTAGCCAAGGTAAACCATCACCAGCTCCGGCGTGTTGCAGATGCGCGGGATGCGCGTATGGTTGCCCAGCCCACGGCTGATGACCAAGCGGTTTTCCCATACACCGGCGGTGTATTTGGGGAACAACCCTTGTCCGGGTGCGTAGACGCCGCGGCCAAATACCCTCCAGTGCCCGCCGTGTGCGTGCCCGCTCACGGTCAGCTCAATGTCGGTTTTGCGGATATACGGCATAAAATATTCGGGATGATGGCAAAGCAGAATCCGAAATCCGGGCAATGATGCAAACCGCGTCAAGGCTTCGGTGTTCGGTTCATTTTTGTCGCGGTTGATACCGGAGGTCAGCCCACAAATGCAAAGCTCGCCGTGCATCACGCTCTCATTGTCCAGCAAAACCGCGCCCGTGTGTGCAATGCGTTTCCGTACCTCTGCCGAGGGGAGGATCGGTGTTGGATGACGCCACGGATTTCCCTTGTGATAGCAAGCGATCTCGTGATTACCGAGCGAATAATAGGTCGGGGCAATCGCGGCACATTCCCGCAGGAACGTGTATCCGGAGGCACTTTCATTTTCCAGCTCGCCGTCCTCCATCAAGTCTCCCGGAATCAATATCAGATCGGGGGACGCATCATGTAAAAGCCGCAAGCAGGCGGTGTGGTCGTTTCCATGCAGGTCGGCGGCAACGGCAATGCGCAGTTTAGGAGTCGCTTTTTCGGTTTTCAAAAAATAGTTTGTCAGCTTCAGCTTTGGTGCTTCCTTTCGAGAAAAATAGTGAATGAGGACCCGAACCAGCAGGATCACCGTGCAAACGGTCAAAGCGCCCGCAAGGTCGATCAAAATATCCAGCGCCGAAGCCGTCCGTCCGTTCAAAAAGCTTTGGTGCCACTCGTCCGATCCGGCGTACAGCGCGGTTGCCGCCAGTGCGGCGACGTACTGCAACCATACCCGCCCCTGCCAAGTCAGCAGTAAAAGGAAGATCAGCCCGCCAAGCGTGCCGAATTCTGCCATGTGTGCTAGCTTTCGGAGTGGAATATGTAACTGGTTTTTGATTTGTGTTTGCTCGTCAGGCGAGAGCGTTTCGTAATCCTTGATTACGGTTTCCAGCACGGTGTCGGTTACCTTCTGCTCGGTTTGTGCCGATTGTTCTCCGTTTTCGGAGGAGAGAACAAAAATAACGGTCATATTCAGTACGATCAGCAGAATCAAAACGGCGCGCAGGAGCATCAGACGAATGTTTTTTTGTTTCATGATACCCATCTTTCGCGAATCCTATGCAAATTCGCAGTTCTTTCTATAGTATCATACCATAATTTTCGACTTTTTGCAAGTCTTTTTTACAAAGTCCCGTATTTTTCCTCACCCGCAAAGCAACAACAGCCCAAGCCATAGCACAATGTCGGAGTCCTGCTCGCTGTTGGCGAGCAGCAAAATCAATCCCAAAATCAACAGCTGGTCAAAATCCAGCCCGTCGGCAAATGACATCCGCTTGCCGATGTGCATGTTTCCCAGCAGGTTTTTCAGCGGCTCCGGTAGCTCGGAGTGCTTTTTTTGTTCGTGAAGCTCCTCTTTTTGCGTGTGTTTGGATTCGTCGCAAGAGGGTTCCTCCTCGTCGGGCGATGTTGGCTTGTGTATCTCTTCCTCCTCCGGGCGGGAGGGGAGCAGAACAGGTGGCGGCAGAGGGAGCGCGGCTGGTTCTTCTGTGCTCTCCCGCGGTGTTGGGCGGCTGACCTCCGGGTAGTGCGGCATAGGCTCCTCGCCGCGTTGCCGTGCAGAAAATGCACATCCGCTGTAATGATCGGGAATCTGTATTCTTTTTTCCGGTCGGTACTGATAACGGGAATACATCGAAAATCTCCTTATTTGAGTTGTTTGAGGACGTTGCCCAGCTTTGCCAGACGAATGATGGTGTCAACCGCTTCGCAACGTTCCTTGGAAAGAAAGGGCTTGAGTGCGATCAAAAGATCGTCACGGCAATCGGTACGGGAGCGTTTTCCTCGTGAAAAAGAAGGTGCGGAGACGGGAATTGCGCCGTCTGCGGCACCGGCTTCATTTGTCTGTGGAGGAGCTTTTTCATCGTTTTGCGAGTTTTGCGAGGCTTCCATCATGGGGCGCAGCATTGCCATCACCTGCGGCAGCATTGCCATCATGCCGGGATCGGACAACACCTTTGACAGTCCGTCGGTAGAAAATGCCGTCGCTTCGCCTTGCCCACTGTCATGCTCTGTACCATCTGCTTTTTCCTCCGATTGTCCCCCTGCATCCCCCTTGTTGCCAAGAAGGCTTCCCAGATTGCGCAAAAGCTCAGGGTTGGAAAGCAGAGAATTCAGTGCACCGGACGGCGGAACGCTACCCGACGCGGTTGTTGATTCATCCATTTTGCGTGTGCCTCCTTTCTGCCAAAATTCTTCGTTCTGTTACCGCTTGCGATTCTGACGGTAGCTTTCGTAAATAGCGTTCAGCTGGTCTAGGTCAGCCTCGGTCGCACTTCCCAGCGCGCGGCGAACGCTTTGAATGTTGTCCGGATTTAACCCCAGCGCGGCGGGGTCGATCCCGGATTCGGATGCGATTTTTTGAATCATCTCACCCAGCTGTGCATCGTTCATGGAAAGCAGTCTGTTCAGCATTTTTTGATCAATTTGCATCGTGTTCTCCTTTTTGGATCGGAATGACCGAAATGAATGAAACGGGCTTCAACAGCAGTATACGCAACTCCATCCTTTGCGGTGACAGCCTTTTCCTGCATTTTTGAAAAAAGTCTACGAATCGCAGACTGAATTTAAAAAAATCTTCGATTCGTGTCAACCGAAAGTCGGTTGACTTTTGCAAAAAAATCGAGTATAATCAAATCAAAGAAGCAAAGGAGGGGATTTTGTGTACGAAAAGAACAGCGCACTTTGCATAGGTGCCAACATTGCTCATTATCGGCAAAGGAAAGGCTTGACGCAGGCGGCGCTTGCCGAAATGCTGTTCGTCAGCAACAAAACCGTCAGTAAATGGGAGCGTGGCGTTGGATATCCCGAAATCACACAGCTGCTTTCCTTGGCGCGGATTCTCGGCACCACGGTGGATCATCTGCTGGTAGGCGAGCGCCACGGCATTGCAATCGCTGGCAACATTCTGACGGATACGGTCAAGCTGATCGACTTTTACCCCGAAAAGGGAATGCTGTCCAATATTTCCTCACTGTCTGTGGCGGTTGGCGGATGTGTTCCGAATACGGGAATTGATCTGGCAAAAATTGACCGCAATCTCAAAATCAGCGCCATCGGGCGAATTGGAAACGACGAGGGCGGAAAATACGTGCTTGGCGAACTGCAAAAAAACGGCATTGATATCAGTGGTGTTACGGTTTCCAAAAGCGCGCCGACCGGCTTTAGCGACGTGATGAGTGTGGCATCCACGGGGGAACGCACCTTTTTCCATCACCGCGGTGCAAATGCAGAGTTCTCACCTGAAGACGTCAAGCTGTCTGTGCTGGATTGCAAAATGCTGCATATCGGTTATATTTTGCTCTTGGATGCCTTTGATGCACCGGATGCAGAATACGGTACCGTGATGGCACGCTTCCTCAAATCGGTGCGTGAGGCGGGAATTGCCACGTCCATCGATTTGGTCAGTGACAGCAGCGGACATTTTGCCGAAACCGTAACTCCCGCATTGCCTTACACCGACTACGCGTTTATGAACGAGATTGAGGGTAGCGGTATCTCCGGGATTCCTCCGCGCGATGAAGATGGAAAGCTTTTGGTTGCGCAGATCCGCCAAACCATGGAAATTATTCTCTCCAAGGGCGTCAAGCAAAAGGTCATTCTGCATTGTCCGGAGGCGGGCTTTTGCTTGGACGCCGACGGCAGCTTTACCGTCGTACCCTCTATCCGTTTGGAAAAGGGCTACATCAAGGGCTCGGTCGGTGCGGGAGACGCCTTCTGCGCAGGATGCCTTTACGGAATCTACCAAGGGATGGGCGATCAAAAAATGCTGGAGTTCGCATCCGGTACGGCGTGCTGTAATCTCGCCGCCGAGGACTCGGTCAGCGGAATGAAGGATCGCGACGCGATCTTTGATCTGCTCGACCGTTGCGAACGGTTGGAGCTGTGAGGAGGAGAGAGATGAAACAGTTCAAGATCGAAGAAATGCGCCGCCGTGCGGTAGAATACTATCAAAAAGCGGGCATTGTTTTAACCAACAGGGAACGTGCGAATATTGAGGTCGCGGATTTTGGCTTGGGGATGGTAGAAAAGATCGGCTTACAGCTGATCACCTATGTCAATACCGCCCGCGTGTGCGCCAAGGAAATGGTTCTGCTCCCGTATCAGGTTTGCCCCGAACACAAGCACGTCCCTACCAACGGTCAGGCGGGGAAGGAGGAAACCTTTCGTTGCCGCTGGGGCAAGGTTTACTTATATACTGCAGGCGAATCCTCTTCAAACATTGGAGTCCCTTTGCCGCCCACGGACGTAACCGTTTTTCACGAAACCGTACTGTTGCCGGGAGAGCAGTTCACCATTCTGCCCGAAACTCTGCATTGGTTTGCGGCAGGAGACGAGGGCGCGGTGATTTCGGAATTTTCCACACACAGCACCGACGAAACCGACCAATTTACCGATCCGCGCATCGTGCGTCAACCGCCCGTGGCAGCGGACTAAAAAAGAAAAGGAGAAACAGCAAATGCTTGTCAATTTAAACGATATTTTGCAGGATGCAAAGGCAAAAAAATACGGTGTTGGTTTGTTCAACACCACCGATACCGATATGCTGGAAGCGGTGATTTCTGCTGCTGAGGAGCTTCGTGCACCCGTGATCATCGGAACTGCCGAGGTACTGCTGCCCGCAGGAGAGCTGAAGCTGATTGCCCCCTCGATTCTTGCGGCGGCAAAGCGCGCTACCGTTCCCGTTGTGGTTCATTACGACCACGGCTTAACCTTCGCCCGCTGTATGGAGGCTCTGCAGCTCGGCTTTTCCAGTGTGATGTTTGATGGTTCCGCAGGGGATTATGCCGAGAACATTGCCGCTACGCGCGAGATCGTCAAAATTGCGCACAGCTTTGGCGCAACCGTCGAGGGCGAGATCGGACACGTGGGAGAGGCATCGGCAAACGATAACGCCGCGCCGGATCTTTACACCAAGGTCGAGGAAGCCGTTGATTATGCCACGGCAACAGGCGTGGATGCACTTGCAGTCTCCATCGGAACGGCTCACGGCGCATACAAAAGCAAGCCGAAGCTGGATCTGTCGCGCCTCTATGATATCCACTCTGCGTTGGAGATCCCACTGGTTTTGCACGGCGGTTCCGGGCTGACCGACGATGATTTCCGCAATTCGATTGCAAACGGAATCAGCAAGGTCAATATTTTTACCGATCTGTGCCTGGCGGGCAACCGCGCCATGAAGGACGGCTTGGAGCAAGGCTTGGCATATCTGGACATCCGCAATCGCAAGGTGGACTACATCAAGGAAGAGGTCAAAAAGAAAATGATGGTGTTCGGATGCAACGGCCGTGCATAACGAATCTCGCAATATAAAAACAGAGGGAGTTTTTAGCGTGTTCTCCTTAACGGAGAACACGCATCGAGATAAATCCCTTGCGGGATTTTCGATATGTTGCTGACGCAACTCGATATGCCTACGGCTCGAAATGTTTGCTACGCAAACGAGGGATTTATCTCATATCGAATTGATGTTCGCAAAGCGAACGACAATATATCGAGCTTGAGCGAAGCGAAAGCATATCGAATTCATCTTTCGTGAACATATTTCACGAAAGTGAATATATCGACAGAAAGCAAAAACAAGAGCAAAAA
>JAFTLZ010000026.1 GCA_017452665.1 Clostridia bacterium
CAGGGGCTTCCTCCGGCATATTCCCATCCAAGGAGTTGAATCCGCTGCCGCCCTCAGCCAGCGTGTCGGCAACAATCCCGTTGCCCAGCAGCAAAATCCCCGTTCCTTGGGGTCCGAGCAAGCCCTTGTGTCCCGGTACGCAAAGCGCATCAATTTGCATCCGTTCCATGTCAATGGAAAGGTGTCCTGCCGATTGCGCCGCGTCCACGACGAATAAAATCTTTTTTCGTCTGCACAGTGCGCCGATCTCCTCCAAGGGCAACACAGCGGAGCAGATATTGGATGCGTGTGCGCAAATCAGCATTCGGGTGTTGGGGCGGATGCGTTTGGATATTCCCTCGCAAATCTGCGTGGCAGACCGCGTGGGGGCAGTGGGGTAGGTGGGAAAGATGTCGTAGGTGATCCTTCTTTCCCGTGCCAGCTTATAAATGGGGCGAAACACCGCATTGTGCTCCATGTCGGAGATTAGCACGTGGTCGCCGTCGTGTAAAAGTCCCTTGATCGCCGTGTTCAACGCCAGGGTCGTGTTCATGGTGAATATGAGGTTTTCCGGGTGGGGAGAGCCAAACAGCGTAGCGGCTTCTTCGCGGCATTCATAAATTTTTTCCGCCGCCCGCATCGCCAACGTATGGGAGCCTCGCCCCGGATTTCCGCAATAAAATTTCATACAGCGCGCCTGTTCCTCCGTAACGCGCCAGGGTTTTGGAAAGCTTGTTGCGGCGTTGTCAAGATAAATCACGGTTCGCCGCCTCCGTAAAAGCCGCGTGCGCGGATCCCAGCGTTCTGCAAAATTGTTCGGACGTTTCCGTCTTGTACGCAGGGATAGGACAGTGCATAAGCACATCCGCGGCGGGTTTCACCGGAATCCGCCTTGACCACGTCCGCGCGGATGGCGGCGTTCGCCAGCACCTTTTGCGCCCGCATCGCTTGCGTCATGGAACCAATCACGCAAACACAGCCGCTTTGATCATCGTGCATAAGATTGCACCTCCTTCAATGTCAATATATGACGAAACCGGTCGATATGTCAAAGATTTTTCTGCCGATAAGCAAAAAAACTTTTCAAAACATCTTGACAGAACGGAACGTTTGGTGTAAAATTGTAATTGTAGAAATTTTTGCTTTGGAGGAAACTGAAGTGAACGAAGTAGTAAAACAACTTTCTCTGATCGGCATTGTTCCGGTCATCAAAATCGACAATGCAAAGGACGCCGCTCCTCTTGCAAAGGCTCTGATCGACGGCGGTCTGCCCTGCGCGGAGGTTACCTTCCGTACCGCGGCAGCAAAGGAAGCAATCTCCATCATCGCCAAGGAATATCCCGATATGATCGTGGGTGCGGGCACCGTGCTGACCACCGCTCAGGTGGACGATGCCATTGAGGCAGGCGCAAAATTCATCGTCAGCCCCGGACTCAATCCCGAAATCGTGAAATACTGCCAGGCAAAGGGCTGTCCCATTGTTCCCGGCATCAATAACCCCACCGGAATCGAGCAGGCGCTCACGCTTGGTCTGGACGTTGTCAAGTTCTTCCCGGCAGAGCAATCCGGCGGCTTGAACATGATCAAGGCAATGTCCGCTCCTTACGGCGGCGTCAAGTTCATGCCCACGGGCGGTGTAAACCCCGCAAATGTTTGCGATTATCTTGCTAACCCGAAGATCGTTTGTTGCGGCGGTAGCTGGATGGTCAACTCCGATATGATCGCGGCGGGCGACTTTGCCGGTATCGAAAAGCTGGTGCGTGAGGCTGTTGACACCATGCTGGGACTGAAGTTCCGTCACGTTGGCATCAATCCCTGCGGAACCACCTCCTCCGAGGCGGCAAAGGTGCTGGCAAACGCATTCTCGTTCCCGGCAAACGAGACGTCCAAGTCCATTTTCGCCAGCCCCGCATTGGAGCTGATGAACGAAGAGGGCCCCGGCACACACGGACACATCGCCATTTCCACCAACAACGTAGACCGTGCGGTTTATCATCTCAGCCGCCGCGGCGTAAAGTTTGATCTTTCCACCGCAACCTACGATGCGTCGGGCGCGATGAAGTTCGTATATCTCGCAGATGAGATCGACGGCTTTGCATACCACTTGGTCAAATAATTGACTCAAAATACAAGTGTAAAAATACATAGGAGAATATCATGAAAAGAATTGTTACTTTCGGCGAGCTGATGCTTCGCCTGGCTCCCAACGGCTATTACCGTTTCTTCCAGAACGATCAGATGCAGGCTACCTTCGGCGGCGGTGAGGCAAACGTGGCGGTATCTCTTGCCAACTACGGCATGGACAGCGTTTACGTAACCAAGCTTCCCAAGCACGCCATCGGTCAGGCGGCAGTAGATTCGCTCCGCTACTTCGGCGTGGACACCTCCAAGGTGGTTCGCGGCGGCGATCGCGTTGGAATATACTTCCTGGAAAAGGGCGCTTCTCAGCGCGGATCGGTCTGCATTTACGACCGTGCACATTCCGCGATTGCAGAAGCAACCCCCGCAGATTTTGACTGGGATTCCATTTTTGAGGGAGCAGATTGGTTCCACTTTACCGGAATCACGCCCGCATTGGGGAAGAACGTCACCGAGATCTGCCTTGAGGCTTGCAAGGCTGCAAAGGCAAAGGGCGTGAAGATCTCCTGCGACCTGAACTACCGCGGCAAGCTCTGGACCCGTGCCGAAGCACGCGAGGCAATGACCGAGCTGTGCAAATACGTGGACGTTTGCATCTCTAACGAGGAGGACGCAAAGGACGTGTTCGGCATCGAGGCAGAGGGCACCGATATCTACGGCGGTAAGCTCAATCACGAGGGGTACAAGTCGGTTGCAAAGCAGCTGGCAGATAAGTTCGGCTTTGAAAAGGTTGCGATTACGCTCCGTACCTCCATTTCCGCAAGCGACAACGATTGGGCAGGTATGCTTTACGACGGTAAGGAGTATTGCTTCTCAAAGTCCTATCATCTGCACATCGTGGACCGCGTTGGTGGCGGCGACTCCTTCGGCGGCGGCTTGATCTATTCGTTGCTCAACGGTAAGACCACCCAGGAAGCTATTGAGTTTGCAGTAGCAGCATCCGCACTGAAGCACTCGGTTGAGGGTGACTACAACCGTGTTTCGGTTTCCGAGGTTGAAAAGCTGGCAGGCGGCGACGGCTCCGGTCGTGTTCAAAGATAAAAATAAAAAACGCTTGAGGCGTCCTATGTAAGGACGCCTCAAAGCTCAGACTGTAGACGAAAAGGGATGTCGTATTGACGAAACACCTGCATTTATGGTATAATAGATACCGTAAAGGCAGGTGTTTTTTATGTACAGGAAAAAGGATAAGAGTAAACAAAGGCAGTTGCAAATGTTATGTATAGA
>JAFTLZ010000027.1 GCA_017452665.1 Clostridia bacterium
TAGGTGTCGCTTTCCAAAATACAAATATATATGCAATGAGCTATAAAGAGAATTTAGAGTTATACGATTCTCTTTCAAAAGAAAAAATGACAGACCTCACAGAACTTTTGGGGCTTGAAGCTGTTTTAGAAAAAAACAATGCCGATTTTGAATCTGAATTGACAAGGGAATTTCATAAAAACGGCATTATGCTTTCGGGCGGAGAAGCCCAAAAGATTGCACTTGCCCGAGTTATGGCACACCATTTTGGATTGTTGCTTTTGGATGAACCTTCGTCTGCATTAGACCCGATTGCAGAATATAAGATGAGTGAGATCATATTAGATGCCGCGAACAAATCAACCACGATTATTGTAGCCCATCGTTTATCCATGGTGAAAAATGTTGATAAGATAATTGTTATGGATAATGGATCTATTTTGGAAATTGGTACTCATGAAGAATTAATGGCTGCGAAAGGTAAATATTATGAAATGTTTACAAAACAGGCAGAAAATTATGCGGTTTAATTTTGTACTTCTTAAGTTATTACTCAAAGGCAATATGTCAAACAATCATTTTTCTAATATGAAACCGTTTGATGTTTGACAGCAGCTGAATGTCTTGCATAAAAACAGTAAGACATTATAAAAATGTATCAGACTGTAGACGAAAAGCGTTCACACCAACACTTTGCCTTGGTGTGAACGCTTTTCGTCTACAGTCTGAGGGACCGGCGAGGACGACTGTCCTACAGATGAAGCAAAAATGTTCCATTGTGGAGCTATTGCTCTGTCTGTCCACTCGGAAACGAGTTTGACTGGAAATAAACGAGCGAAGCAGAAGCATTCCTGCCTCACTGATCTTATAAATTGGTGTAGAAAGTTTTTGGGGGCGCGGGGGACTTTTGAAAAAGTCACCTGCAAAAAAATTGTAGTCCCAAACGCATCCTTGCCCCTGTGCGGATTGGCAAAAACGCCCCACAGATCGATGGAGACGGGATCGGTTTTAGTCAGCCAGACGTGGCGGTAAATTCCACCGCCTTCGTACCACCAGCCCTCGTGCTGTGTAGTGGTATCCACGTACACCGAGATGACGTTTTCTTCTCCAAATTTGATAACGTCCGAAACATCTACCTCAAAGCTGGTGTATCCGCAAAAATTGTGCTTCATCAAACAGCCCTTGACGTAAATCGTTGTGTAGGTAGCCACTCCTTCAAACAAAAAAGTGATTCGCTTGCCTGCGTCTGCCTTTTCCAAATCAAAGTGCTTGATGTACATGTGTTCTCATATTTGCAGTATCCGAACGATTCGTTATAGCTTTGACTGGGTTGATATCCAAGCAGATAGTCGTGCGGCAGATCGATCAGATCCCAACGCTCTTTTTTGTGTTCAATGTTGTCTTCCCAATCTTTTCCGATGATGTAATCCTTGCAGGCAGGTCCGGTCAGTGCACGTTCGGTTTTGGCACTGCGGTAGGCGGGGGCTTTGCAGTAGAAATTTCGATATTGAGATCTCCACGGTGAAAATACCATGCCCGATCGAACAAAATTGTTTCTCTCATAGTAAGCTTCCTCCTGAACAGAAAGGCTGCCCGTACTTCGGACAGCCCGATTTGCATATTGGTTTAATTGGCTTTCAGATTCTCTTTTACAGTATCAAAGACGATATCGCGGCTATTACGGTCAAAAATGGCATACACGACATAGTTTCCAAACACCTCTACCTCGGCATCGCGCAGCTTGGGTGCTTCGTTTGGAATATAATCCTGATACCACGAGGCATTTTGCTCATAGCGCGCCTCCAGATAGTCCTCTAAAACATCTTCAAATTCATCGGCTTTGCCGTTTGTAACGTGGTAGATGCCGAATTCGTTGAGATTTTCGGTGCTGTTCTGCGCCAGACGGACGACGGATGCCGTTACCGTATCGGGCATTTTAAAGTAATCGTTGCTCAAATTGCTCTTATCGTCAACATACACCGTTGCACTGCCGAGCGCGGTGACGACCTTGTCTGCCAGTGTATCAACGGACACATTGTCTGCATATTTGGTTCCGCAGGATGCAAAAGAGAGAAGTGCGGCGATACAGAGCAGAACCGAGAAAATTCGTTTTATCATGAGTTGTGTTCCTTTCCAAATTTACTGCCACGCGTGCGTGCGCAGATAGTATAAGATTTCCTGATAAGCGGCGTTGGTCAAATGGATCCCGTCGCCGCTGGAATCGTATTGGCTTTTCAACATTCCGTTTCAGTCGGTTAAAACCGAGGCGGTATCTGCATAGCGCACGTTTTCACAGCTGGCGGCAAGCTCCAGGATCCATTCGTTTAGTGTTCGGATATATTCGTTCAGCGTTTCTACATTCACCGAATAGTTGTCGGCACGGCAAACGGGATAGACCGATTGCAGGATGATTTTGGTATCCGGAGACGCTTTGCGGATTTCATTGATCAGATTGCGGTAGGCGTTGAGATACATGGTTTTGTTCCCGATAAAGCCGATGATGCCGTTGAGACCGAACGAGAGCACCATATATTCCGGTTGCTCGCGTGTGACAGCGGTTGGGAGATCCACTTCCTCACGCGTGCCGTCAGCATTGTAATAGTAAAAGGTTTGGGTGGCGAGACGGGAATCCAGCTTGCGGGTATTGGAAGCGTTGTTCCATACCTGTCGGCGGTTTTCGTCGGTGTCAAGCACGCCGCCGGAGCGGCTCAGGTGCGCCGTGGTGGATTCCCCGAAAAAGATCATCTTTTCGATATATTCCATCCCTGCGTCAGCGGTTTGTGCCAGGATGACATCCTCCGGAGTGAGCGAGACTGCGGCATCTGCTTGTGTAGTGGTCTCCTCGGTTTGCGTGTCCTGCGGCGTTTGTGCGGGAAGGGCAAGCTTGACGATCAGCAACACCAAGGATGCCAGCAAGCAAAGCACCACCAGTGCAATGATGATTGCAAGCAGATACGCCAATATTTCGTTTGGATTGTTGTTTTTGGGTTGCCGATTCATAAAAATGCTCCTTGTTTATCAATCTTCTTCCCACAGCCGTTTGATGCGGACGAGAAGAAGATGTATCAGCAGAAAGAGGACCCAGTAGATCACCGACAAAAGCACCAGTAGCAAAAGCAGATTGACGGGGGAGAAGGCGGTGCTTCTGGGAAGCCAGAGAAAGAGCACGAAGGAAAGCAAAATGATGACGTACTGTAATATGTAGCGCACCCAGCGCGGGAGCTTTTCTGTTTTTCCCAAACGGATTGCGGCAGAAATACCAAGACCGCAGGGGAACATCAGTAAAAAGGAATTTGCATCGACCATCAACGTGCTCTCTGAAATCATGATCTGCAACAGTAAAACAAAAAGAGAGAGCAAGCTGTAGGCAACGCACCCGCCAATCAGCCATTTTTTGAATAGATTCCAAGTTTTCATAACATCGCTCCGATGAAATAGATTGATTTTATTATACCACGCTTTTCGTCACTTTTTCAGAAAAACAAAAAATATTTACAAATATTTTGTCGAAAACGTTTTTTGAGAGATTAACGCATGATATTTTTTGACCGTTTGCACAAAAAGAGGCACTGCACGCGCGGCACGGTGCCTCTTTTCTTCAACGGAATTCCGTGACGCTGTCTGCAAGATAAACCTTGGTGCGCAGGATCGAATAGGATTCCTGTGACGGGTCTCCGCACAAAATTCCAAGCTTTTCCTTGGCGGCTTTGATCAAAAGCTCCGGATTGAGATGCTCCGACGTACCGGCAGAGAGCATGGCGTTGATGCGGATCTCGTCGGGGGACTCTGCCGGGTAGGTTACGCTCACGTTGCGTATCATCGGGATCAGATCCACTTCCTTTTCACCGGACTTGGATTTTTTGATCATGTGGAGCGGTGCAGAGGTATAAAGCTTTTGCAAGCGCTCTGCCACCTCGGCATTGGCTCCGGCAAAGCGGAGCACCATTTCGTAGTTTGCCCAACCGATGTCCTGAAATTTTGTGGTGGGCTCGTAAGCATCCAGTACACGCAGCTGCTCGGTCAGGTGGCGGTTGAGCATTTCTTTGACCTCATCACCCGTAATGTCGTGATCTACGCGCAGATCGATGTATTCACATTCGCTCTCGGTTCCAACCGAAAGGGGCAGACCGAAGGTGACCTTTGCGTGCGGGTTAAAGCCCTGCGTATACCACATGGGGATTTTGGCTCGCACCAGCACACGCGCAAAGGTGCGCTGCAGATCCAAATGTGAGATGTATTGTAGGTCACCCACCTTGCGGAATTTGATACGCACCGTTTTAAAATCGGGCAGCCTACTCCAGCGTGACGGTTGATTAGTTACAGGCGGAAGAGTGGAGATAGACTCAGATTTTACGGATTTGCAGCCCGGACACACGGCGCGTACACCGCCCAGTTGATTGGCACCGCACGCCGAGCATTGCTCGCGGCAGTTGGGGGTGGTGCTTTCGGCATAGGCCTTTTCGCGCTCACGCAGGAAAAATTCCTTGCTAACACCGCAATCGATGATATCCCAGGGGAGAACTTCGTCAAGACCAAAGCGGCGGTTTGCATAAAATGCGGGATCAATTCCGATTCTTTCAAACACCGAGAGCCACTTGTCGTAATCGAAATATTCATCCCAAGCGTCAAAGCAGAAGCCCTCGCGGCAGGCAAGCTCCAAAGCCGCCGATAGCTTACGGTCGCCGCGCGCCAGAATTGCCTCGATGCGGGAGACCTTTGCATCGTGGTGCTGATAGCGTACGTGGCGGTTGGTGATTTTGGTTTTGAGATATTCCTGCTTTTCGGCAAGCATCTCCATGGTGTCCTGCGCCTCCCACTGAAAGGGGGTGAAGGGCTTGGGAATAAAGCAGGATACGCTGACCGTTACCTGCACGGGGCGCGCTTTGTTGCGGTTTGGATTCTGATAATAAGCGTCCACTACGCGCTCGGCAAGCTTGGCAATGCCCTCGATGTCCTCAAGCGTCTCGGTCGGCAGACCGTTCATAAAATAGAGCTTAACGGCGTTCTTTTTTGCGTCAAACGCTACGTTTACCGCACGCAGAATATCCTCCTCGTGAACATTTTTATTGATGACGTCGCGCAGACGCTGCGTACCTGCCTCCGGTGCGAAGGTCAGGGAAGAGGATCGCACCGAGTCGATGCGGTTCATCAGATCCTTGTTAAAGCTGTCCACCCGCAAAGAGGGGAGCGAAAGGCTGACCATGTTGTCGTCTGTCCAGGAAAGAAGCTTGTCGCAAAGCGGTTCCAGCTCGGTGTAATCGCTGATAGAGAGGGAAGAAAGTGAAATTTCCTCATAACCGGTGGTATCGTACAGCTTTTTTGCCTGGCTGTTGAGCACGTCGGCGCTCTTTTCACGCACGGGGCGGTAGATCATACCTGCCTGGCAGAAACGACAACCTCGGATGCATCCGCGGTAAACCTCCAGCATGATGCGGTCGTGTACTGTCTCGATGTAGGGCATGACTACGCGATCGGGGAAATAGACCTTGTCCAGATCCTTGATGATCTGCTTGGTCACCTTTTTTGGAATATCGTCGTAGATGGGGGTATAAGCTTGAATCGTTCCGTCGTCACGGTAGCTGACCTCATACAAAGAGGGAACGTAAACACCGGGAATGGTTTTTGCTGCCTCGTGCAAAAAGCCTTGGCGTGTGTAGGTGCCCTCGTCCTTCATTTTGATGTAAAGACGAACGATTTGCGGCAGCATATCCTCCCCCTCGCCGATGTTGAACAGGTCGAAAAAGTCTGCAATCGGCTCCGGGTTATAGGCGCAGGGACCGCCGCCGATGATCAGCGGTGCATCCTCCTCGCGCTCGGATGCTCGCAACGGGATATGAGCAAGCTCCAGCATATTCAGCACGTTGGTGTAGCTCATTTCATATTGGAGCGTAAAGGCTACAAAATCGAAATCCGCCAGCGGGTCTCCGCTTTCCAGTGCCGTCAGCGGAAGATTGTATTTGCGCATTTGCTCCTGCATATCCACCCAGGGATCGTATACGCGCTCACACCAGATATCCGGGTGCTCGTTCAGTGCGCCGTACAGCAGGCGCACGCCAAGATTGGACATGCCGATCTCATACGTATCGGGAAAGCAGAAGGCAAAGCGCGCTTTGATCTGCGATTTATCCTTCAGGATCTGTCCGTATTCGCCTCCCGCGTATCTGCCCGGTTTGGAGACAGATTTGAGGATGGTGCTGTTCGGTCCGTTTTCTTTGATATGCTTCATAAGGATCAAAAACCTTTCTTTTTTGCCTGCGGCGCAACGGAATTATCCTTGCGCCTGTGCGGCGTGATTGTTTTTCTTTTTGCGGAAGTGCAGGGAGCGCTTGTTCAAATGAAGTTGTGAAGCAAGCAGGGAGATCAGGATACACAGCACCTGATATGCCGCAACCGAGAGTGCACCGATGTAGCCGCCCATATTCAGAAGCGTCAGCACAGCGATTGTAATGGCTGCGATGCAGGAGGATACCAGCTGGAACCTCCATGCGAAGAGCTTGTTGTCGGAAACGGCTTTTGCGGCATGGAGAGGGTAGACGATATCCGAGGGCTGTCCGAGTGCCACCGCACCGGAATCCACCAGCTGCAGTACGTTATCCGCCTCGTATTTTCCGGGCTTGATGACGCGCACGGGCGTGGCATTTTCCAAGCGGCTGTCCTGCACGAATTTTTCGCTCAGATTGGGATCGTAGGACTGTACTGCGATTGCAGTGCCCATGTCTGCTAAGAACCCGACCGTTTCCTCAAAAGATGCTTTGGCATTGTATTCGATTTCATAGCTTAGCTTCAGCACTCCGTCGATGGCAACGTACATCAAGCTGACGTTTTCGGTGCGGCGCAACGCCTTGTCACTGCTTTCCTTCGGAATCCGAATTCCGCTCTTGCGCAGAAAATCGGCGCTACCTGCAATCATGTGATACTGGTTGTCCACCACGGCTTCAATGCCGCTGTCGGTGATGCGGACCAGAGCCGTGGGGGGATCGGGCGCTTTACTGAGCGAGGTGTTTCCGATGGATTCCAGCGTTCCGCCGATTTTGCGGAAGAGGATCCCCGCCAGGCGCAGATCGCGGCGCAAATCTTCGCTCTCCCGTACTGAAATTTCAGTGCACTTTTCCGCGCTGTAGAGGTCGGTATCGTGGAAAATGACGGTTTTGGATGCATCGTACTCGTCCACCGTTTCCTCACCGATCAAGGCGCAGTTATAATATGAAAGTAGCTTATTTGCGCGGCAAAGCGGGTAGAAAAAGCTGAATACCGCAGAGCAGGGGGCACAAACCATCAAAACGGTCATGAAAAGGGAAAGACCTGCCGAAAAGCTACCGGTATAAAGTGCGCCGACGAATGCCGCCAGCACGGACAGAGCAAGCATTCCGCCAAGGAAGATGTGGAACGGGAAGGATGCGGTGCCCATATCGTTGAAGCGGCGGAAGCATCCGGTGACAAGCTCTGCCTTTGCCACGCGGTAGAATTTTTCATCGATGTCATCGTTGATGACCTTAAACAGCTTTTTTCCGTGGCGAAGCTTCTTTTTGCGCGGCATGGTTTCCTCCAGTACGGTCTTCTCCCCCTCGGCGGCAAGGATTCGGAAGGTGCGCATTTCACATACCAGCCGCAGCACGTCGCACAGCGAAATGAGAAGTAGGATTCCTGTTGCCAAAAAGTTGACAGTCAGCATTTCGCGCTGTAAAAGGAGCGTGACAATATCGTAGATTAGCACAATAGGAAGAATAATAGCGGGCACCGAATATGGCGTGGGGGTAAATTTTAAATAACTGCGGATTCCCGCGTTCAGCTGACGCCAGGAGAGTGCGGAGATTGCGATCAATATCCCCATGGAGATCAAAGGGAAAAGCAGGGGATAGTCGGTTGCAATGGCACCCCAAACGCCGCCGATCAGATGTGGGATATCCAAAAAGAGCAGTAAGACGGTTGCAAGCGCCGTGAGCACGGTTCGCAGGATCAAAAATTTTCGGTCGTGCAGGTAAGTTGCAATGATCTTTTGCTTGTTGGATGTGCCGATATATTCCTCACCGCAGTAGCCGAATGCCGTGCGGTAGCGCTTGTGCTCGGTGCTGCTGATGCGGTGCAGGTGCTCGTATTTTAGCTTGCGAAGGTTATCGTACCCTACCAATCTGCCAAGCTCGCTCTCGTAGCCCAGCTCAAACAGCATGGCGATGTCGTCCTCCGACAGACCGCTTTTTTTGCGGATCAGCTCAAGCGTCGTCATATTTTGCTCTGCCTGACGCTGACGGCGCTCCTTGATACGGCGGAAAATATTCTGCGATTCTCCGGTAACGGTGACCTCTTCGGGGGCGTCCACGGGGATCTCCTCAACCGAGGTATCCTCAATCATGTCGTCCAACGCCTCGTCCAACGATTCATCCTCCGGGAGCGTGGTCAGCGGGATATGGTGCAGGTAGCGCGCCTTTTTATTTGCCGCCTTCGGGGGAGCAACGGTGGTTTTTGCAGGGGACGCTCCAGTGGGGTGCTTGACGGTTTCTTTCCGAAAATCGGGCGCCGAGGATGGCGGCGGCAGGGTGGTGTTCGGTTTTCCTTTTCCGTCTGCCGATGCTTTCATTGCTTTTTTCGGTGCTTTTTTTTCGGGTTCCGGTGTTGCAGGTGCCGTTTTAGGGTCGCGTGCCTTTGCGGAATCCGAATTTTGGTTTTGTTTCATGAATTCTCCTTTCCGACGGGAAGTCGGGAAACTCAGTTTGTAGGATGATGCTGACGCGCCGCTTCTGCCAAAAGAATTGCCGCGGCGGTGGAAACGTTAAAGGAATTGACCTTGCCGTACATGGGGATGGAAACAACTGCATCGCAGGTTTTTTGTACGATTTGCGAGACGCCGTTGCCCTCACTTCCCAAAATCAGCGCGCAAGGTCCCTTCAGGTCGGTTTTGTAAACGCTGGAGCCGCCTGCTTCTGCGGCAAAGGTCCATACGCCTTGCTTTTTCAAAGCTTCTACCGTAGATGCAATGTTTGCGACCTTTGTAATCGCCAAATGCTCCACGGCACCTGCAGAGGCTTTGGTGACCAGAGGCGTCAAGCCTGCGGCGCGGCGCTTAGGGATAATCAATCCGTGAGCACCGCAGCACTCGGCACAACGGATGATGGCACCGAGATTGTACGGGTCTGTGATCCCGTCGCAGATGACGATCAGGGGATCCTCGTTCCGATCCTTTGCAATCTGCAGGATCTCCTCAACCGTGCAGTATTCTTTTTCGGCGGCAAAGGCGATCACGCCTTGATGAGGAGCGTAGCCGGCAATTGCATCCAGCTTGGCTTTTTCGGTTTCGATGACGGGGATCCCGCGTTCGATTGCCTGTGCTACCAGCACGACGATAGAGCCGGTACGCTCGCCGCGCTGTACCAAAAGCTTGTCCACGGCACGTTCGGTTTTCAAAAGCTCGCGAACCGCGTTCCGACCGATCACAGCACCGTTTTCGTACTCACCGTGAATGCCGTTTTCTTCCGGCTCAAGGGCATCGTTCGTGATAGCCTCGCGCTGATATTGTTGCTTGCCGCCCTTCTTAAGGGAGCCGTATTTGAGATCACCAAACTCCCGACGGGTGGTCTTGTTCTTTTTATTTTCCATTGATGTAATAACCGTCCTTTCCGCAGTAAAGGCTGTTTTTTTGATTCCATATATAATATTATAACATGAAAAATCATTTTTGTATAGATAGTTTTCAAAATTTATCGTGCGAATCCGATAGTTTTCGTTCGACAAAGTGCGGCAAAACGGAGGGGAACGGCGTCGGGAAGCTCGGATTTTTGTCGATGGACGGTGCAAAGGTTGGGGAAACGGTGTCGAAAAACGGGAAGGGATATTTTCGGCTTTTTGAATTTCTCATTTTGAAACGGAGAAAAAATATTTTCAAAAAAATGATAAAAAACGAAAAAAGGGCTTGACAAATCGCGGAGGTTGTGGTACAATATACAAGTCGGCACGGAGAGATGGCTGAGCTGGTCTAAGGCGCACGACTGGAAATCGTGTTAAGGCTAATACCCTTACGAGGGTTCGAATCCCTCTCTCTCCGCCAAAAGGGATTAAGTTGAACTCCAACTTGATCCCTTTTACTTTTTCGCTTTTCACTAAATTTCAGTAATTTCTGGGTAAAGGTTCAATTTAGAAAACTCACATCCTCAGCCAAAAGAGACTAAGACAAGCTTTTTGTTTTAGTCTCTTTTGGTTTTCGGGTTAGTAAGGCTTAGCGAGCCGTCTTGTATCAAGGCAAGCACACGCCACGGTGCGAAAGCAAAAAATCTTAATTTGCGCCGTTTTTTTATCTAAACATCTTGATATTTAGATGGTTTTGTGATATAATAAATATGCTACACAAAATTGAATAATATTTCTTGGCTAATGGCCTTTTCTTTTACAAGGGGATACTATACCCTTTTTTACAAATACTATTTGTCACTATTGAATTTGGTAAAAACGCAAATTCCAATCGGTGATAGATAGTAGTATTAGAATATACCATTATCCAATTTATTCGATTTTGTGTAGCGACAATCGGAGTTTGCGCTTTTCGGAGCGTTAACTGCGGTTGGCGCTCCTTTTTATTTTATTCTTATTTTTCGGAGGAAAAGAAAATGAAAAAACTTTTAGCACTCATTCTTACCGCGCTTATGCTTGTGTCTCTTTTGGCCTGCGATAGTACACCAAGCGGTATTGATGACGACGGTGATAATACCGTAAAAAACGATCATACGGGCGACAATACGGATAATGGTGGCACAAATACGGATGATAGCAACCTAAATACAGATACACAGATTTGCTCTACTCATGATTATGTTGACAATATTTGTTCTGTTTGCGGCTGTTCATTGTGGAACGGAGAAACGGACACCTCTTGGTACAGTGTGGTAGAAACGGAATTTAACATTGCTACAGCAGAACAATTGGCAGGATTATCAGAACTGGTATATAGTGGTGTGGATTTTGCAAACACTGTAATTATTCTTAATACCGACATAGATTTGAATGATATAGATTGGTTGCCAATCGGTACTTCTTTGGAAAAACCTTTTTCTGGTATTTTTGACGGCAATGGTCATACCGTTTATAATGTAAAACTTTCTGCCGGGGATGACATAGGCTTTTTTGGATATTCAGTTGGAAATATAGAAAAGATATATGTGAACAACATAACAATACATTGCAATATGTCTGAACAAGTAAGTGTTGGTGGTCTTATAGGCTGGAATGATGGTAATGTCAGCGACTGTCATGTAAATGTTAATATTGATCTGCAAAATGGTGGTGGAAACATAGGTGGTTTAATAGGTCATAATAATGGAAATTGTGAACGTAGTTCTGCGAATGGAACAATAAAGATAGATGTAATGCAAAATTACGGAACATACGAAGATACCTTTCTGGGGGGGTTGATAGGAAACCATTCGGACGGCACCATAAAGCAAGGTTGCTTCAATGGTAAACTTATGTGTAATGCTACGCGCGAGGATGAAAATCTCAACTGCGAGGTAGTGGTAGGAGGATTTGTTGGGCAAGCTACTGCAAGTGGTGATGAATACATAGTCATTGAAAACAATTATTGTGAAGCTGAAATAAGTGCAAAAACTTCAAATGTTGATTTTATCGTGGGTGGTTTTGCTGGATGTTTAGATAATAACAATTACCTAATGGTAAAAAATTCTTATGCGATAAGCACTATTAATGCCGAAGCAGCTCTGCCTGACGATCACAGTTGGATGTCTCCCGACGCACATGCAGCAGGTTTGGTCGGATGCGTAAGAGGTTGGGATGATATTAACATATCGAATTGCTGGGTAGATTCAAACATCATATTAAAAACGCAAAATGTTACTGGGTATACCGGTTTTGTAAGTTACGACTGTTCAGATATAGAATTTTCTAATATTTTCTATGCTTCAAATGTTATAGAGGCAGACGAAATGTTGAATACCGCTGGAACTCCGGCTAATTTTAACGATTTTAAGAATCTTGCTTTTTACGTTAATAGAATGAAGTGGGATACTGAAATTTGGAATTTGGTTGACGGCGAATATCCGACTTTGAAATAATTATTGGTTGTTTTACGTTCCAAACGACCTGCCAAAAGCGAATAAAACGAACGTTGAGCAATCGAGGTTCGTTTTATTTTTTTATCACGAATACTTTGGAATCAAAATCACGTTCAATCGAGGCTGAGTCATTAACTTAGGCTCTTTTTTATCCAAGCCGCAGGCTTGTCATATCATCATGCGACAGCGTGTATATCATCAGCGAAGCTGTATTTCCTGTGGCTTGATGTATACCGCAACAAGTTGCGGATGATATACAAGGCTTCGCATTCGCCGCCCGAAGATCTGGGAGCTTGCTCACAAGCGGCTCGGCGAATCGACTTGTATCAAAAAAGCACACGATAAGGTACCCCAAATTTGTTTTTTTCTTTAAAAATCCTTTTTTGTTCTAAAGAAAGAGAAGTAACAAAAATCAAATAACCGTTGACAAATGGGGGGAAAAGCGGTATAATATAGGGCGGGTGCAAACCAATATTCTATGAAAGGAAAGGACAAGCTATGAAAAACTTTTTCCCTGAATTCAAAAAATTCATCATGCGCGGAAACGTGGTGGATATGTCGGTCGGTGTTATCGTCGGCAGCGCGTTTACTGCGATTGTAAACGGACTTGGCAACAACATCCTCAAGCCGCTAGTCAACTGGATTTTGACACTGATCTTTGGTGCTAACTCGCTGAGTGAGGTCTACACATTCCTCAAAGAGGTCTATACCGATGTTCTGGACGAGGTGGGTAACGTGGTCGGCAGAGAGATCGACCTGACGCAATCCATCTACATCGATTGGGGTGCGTTTATCAATGCGATCATCAATTTTCTCATCACGGCGCTGGTGCTCTTCTTTATTTTGAAGGTGATCAATAAACTGCACGAAAACAGCGAATCCCTCAAAAAAATGCGGCTCTCCTCTGCACAAAAAAAGGAGATGAAGGCAAAGGGCATGAATCCCCACAAAAAAGCCGATATCGAGGCATATCTGGCAGAGCAGAAGAAGCTTGCTGACGATGCCGCGGCAGCAGAGGCGTTGGCGTTGGCGGAAAAGGCCAGATTGGAACGGGAGGCAAATCCGACTGCGGAGGAGCTTTTGAAGCAAATTCTGGCAGAGCTGAAGGCACGCCCTTAATTGCTTGAACATCATTTGATAGGAAAACAATCCCCCCCATGCTTGCAAGAGTGTGGGGGTGGATTTTTGGTAATCCCTTGTAGATCTCGCTTCGGCTTGTGCCTCGCGCTTTTGCGGTAATCCGCAAAAGTTCGACTACGAAAACGCCACAACGCGGCGTTTTCTCCGCTCAGGATGACACATAATCTTTCGGGAAACGGCGTTTTTCGCGGAGCATTTAACGGTGAACGAATGAGGTAGGAATTTTCCTACTTTGGTAATTTTTCATTTCGCGTAGAAAGTTTTGAAGGGGTGTGGGGAAACTTTTTCAAAAGTCCCCCACAAAAAATCGCGCTCAAAAACACGTCCTTTCAAAACAATCCCCAAAACTGAAACAAAACTTTAACATTTGTATGGTATAATCATCGCAGAAAATCGCTTTTTGGGAGGGATAATATGTTTAAAATTCTGGTTGTTGAGGATGATAAGGATCTGAACCGCGCCGTTTGCTCATTCCTAAACCGCAGCGGTTACGAAACGACGGGCGCTTACAATGCGGAGGAAGCTTACGATGCGCTGTACGAAACGATGTTTGATCTGATCGTCTCGGATATCATGATGCCCGGCATTGACGGGTTTGAGTTTGCAAAGACCGTGCGGAGCCTGAACGAGGAGATCCCGATTTTGTTTATGACCGCGCGCGATGATTTTGCCTCCAAGCAGCGCGGATACCGCGTTGGAATCGACGATTATATGGTCAAGCCGGTGGATTTTGACGAGCTGTTTTTGCGTATCGGAGCACTGTTGCGCCGTGCCAAAATTGCTTCCAGCCGCAAGCTGGTGGTGGGGAATTTTGTGATGGACGCCGACGAGCGAACCGCATATTTGGACGACGTGGAGATCGCGTTGACCGCACGGGAATTCAATTTGCTGTATAAATTGCTCTCCTATCCCAAAAAGACTTTTACTCGTACGCAGCTGATGGACGAGTTCTGGGATGCGGATACCGAATCCGGTACCCGTACCGTGGACGTTTATATGACCAAGCTGCGTTCCAAGCTGTCTGCGTGCACGTCTTTTGAGATCGTAACGGTTCACGGCTTGGGATATAAGGCGGTGCTGAAATGACGGGCGAGCAGCGGATCAAAAACGTTTTGCGTGCCGTTTGTTATTTCCTTGTTTTCTTTTTGCTCGTGGGGTTTGTGACGACCTGCTGTATGATGCTGTTTGTTTCCACGCTTGCCGAAAGCCTTAATGTTGTTTTGACCGAAGAGAATGTGCGGGAAGCCGCAAAAATCACTTTTTGGAACGTTGTGCTCATCAGCTTCATTTTTACCGTGGCTGACCTGATCCGCCGCAAAATAACGGTGGACCTACCGGTAAAGCGCATCTCGGAGGCGACCCGAAAAATGATGCGCGGGGATTTTACGGTGCGGATTCAACCGATAGCAAAGCTGCCGTCGGGAGACAAGTTCCAGGAGATCATTGATTGCATCAACCAAATGGCGGAGGATCTTTCGGGTGTGGAGACCTTGCGCACGGACTTTATTGCAAACGTCTCGCACGAAATGAAAACGCCACTTGCCGTGATGCAAAATTACGGTACGCTGTTGCAGGAGCCGGGGCTGGATGAGGAAAAACGGATCGAATACGCCAAGGCTGTTACCGATGCTTCCAGGCGTCTTTCGGATATGATGACGAATATTTTGAAGCTGAACCGCTTGGAAAATCAACAGATTTATCCGAATGCGCAGCCGTATGATCTTGGTGAACAGCTTTGCGAGTCGCTTTTACAGTATGAGGTTGTATGGGAGCGCCGGGGGATTGAAATTGAGACCGACCTTGCCGAAAACGTAACGGTATGCGCCGATGCGGAACTGTTGTCACTGGTGTGGAACAATCTGTTTTCCAATGCGTTCAAATTTACCGGGGAGGGAGGTACGGTTTCGGTATCACTCTCGGTTTCCGGGTCTTATGCGGTCGTTCGCGTGAAGGACAGCGGGTGCGGAATGTCGCCTGAGGTTGGTGCGCATATTTTTGAAAAGTTTTATCAGGGAGATTCCTCTCATGCAACGCAGGGGAACGGGCTGGGGCTGGCACTGGTCAAGCGTGTGATTGATATCACGGGCGGCGAGATCGCCGTGGAAAGCGAGGTCGGTCGCGGCAGCACCTTTACCGTAAAATTGCAAAGGAGCTTTGACAATGGATTGGAAAAAAATTTGGAATAGGATGATCTATCCGCCGCTGTGGCTGATGATTTTGCTGATTCCCATCTGTACTGCGGCACTGGTGGCAGTGTTTTTACTGAATCTGAGTGAGCATCCCGTAGCATATGTCATTTACGTTCTATCTTTTTATACCTTGTCGGTCGTTACCGTGTTTTGCGTCAAGGTGCTTCCGGGGTACTATCGTAGCATTCGAAAAAAGGTATACGATCATCCGCTGGGAAACCGCTATATGACCGACGTTGTGTTTCGCACACACGTCTCTTTATACGGCTCCTTTGCCATCAATCTGCTTTACGTTGCGATGAAGGTGACGTATGGCATTATCTACAGCACGGCATGGTTTATGCTGTTTGCCGTGTATTATGCAATCATGGCAATTATGCGGTTTGTTTTAGTGCGCAACGTACAAAAAAACGGGATCGGATCACATCTGATAGGGGAGCTGCGCAGCTCGCTTGTGTGTGCCGTGATTTTGCTGGCAGTGAACGCGGTTTTATCGGGAGCTGTGTTGATGATGGTATATTCCAACCGCGGCTTTGAGTATCAGGGAATGCTGATCTACGTTATGGCGGCGTATACGTTTTATATCACGACCGTTGCCATTGTCAACATCGTTAAGTATCGGAAATACAACAGCCCGATTTTGTCTATGACAAAGGTCATCAGTCTTGCCTCGGCTCTGATCTCGATGCTGGCGCTGGAAACCGCAATGCTTTCCCAGTTCGGGGGAGACACCACGCCGGAATTCCGCCGCATGATGATCATTGCAACCGGAGCTGGAATTTCTGCAACGATTGTATTGATGTCCGGGTATGTAATTGTCCGCAATACGCTTGAAATTCGAAAACTGAAAGAAAATCGAGAGTAAATTCTACGGGAGAAAGAAAATGGAAAACAATCAACAAAAAGAACCGTTTCATTACACTTATTCTGCAAATCAGCAAAAGGAAGTGGAGGCCATCCGCAAAAAATATCTGACGCAGGAAGAGGACAAGATGGAACAGCTTCGAAAATTAGATGCAAGCACAACCCGTACGGGCAGTACGGTCGCGCTGATTTTTGGTGTGATTGGCTGCATTGTGCTTGGGATTGGAATGTGCTGCACGATGGTGTGGGGAGAGACGCTGTTTTTTCTCGGTGTAATTATTGGGCTGATCGGTATCCTTATGGTTTCGCTGGCGTATCCGTTGTATGTTGCCGTGGTGCGCCGGGCACGGCGCAAAATTGCACCGGAGATCATTCGCCTAAGTGACGAGCTGATGAAATAACTTGTGATGAATGGTAAAAAAGCCACGTGTGTTCATATCGACTTAACAAAACTTTGGTATAATCCAAACAAATATTTATTATTTTGAAAACAGGGACATAATATAATATACCAAACAATTCAATCATTTCGTTCGCAATTACTATGGAGGTTGATGAAAGGTATGGATATCAAGGAACATTCGCAGAAGCGGGCGATTCCCCATGTGCCCGCAAACGAGCTGTTCTGGTTGTTTTTGATCGGAAGCATTGTCGGATTTGTTTTGGAAGGGATCTGGAGCGTTGTGCGTCTTGGTGTGTGGGAAAATCATTCTGCCACCGTTTGGGGACCTTTTTGCATTGTTTACGGGCTTGGAATGGCATTGATCTATTCAGCGGCGAATCTGCTGAAGGATAAAAGTGCCGGGGTGCAGTTTTTGCTGTACGGCTTGATCGGTTCTGCAATCGAATTTTTTGCAAGCATTTTTCAAGAGGTCTTTTTTGGCGCTACTTCATGGAACTATAACGACCACTTTTTGAATTTAGGTGGGCGTGTCAGCTTGCAGATGACCCTGATCTGGGGGACACTCGGCGTTCTTTTTACGCGGTTTGTGTTTCCTTACGTCGCAATGCTGTTGCAAAAAATGCAGGGAAGAGGCTGGCGTTTGGCGTGCATTTGCCTGTCGGTTTATATGGGCACGAACTTGCTTGTTACGGCAGCGGCGATTATGCGTTGGCGTGAGCGTATGGAGGATATTCCTGCGTCCAATCCTGCAGAGGAGATTTTGGATAACGTCTACGACAACGAAAAAATGGCGAGTATTTTTTCTAATATGGAATTTTTGGAGTAAATAAAATTGGGAGTCTCAAATGGTGATTTTCATTTGAGACTCCCAATTCTTATTTGATTTAATTTTTCAGCTCGTCCACGCACTGGGCGGCGGAAAGGATTCCGATCCTGCCGCTTTCGTATGTCAACCCGCCTTGAAAATAAGCGGTGTAGGGAGGACGGAGAGGCCCGTCGGCAGAGAGCTCGATGGAGCTTCCTTGCGTAAAAGCGCCTGCCGCCATGATGACGGGATCGCTATAGCCCGGCATTGCCCACGGCTCCGGTGTGACGAACGCATCTACAGGGGAGCCTTGCTGAATCCCACGGCAAAAGGCGCACAGTCCCTCGGAGTTGCCCATGATGACGGTTTGAATGATGTCGTGGCGTTCTTCGTTCCAGCGCGGCTCTACCGTATATCCAAGCTTTTCAAAAACGTAAGCCGCCAGATGTGCGGTTTTCAGCGCCTGCGCGGTGGTATGAGGGGCATAAAACAACCCCTTGTACATGGGCTTGTTTTGCCCCATGGTCGCTCCCGCCTCCGCACCGATGCCGATGGAGGTCATGCGGTAGCTTGCCAGCTCTACGGTGCGCTTGGTGCCTGCCAGATATCCTCCGGTTTCTGCCATGCCGCCGCCGGGATTTTTGATCAAGGAACCGATGATCAGGTCGGCACCTACCGCGCACGGCTCTTCGGTTTCTACAAATTCGCCGTAGCAGTTATCCACCACCACGTAGGTTTCGGGTCTTATGTTTTTGACAAAGCGAACCAACTCGCCGATTTCTGCTACGCTCAGCGTTTTGCGGTTTAGGTATCCCTTGGAGCGCTGTACAAATACCATTTTGCAGGAGGCACCCAACTCACGGAGCTTTGCTTCGATTGCAGGGAAGTCAAAGCCGCCGCAGCTGTTCAGTTCGGTCATTTCGTAGCCGATGCCAAAGTCCTTCAGCGAACCGTTTCCGGGTTCTCCGGCAATGCCGATGACCTCTTCCAGTGTGTCGTACGGCTTTCCGGCAACCGAATACATCACGTCTCCCGGACGCAGAAGCCCGAAGAGCCCGATGGAGAGCGCTTGCGTACCACTGATAATGTTGTGACGGACGATTGCGGCTTCTGCTCCCATCACATCTGCCCAGACCTCGTCCAGCACCTCGCGCCCGCGGTCATCGTAGCCGTAGCCGCTGGTGGATTGGAACATTCCGTCGCTGACGCGATGATTGCGAAAGGCATCCATCACCTTTTGCGTATTTTGAAAGGCAACCGCTTCGATGTGCTTGAACTGCGGCGCCAATGTTGCCTCCGCCTCGATTGCCAGCTGTTCGATTTTTTCAGAGAATATCATAGCTGTTTAAAATTGTGATCCTTTTCTTTGTAATTTTGAGCGTGTAAGCTTACATTCCAACGTAATCGTCGGGATTGATGCTGGGAAATTCGGTTTCTTTTGCTGCCTGGCGGTTGGCGATATCGTTGTAAAATGCCGCGCTTGCCGCGTACATATAGGGCATAAGGACGATCATTCCCAAGCCGCAGGTGCAGCTTGCAAGAAGGATCCAGCCGATAAAGCTGAAGTCCAGGCAAAAGAGCTTCCATTTGTTGCCCTTCATCAAATTTGCAGAGTTGCGCAACGCATCAAAAATTCCGATGGTGGGATATTCTGCCATGATCATGAAGGCAAAACGGTAACGGTAGGAAAGAATGAGCGAAACCGCGCAACTTATCCCGACAAAGATCAGGAGAAGTACGGCGAGTATAAGAAAAGCGGAAAGATTGACTGTACCGGAGGTGAATCCTGCCCATCCCATCAAAAAAGGAGCAACAATAGCGAAGGGAATTA
The DNA here is from genome assembly GCA_017452665.1 of Clostridia bacterium. Lineage (GTDB taxonomy): Bacteria > Bacillota > Clostridia > Oscillospirales > CAG-272 > UMGS1865. The sequence continues at coordinate 19,265 of JAFTLZ010000027.1, forward strand.
AGGGAACAATCGGGGCGAACGACATGATCAAGCTGTACACAAGCCCCAAGCCGACACTTTTGAGATAGCATTTTTTGAAGGAAGAGAAAAGCGTTTCCAAGCAGATGCCGCCGCTGTTTCCGTCAATCAGATCCAGATTAAAGCGCTCGTAACCGAGGTGGATCGGCGAGGAAAAAAACAGTGAAAATGCAATCGTAAACAATGCAACCGTTGCAAAAATAATGATGAAAACAATACCGACAGATGACAGCAATTCATTCATTTGGGTTACGAGAGATTCAGTAGAAAAGGCACCTTCGGACCCGGGAAACAGGCTTGTAAAGTCGAACGGCAAAGGAATACTGAAATTGCAGCTGAAAGACTCGGAGCTGACGGCGCCGAGAAGGGAAGCGATCAACGCCACTAAAATGGCGATGGGCCAATTCCCTTTCAGCGCAATTCTTGCCTGCGAGCGGTAATATGCCGCATTTTTTTGCGAAATGTACGGCGCTTGATAAGACTGTTGTTCATACTGGTTTTGGTTTTGATCCATGGTGTTTGGTATCCTTTCGTTTAGAATTTTTCTACGATACGGCGGAAGGTGTTTCCGCGATCTTCAAAGTTACGGAACGCGTCAAAGCTTGCACAGGCAGGGGATAGGAGTACGGTATCTCCCGCGTGTGCGATCTTGCGCGCCAGGCAAACGGCTTCGGTAAAATCCGACTCCTCCAATACGGGGAGCGCACCGGTTTGCACCTCCATTTTTTGTTCCAGCGCGGTGCGGATCTTTTTTGCCGTTGCACCGGTCAGAATCACCGCCTTTGCACGCTCGCACAGCGCGTCGGCAAGCGGCTCGAAGGGAATGTTTTTGTCATAGCCGCCACAAATCACAATGGGCTTTTCGCGCAGAGCCGAAAGCGCCGCCGCTGTGCGGGTAGGGGAGGAGTCGATGGAGCTGTTGTAATAGGTAACACCGTCGCAGACGCGGATCCGTTCCAGGCGATGGGCAACTCCGGGGAATGTTTTTGCCACGTGTGTCACCGTTTCCGGTGAGACGAGCCCTGCCGTCAGGGAGATCGCCGTCATGTAGTTTTCCAGATTGTGGCGCCCCGGCAGAATGATGTCAGCGCTGTGCAAAATCGGCGTTTCGGTTTTGCCGTCCCAGTAGGTTACGGTTCCGTTTTTTTCGTAAACGGCGTGATCTCCGCTTTGCAACGAAAACTCGGAATAGTTGTGCTTTGCAGAGGAAAAATAGGTTTTCGGCCGAGCGGTTTCTTTGCCCAACGTTACCGTGATCTCATTTTCTGCATTGGTGACCAGGCGGTGGTTGGGGGCGTGTGCAAAAATATTGGTTTTGGCGTGGATGTATTCCTCCATCCCGGTGTGCCAGTTGAGGTGATTGGGGGAAATATTGGTAATGGCGGCTCTTTCTGCTGAGCGGCACATGGTTTGCAGCTGAAAGCTGGAAAGCTCCAGCACGGCAAAATCGTCCGCCGTCATTTCAAACACGTGCGGGAGCAGGGGCGTGCCGATATTTCCGCCAACGTAGACCTTTCCGCGCCCGCGTTTGCGACATTCCTCGGTCAAAAACAGACCGGTTAACGTCGTGGTCGTGGTTTTGCCGTCACTGCCCGTAATGCCGATGACGTGCGCGGGGGTCAGCTCCAAAAACAGCTCCATTTCCGAGGTCAGAATCGCGCCGTTTGCGATCGCGGATGTAAAGGCGGGCAGGTCGGGGCGCAGACCGGGGGAACGGAAGATCAAACCGTTGCCGAGATCCTCCAAATAACGCTCGCCCAAGATCAGCGTTACGCCCTGTTGCTCCAGCCGATCTGCAACCTCGCCAAGCGCCTCGCGCGATTTTTGATCTCTTGCCGAAACGGCAGCACCTTGACGCAGCAAAAAGTCGATCAGCGGCAGATTGGATATGCCAAGGCCCACAACGGTGCAGGGGCGTGTTCGTATTTGTTCTAACCATTCTATCTGATTCAAGGTGGACCTCCGAGATCTTTCGGGATTGCCGCGAAGGGTGTCCCGTAATGCTTTTGTGGAAAAGGTAGCGCCTCTGCGTGTTTTTTGGCAGTGTAGCTACCACTATTATATTCGATTTTTTGCAATTTTGCAATAGAAAAAACGAGAAAAAACGGGATTTTTCAAAAAATAGGCGATTTTCCCCCTTTTCAAAATCGATTTTTTCTGTTATAATAAAAAGGAATAACAGATTGAATTGAAAGGACGCGTGGAATGGCAACGAAAAAAATGGAACAACAACAGTATAATGATCAAAGCATCAAAGCGCTCAAGGGCGCCGATCGCGTACGAAAGCGTCCGTCCGTCATCTTTGGCTCCGACGGCTTGGAGGGATGCGAGCATTCTTTCTTTGAAATTCTCTCCAACGCAGTAGACGAGGCGAGAGAAGGGCACGGAAACGAGATCAGGGTAACCGTCTTTCAGGACAAAAGCATTGAGGTGGACGACCACGGCCGCGGCGTTCCGCTGGGCTGGAACGAGGCAGAGGGCAGATGGAACTTGGATCTGATCTACTGAGAGCTTTATGCAGGCGGAAAATACGACAATAATAATGCAGGCTAGGCGTACGAGTATTCCCTCGGACTCAACTGCCTTGGCGCGTGCGCAACGCAATGTGCCTCCGAATATATGATCGTCAAATCCTTTGACGGCACCACCGAGCGCAGCATCCGCTTCCGCCGCGGAGAGGTCAACGGGGAGCTGCAGGAGCGCCCGCTCTCTCCCAAAGAAAAGCGAACCGGCACCGTTGTGCTCTGGCGCCCGGATTTGAAGGTGTTTACCGATATCAACATTCCGCACGACTTTTTCCGCGATGTGCTCCACCGCCAATCAGTCGTTAATCCCGGCATTTCCTTTTTGCTCTTTGTTGAGCAGGAGGATGAGAGCTTTACCGAGGAAAAATTCGTTTACGAAAACGGCATTGCCGACTATCTGAACGAAAAGGTAGGAGAGGCAGGCTTAACCGCCCCGGTCAGCTGGCATCTGGAAACGCAGGGACGCGATCGCGAGGATCTGGACGAGTACAAATTCAAGGCGGATGTTTCCTTCTGCGTCTCAAATACCGTCAATATGTTGGAGTATTACCATAACTCCAGCTTTTTGGAGTACGGCGGCTCACCCGACCGTGCGGTTCGCTTGGCGTTTACTTATGCATTGGACAAGTATCTGAAGGCGAA
>JAFTLZ010000028.1 GCA_017452665.1 Clostridia bacterium
CGCCGACCAAAACTTTTCGTCAAACTGACGAAAGCCGGTTGTTTTGTCTACAGTCTGAACACTACAAATCTCCCGATTACCAAACGGTACTCGGGAGCTTTGTAGTGTAATCGGTTATTTAGAGACTCTCTAAGAAGTTTTTGAGCGTTTTTGCCAGGACATGATGACCGTCATCGTTGAAATGCAAGCCATCTACGGTGTATTTGATGCAGTCCTCCTCCAGATTGGGGTCAATTCCAAGTGTGTGATAAAGATCCAGCACGGGAATATCGAATTCCTTTGCGGTCTCCTGAATGATTTCAACATACCCCAAAACCGGCATGGCATCCTCTTTTTTCATCGGACGGTCCGAGGGCTTGCGGTCGGTCAACCCGTTGAAGCAACAATGTGCAGGAGTCATAAATACAACGGTCTTATCTACATAATTCTGGCGGAGCAGATTCATCAAGAACCATACTGCGCCGCAGAAGGTCGCAGGTGTGCGATCCCCTTTTTTTCCAATCGGTGCATCACCATGAATAAAATCGTTGATACCGCCGTAAACCACGATGATATCCGCATCACGGTTGAGATCATAAGCTCTGCCGCAAAAGCAGAGGTCGTGTCTCGGCTTTTCGCTGGGAACGCTTTGGTGCGCTAAGCGGGTGCCTCCGATGCCGTAGTTGTAAACGGCTTTTAATCCACATTCTTTTTCGAGAATATGATCGTAGCGGTTGTTTGCAATATCCTTTACACCAACACCTTCGGTAATACTATCACCCAAAAAGTCAATGATTTTCCCTTCTAACTTCATACCTTTCGTGATTTCCTTTCAACTATTCTCTAAAAAACGGTCTGCCAACAAATTGATAAAGAATCCACCAAGGACAGAACGCGCTTGAAAACCGCGCATATGTGCGGTGCTTGTAAAATACCAATCGGTTACGGGAACACGCTCGGGCGTATCGCAGATCATTGCGGCAATGGACTTATACACGCGCTTGGTGTATTCCGGTTGATCTGCCATTACAGTCGTCCACGCCATCCAATCCAGCTTGGTATAGTCACTGCGGCTGTCCAGCGGAACACCATAACGGTTCATTTTCTCGCCGTAAACTTCCATTTCTTCCTCGCTGACCGATGCATCAAAAAGCTCTAAACCAAGGAGACGGTCCCAAATAATATTGTATTTCATACTCCATGTATCGTCCTGATCGAAGGTCAATTTCCAGCCTTTTGCACTTTTCTTTTTGGCATCCTTGACCCAGCGGCTTGCCATATCCTTTGCAATCTCGGCATACTGTGTCTCGCCAAAGAAGGTTGCATACGCGCCAAGTGCCACGATTGCCTTGAGGCTCAAGTTACAGTTATGTGCCAGGTGACCCGCAAAGTCGTCGGTACAAAGCTGATTTTCGGGATCATAGCCAAATTCAACCAGATAATCAGCCCACTGCTTCAGCAAATCGCGGTTTGCATCGATCAAGGAACGATCTCCATCTGCCTTCAACGCAGCCGCAACAACCAGAATCGCATTGCCGCATTCCTCGATCGGCATCTGACGGTCCTCGGCCAGTTTCCAATCGTGAGTGGAATAAAACTGTCCGTTACAAAGCGGATATAGACCGCAATCGTGCGGCGCGTAACGGTAAGGCCAAAGCTCGCTCTTGGCGTAAGCAAGAAGCGGGCGCATCATACCGCGCACCAGTTCGGGATTGTAAAGCAGAAAAAGCGGAATTGAGGGATAGGTAACGTCCAGAGTTGCCATACATCCGCCGCTGAAATTTTCTTTGGAGAAGAACATTAGTTCTCCATCCACGTCCACGGCTTTGTGTGCCGCAATAGCCTGGCGGTAAACCAAAGCGCCGATTTTTGCGTATTCGGGCGTGATTTTTTCCATCTTTGCGATCAGATCGGCGTCAAAGGCATCACACGCCGTGCGCAGCTCGTTGGCTTCCCGAACGGCAACCTTCAGCATACTTTCAAAATCACTGTAGAATTTTTTGTAGTACGCATCAACGGGCTTATGAAAATATTCGATGGAGTGGATATCGTCGTAAGCGATGACAAAGCAATCGGAAAGTTCCTGTGATTTTACCACCAAAACCGGCATACGGTCACACGGAATCGGCTGATCGGTATTGACATCCGAGGCGAAATAGCAGGCACCGAAAATACCGTAATGGCTGATCATTCGTGCCACGTCAGCATTGGGATGTACCAGATGCAGATATCCCCAATCGATGCGTACGTCATCACCGGAACGGTTCAAAACTCTTTGCTCTTGCGCACCGATCCAAGCATGGCCGTCCGTCTTTTTTGCTACAAAGCTTTGCCCCTTGAGATCCCCCGTGATCTCGGAAGAAAAATCCAAATGGACTTGAAAAGTATGCCCTTCTTCGCGCGGGGTGATCTCATAAAAGATGTAGGAAACCGGACGAGACAAAACCTCCAGCCGATCCATCAAAAGCGGCGTAACGAACGAGAGTCTCAGCTCACACGCAGGATGCGCAAAGGTGTATACCGTAGTTGTGGGGCGCACTTCTACGGATACCTGCTCCAGCGCCGGCCCTTCCGGGCAATATTTATCGCGTGCATCGGTTTTTCCCATAAAACGGTACGGTTTGCCGTCAACGTACAGCACACCGTACATCGTGTTGCGCTGTCCCGTCCAATGTCTTGTATGATCATCGGTCAAGCAATCCGAAAAACTCCAAATGCTGAAGTACGGATCTATCGTAACCAACGGAATTGCGGTAGGTCTGAAATTCATAATCAAAGTCCTCTTATTTTCTACAATTATAGTTCAACCGTATCGCCGTCCTGTGCCATGTGGACGGGGAAAGAAAATCTTCCGGGAGCGGAAAGCGCCTGAATGTCCGCCTCCTTGCGGAGCTGGTAATGATTGAACCACACCTGCTTGGCAAGGCATTTTTCCAAATACGGTGCAATTTGTTCTTCCCCGAAGTGTGCCATTTCACACAAAAAGAAATCTACGGGTGTTTGGCAAAGGATCTGCGGAAAATCATTTTTAGTCAACATATAAGAGAGATCCCCCGAGAGCACCAGCTTCTTCCCTTCTGCTTCGATCAGAAAAGCATAGCTTGGTCTCGGTTCACAATGGCTTGTAGCAATCGCAGTAACCTTGATATTTTCGTCGGCATAGATCTCACCTGCTTCAAAAATGTGAAAATGCAGCCGATCGTGCGGAAACGGAACGCGTTCCTGTGCTTCCACGCATGCGGCATACGCATTTGCGATTTCCAACTCGGTTAAATAAATATCATAGCAAGTTGATTTATACGCCCAGGTGCAAAGGTCCAACAGCTGCAGCATTCCTGCAAGATGATCACTGTGCCCGTGTGTATTGAAAATAGCCTTTAGCTGATCCGGCTTTTTGCCATAGCGAAGCATCAAATCAATCACGGGAGCGCCGGTGTCTATCAGATAAATGCAACCGTTTATGTCAATCATGGTACTGGTGCAAAAGTGACTGGGGCGCGGAATGCCGTCGGAAGTTCCCAAAAATGTGATTTTCATAGAAATCTCCTTGCGTTTTTCAAATTTTGACAGCATTATTATAATCCATTTTTACAGAAATGTCAATATACAATATCGAAAAAAAGTGTGGAATGTGCGCAATTTACAATGCAATACCCATATTCATACGAAATAAGCATCTTTTTTAAGTCATTCAATAAAACTTTACTTTTTTGGCATTAAGAATACTTTACATTCTTTCAAAACTGTGGTACAATAAATATGATTATAAACGCAACAAACTATCGAAAGCAGGATGGAAACATGAAAATTTTGATTGCTTACACTTCAAAGCACGGGACCACGGAGGAATGTGTACAACGCTTACAGCAGCATTTGCACGGATTGGACGTTACCTTGAAGAATCTGGCGCAAGCGCCTTCTCCAAGCCTTGTGGAATATGACATCGTTGTGGTAGGAGGATCGGTACAGTTTGGAAAATTTCATCCCGCGTTGCGCCTCTTTTTAAAAGAAAATTTAGAAGTATTGAAGCAAAAACGCTTGGCGTTGTTTCTTTGCTGCGGTTTGGCGCACGAATACGAATATTATGAAGAGGTTCTCTTTGCAAAGGAATTGCGTGCGGCGGCTTTTCAAATGTTGTATTTTGGCGGCTCGCTACGCACCGACGGTCTGCCGTTTCTGGATAAGCTGTTCGTCCGCCATTTGCGCACCACAATCGCGGAGAACGAAATTGAGGACGGTGAATATACCCCCTCGATGCCCGGAATTCTCCCCGAAAATATCGAAACGATGGCATCCTATATCCGTCGTGAAGCGTTGAAAAAAGAGCAAAAACTGTGATTTTGCACAAATAATCATCCTAATTCCAAATTCTCTTCTGCTATTTTGATATTTCAAAAAAGTATTGACAAATTGCCCTAAATATGTTATAATATTATGGTGTGAGGAAGAGATACGACCCATTAGCTCAGATGGCAGAGCACATGACTTTTAATCATGGTGTCCGGAGTTCGACTCTCCGATGGGTCACCAAAAAGCCAATATTCGAACTTGTTCGGATATTGGCTTTTTTATGCCTTCTTTATGAGCTGATCTCCGCAAAGCTTTGCTTTGCCGGAACGCGCGACAAAACTAAAGTAGCGCTTCGCACAGCATAAAACCGCGCGTTTGAGTTCTTGACTCTCCGATGGGTCACCAAAATGAGCAATGGTATCGCGCTGTGTGTGCCCTTGTGCAAGGTGTGCTTCGTGGAATTATATAAAGCATTCGGCATATTTGGGATTCTTGCGAATTTCTTCAACAATATTTTGCTGATAGAATCTAAACTCTTTCTCCCAAACATCATCCCCGAAGGGAATAAGATCCCCCTTGTTTATCTTCGGCAATGCCACTACTAAAGGCGCGGAATACTCATATTCACCTTCATTGTAGATACGCATATATTCCTTGCAATGATCAAAGCCTTTATCAAAGTAACTAAGAGCTTTTTCCATGCTGCCATCGTTGTCCATTTCATATTTAGTCAAAGTCAAATACAACTGACCAATGTTCCAATGCCAGCTTCCACACTTACCGTCAATAAAAATAGTTTCGTAAAGATTGATAACCGATAAGATAATTTCACGTCCATATTCAGATGATGATACCGCTGGTCTTGTAGCGACAGCTTCAAAAATGGCAAATCTGAGATTTGAAAGAAGAGCCATAATTCTTTCACCTTGATATCTTGCTTTTTCTTCACCGACTGTTGCCAGGGGTAGCAATACTTCTTTGGAAATGGCAAGTGCATTTTGATCGTTAGCAAGTGCTTTTGCTTTTTCGTATTCACCCATTCTACAATAAAGCGGTGTTATTTGACGGATGGCAATCTCGCGGTCTTCTGAAGATGGATTCGATTTCAACAGTTTTTCATAAACACGAACAGCTTCTTGCCAATAAATATTTTTGGAGTTGTATTCAATATCATCTTCTATGATGCCGGATAAATCGGAAGGATGCCCTTTGGCTCCGTATTTATTCCAACCCCACATATGAAGCGCCTGAGCAAGCTTCAAAAGAATTTTGGGTTCATTCGGAAATTCCTCTGAGGCAGCACGAAGCACATTGATACATTCTCTAACATCTTCTGATAAACTTCCTTGATACATTGTAAATCCCTGCTTTGTAAGTATCTTGGTAGCATTTTCAAGAATAGTTTTGATTTTTTCTTCTCGTTCATCATGATATCCGAACAGTTCATCAATGGATACGTGGAAGTAATTTGCGATAGCAGGGATCATCTCCATATCGGGATAACTGCCGCCCGATTCCCAGCGGGAAACAGCCTGTGCGGTTACGCCGAGTGCTTCTGCAAGATTGTCTTGTGTGCGCCCATCGCGTCGGCGCAGTTCTCTAATTTTAGTACCTAAGTTAAGTTGCATAAAAGCTCCTCCTTGAAATAGTTATCACCGGTGTGATTATATTATAGCAGATATTTTGAAAAAAAACAATTATCAAATAGTTGTTTAGCACTCAACTGTTGTTTGGGTTTTGTGATTTAAAAAATGCCACTTGAAAAAAACGCCGTTTTTTGATATAATATAGAATATGCAACTCAAAGTTTACAAAAAGAAATTGAAAGTTGGTGGTGTTTTCCGCCGCAGTGTGCTATGATTTAGGTATCAAAAGAAAGGAGATCTTTTCAATGACACTTGGTGAAAAGCTCGCAAAATTACGCAAAGAAAACAACTATACGCAAGAACAGCTGGCGGATATTCTCGGTGTTTCCAGACAGTCGGTCAGCAAATGGGAATCCGATCTCGCATACCCCGAAACGGATAAGCTGATTAAGCTTGGTGAGCTATACGATTGCTCGATGGATTATTTGTTAAAGGATCAAATGGATACGCCCGAACCGCTGAATCCGCAACCTCAGCTCCGGTTAAAATCGCTTTACTATGAAAAGAAAAGCAAGCGGACGGTTCACGGATTGCCCTTATGGCACATCAACATTGGTCTTGGACGAACTGCAAAAGGGATTTTTGCAATCGGCTTATGCGCAAAAGGAATTGTGTCAATCGGTTTATTTTCACTCGGTGTTCTTTCGCTGGGTTGCCTATCACTGGGCTTGTTTGCGCTTGGAACAGTTGCACTCGGCATCATTGCCGCTGGCTCTGTTTCGGTAGGTGTGATCGCTTTTGGAGCAATATGCGTGGGACTTTTAGCGGTTGGTGCGCTTTCAATCGGTCAGTTCTCCGTAGGCGCTCTGGCAATCGGGAACTATCTGGCAATCGGAAATCAAGCTCGGGCTGCGATCGCAATCGGCAAAAGCGAGGCAATCGGTACTCTGTTTCAAGCAGCGGAAATCACGGAGGGCAACCGTGCGGAGATCGCTTTCCTATTGGACGAGCACGTGCCTGCAATCTTTGCATGGCTGAAAGAGTTGGTCAAAGTGTTTTTATAAAAGCAAAAAGGCGTTGTCGACCAAATGCGCTTCTGCATTTACGACAGCACCTTTTTACATTCTTATTTCGCCTTCCCTGTCAGATCCTCGGCACCCGTGCGGTAGTAGCTTTTTGAGCCGAACATCGAAGGATTCACCATCATGATCACAACATCCGGCTGTGATTGCTCCACGTATTCCGCGATCGAGCATTCGTTGAAATAGCGCGGATCCAACACCTCCAGCTCTGCCACCGCCGTTGACAAAAACGCTTGTACCGGTATGGTAAAGCTATCCTTGATGACCAATACCTTCAAATCGTTTTGCGCCAGCGCATTGGTGTGCTGCACCAACGGGTAATCCCCACCAATATAAATATAGTAAGGATCCTGATTGAAATAATCGGGAGCATCCAGATATTCTGCGGCGGTATGCATCACCGTTTCCTCAAAGCTACCGCGGTAAGCGGCACCGTGCTTTGGAATATTCATCGACATCTCGGTTTGAAAATCCGGCGTATAAACGTACAGATCGTCCACTCCTCCATAGCATACCCCCACGCGTTTGCCGCGGCTGCCAAGACACCAATCCTCGTATACCCGAATATTCCAGCTTTCGGCATCGGCAAGCGAGAGATCAAGATTCGCTTCGGGAAGCATTTTGTTCAATGCATTCAAAATTTCTCCGAACGCGACAAACGCGCCGTTGGTGTTCCAGTGGTGGTCAGTGTTATAAAAATACTGCTCCACCGTCTGCGGCGTGGCGGAAATGGAAGTACGCAGATCCAAGCTTGAAACACCTGCATCCTCCAAAAGCGCCAGCAATTCGTTTGCATTGGTATTCCCGTAATTCTCCACGCCATCGCGGATCAGCATATCCGAAAGATCCGATTTGCACGGCGCCTGCACGTACAAAAACGGAATCTCCTTTTCTTGCAGATAAGCATCAAATGCATCTACGCCGTTTGCAAAATCCGTCATATCCAGCTTTGGGAGCGTGTCGTAATCCAGCATTCCGTTGTTCAAAACGGCGACCTCGTTGTACACCGTTCGCCCGGTCAGCTTTGCAAACAACCCGTTGAGGTTGATAAACGCCTCCTTGCCGGCAAGATCGGAGACGTATACCTCCTTGACCTCAGCAATAAAATCCTCAAAATTGCTCTCTCCGCCAACCAGATTTTGAATCGGCTCTGCCAGCAAGCCGATATTGATCACCGCACCGACAGACAGAAACAAGAGGATGAGAACGGTAAAAATGCGGGTACTCCAAATTCCTTTCATTTTCAAATCCCCCATCCGTATCAGAAATTAAAGTAGATAAACGGATTGTGCGCATCCATCACGATAAACGAAACGCTGATGACGAACAATACCAGCTGTACCACGCAGGCAACCGTATTTACAACGGCTTCCCCACAGCGGAATTTGTTGGCAATTCCCTGCCTCAGCTTGCCGAACACAGGCGTGGAGCAAAGCAATCCCGCTGCCAAAATCACAAAGAAGTTTGTAAAATAATGCCATGCAGTGGCATCTGCCAAAGCGGTGGCGGAAAAGCCGAACATCGTTTGCAAATATGCCAACGCCGCCGATAGATCCGCAGCACGGAACAGCACCCAACCGAACAGCACCATCAGCATAGAGAACAGCTGATACGTCACGCGCAAGCCCCGGTGCTCCTCCACGTGTCTCGGCACCGATAAAAGCTTTTCCGCGATGATGATACAGCCGTACAAAGCGCCCCAAAGGACAAAATTCCAGCTGGCGCCGTGCCAGATTCCGGTTGCCAGCCAAACGACCGCCAGGTTGAAAACCAGCCGCCATTTGCTTTTGACGCGGGAGCCTCCCAGTGGAAAGTAGATATAGTCGCGGAACCATGTTCCAAGCGAGATGTGCCAGCGGCGCCAAAACTCGGTGATCGTTTTTGAGATATACGGAAAATCAAAGTTTTCCAAAAAGGTAAAGCCCAGCATCATGCCAAGTCCGATCGCCATTTCGGAGTATCCGCTGAAATCGAAGAAGATCTGCAACGCATAGCAAAGTGCTCCCAACCACGCCATGGCAACGCTCATCTGCTCCGTGCCAAACGCCGCATCGGCTACCACTGCCAACAAATTGGCAAGCAAAACCTTTTTGTTAAAGCCCTTGACAAATCGCAACATTCCCTTGCAAAACAGCTCGGAGGTAATTTTTCGGGATTGAATCTGGTCGGCAATGGTGGTGTAGCGTACGATGGGTCCCGCAATCAGCTGCGGGAACAGCGAAATATAAAGTCCGAGATAGGCAGGATTTTTTTGCACCGGCACACCGCGATAAACGTCTATGACGTAGCTCATCGCCTGAAAGGTGAAAAAAGAAATTCCGATCGGCAAAACGAACTCGGTGCGATCAAACCAAGCTTGTGTAAACGGGAGCGCGGAATGCAGTGTTTCAGTTACAAAATTCAAATATTTAAATACAAATAAAACGCCAAGGTTTCCAACCACCGTAAGGCTAAGCCACCACTTACGTGCACGCGCCTTCCCTTCGTTTTTGGCGATCAAAAGTGCCATCAGATAGTTGAACAGAATGGAGGCAAGCATCACAAGCAAAAAGGTTGGTTCTCCCCATGCGTAAAAAAACAAACTCGCCAAAAGCAACCAATAATTCCGTGCTTTTGCGGGCAGCAAAAAATTGACCAAAAATGTAATTGGGAAAAATACAAACAAAAATTCCAGGCTCGTAAAAAGCACGCGTTTATCCCTCCGAATCCAAATCCGTCGCTCCGGCGTATGATAATTTATTATACCACATTATCATACTTTTTTCAACCGCTCATGCAAGAATCTTTGTTTTTTTTTACGCCAAAACCGCCGCAGGCAAATGTACGCCTGCGGCGGTTTGAAAAAGCTTTTCAAATCAGATTTTACTCTTTTCTTGCTTGCCAATAACCGCACGAATCACCAACAGCGTGGCAACTGTCAAAACGGCGCCGATCGGCAAACAAATCCAAGCATTTTGCACAAATCCCGCAATGATAAACATCACAAAGGAGATTCCCGCCACCGTAACGGCATACGGCATTTGTGTAGAAACGTGATTGAGGTGATCACATTCAGCTCCCGCCGAGGACATAATGGTCGTATCCGAAATCGGAGAGCAATGGTCACCGCAAACAGCGCCCGCCAGGCACGCAGACATGCTGATGATCAGAATCGTAGAATTCGGCTCAAACATATATGTCACGATCGGAATTAAAATTCCAAAGGTTCCCCACGAGGTACCGGTTGCAAACGCCAGCACGCACGCAACAAGGAAGATAATCGCAGGCAGGAAGTTATCCAGCCCCGCCGCAGCGCTGTTCATCAGATCTGCCACAAAGTACTTTGCACCAAGTGCCGAGGTCATGTTCTTCAGCGCGGTTGCAAAGGTCAAAATCAGAATTGCAGGAACCATTGCGATGAATCCGGAAGGAATGCAATGCATCATTTCCTTGAACACCATCGAACGGCGGATCGCAAAATAAACCATAATGATGATCAGCGAAACCAATCCGCCCCACGGCAAGCCAACGGTGGCGTCGGTGTTTCCAAAGGCATCCACAAAACCGGCACCGTCCAGAATACCGCCGTTATAAACCAACGCAAATACGCAAACCACAATCAAAACAATGATCGGGAAAATCAAATCCACAACGCTTCCCTTTGCCACAGGCGCAACGTCTTCGGATTCCACACGCTCGCCGCCGGTATAAAGATCCCCGTTTTGAATCGCGTTGAATTCGTGCGTTCTCATCGAGCCGTAGTCAAATCCAAGCACGGCAAGTCCGATAACAAAGACGAAGGTAAGAAGCGAATAGAAGTTGAACGGGATCGCGGTGATGAACAACTCCAATCCCTTGCCATCCTCCGCATACTGGGAAACTGCTGCTGCCCAGCTGGAAATCGGAGCAATCATACAAACCGGCGCTGCAGTTGCATCGATCAGATATGCCAGCTTTGCACGGGAAATTTTGTGCGCATCGGTTACGGGACGCATCACAGAGCCCACCGTCAGGCAGTTGAAATAGTCGTCGATAAAAATCAGCACGCCAAGGCAAAAGGTTGCAATAATCGCACCGACACGCGTTTTAATGTGCGTTTGTGCCCATCTTCCAAACGCCGCCGAGCCGCCCGCCTTGTTGACCAGCGCCACGATAATGCCAAGCTCTACCAAAAAGATAAAAATACCCGCAGTGCCCGAAACGGATGAGATCAGTCCATCATTCAGGAGTGTATCAACCGATTGAATGGGAGAAAAGTTGTTATACAAAAGCGCACCGGAAAGAATGCCGATGAACAAGGAGCTGTAAACCTCCTTGGTAATCAGCGCCAGACCGATCGCAATGATGGGAGGAATCAGCGCCCAGAAGTTTCCTCTGACCAGAGCGTCTCCTCCGCAGGTTTCGCAGCTCGCACCGTCGATCATCCCCGTACCGTGACAGTCAATGCAAGAAACCTCTTGCAAGGATCCACCGGTCACGCCTGCAATCACCATCAGGATTACAATTACGGCAATTGCCGCACAAAGTGTGATTTTTTGTACTTTTGACATAGGCTTGTTGTCCTTTCTGAATTTCCAAAGCACCTTCTCGACAAAAGAAAAAGCGCAGCAGAGTGCTACGCAACAAAACAAGCCCGAAAAAGTGCAACCGTTTCATTGATAGTTCTCCACATCTGTGACAGTGAATACGGTATTTCCGCATCCCCCAGCCATACCGACGGAAAAATCGGCGGGCTTCGGCGAAATTTCCTTTTGTGCGCTCTCTTTTCCAAGATTTTCCCCGCACGACTCATAAATTCCGCGCCTCTATCCTTTGATTTGTCGTATAAAGTCGTCTTTTGGTTTATTGAGGTCAGTATAGCACGCTTTTATCAAAATGTCAATAGATATTTCAAAAAAAATTAATTTTTATCATCTAATCCATAGCTTGCAGGGGTTCCGAATTCGTTTCCGGGCACATAGACAGAGCAATAGGCTGAGCCATTCCCTTTCTAAAAAGCGTTTGACTCAGCCTCTGTTTTTTACCGATAAACGGTGAGCGTACCGTTTACCTTGGTAATATCGTAATTGTGGGTCACGTTTTCCCCGCGCTCGTTGGTGATAACGACTCGCGTCAGCTCATTGATCTCCGCGCCGGGATATTCGATCGAACCTACGACCTCAACCGTCAGCGTGTGTCCCACACAAAGCGAGCCCTGGGAAAGATATGCCGTGCTGCTTGTCAAGGGAGTCCCATCATAAAGCTTAGACATTGAAGAAGCAACAATGGTAACAGGTCTGCGATCAATCTTTATCACCGGTTTTGACATGGTGTAGCCTGCCGTGTAGGTAAAATGATCCGTAAATATGACAACGATCCTTTTTTGCAAAAGGTCATCGCCGGTTGCCGAACCGTATTTGAGGGTAACATACTGCTCGGAATTTTCATTGAGCTCCGAAAGTGTCAGATAGCCCACATCGGTCAAAGAAACGTTCATACTGATCTCGATGTTCTCAAGCGAAGCGTTGCTTGTGATCTTGTAGTCTGACTTTTCAAAGGAAAGCGGCGTTCCGTCATAGTACTTCTGAAGTCGGCTGAGCTCAACCCATATCACAACTGCATCGGATGCAAGAATCTCCAGGGTTCCGTTTTCGTAAACGATGTTATATTGGTTGGTAACGTCTGCTCCGTATGGGTCGTAAAGTGTAAATTTCGTGGCATAGCTCTCCCCTTTGCCGACAGTATCAATACTGCCCGAAACCTTCACAGACCAACGGTATCCGCTGGAATAAAGCTGATCGAGGAGCTCGTTGTATTCTATCAAAGACGCTGCTTGTAAAGCCGTGCCATCCTCTATTTTGTACTGATACGCGGGCTTGACCGTGATGGTTTGCTTTTGCGACTTACCGCCCGATCCGTTGAGTCCAAAGCTACTGCCGCCCGTGGGCTCTATTTCAATCCAACCCACACCGTCGATGTAGACCTCAACCCAAGCGTGTACATTACTTCTGTCAACCAGTACCCATTCGTCTTTGAGGGTGGGGGTTGCATAACCAATGGTATATCTTGCGGGAATTCCCATTGCCCGATACAAAAGGGTTGCAGCGGTGGCAAAATGCTGCGATATTCCCTCTTCGTACAATTCGAGGAAGGCGATTGCTACGTTCGCTTCGGCATCAAGCGCTTCATCGTAATCCACGTTGTACTTGGCACAATTCTGAACATACCTTGCAACGTTCAAAATGGTTTCCATATCGTTGCCAAAGAATCCCTGCTCCTCGATGATGCTCTCCATATACGCGCGCGTCTCGTCATCCATGATTAAATATTGTGAATAAACGAACGTCCTATATGCCTTCTCAAACTCTGCATACTCCGCAGGGAGAATAATGGAGGAGCCATAATCATAGTCCTTGTAAGAGAACGTGTATGTTGCCTCGTTATCCGAACCGTCGTTGTATATAACGTCACTCGTCTGCCCGATATGCCCCGCCGTATCGAAAGGTGACGTATAATAAGGCATGAAGAAGAGCGGATTTTGGGCATTGATCAACAGCTTTTTGGTGTTGTCTCCAATCGCCAGAGAAGCCAAGTAATTGGCTGAGTATTGTCCGAGAAGCTTTTCGGAATATTCGGTGGCTTCGTTCCACTCGCCGCCTGCATATCCGCCAAAGCTCTTCAGCCGTAAATAGAGATATCCGTCCCGTTCATCCATTACATTAAGAAGCGTTGCGATGTCGGCTGAAGATGTCAGCTCGTTTCTAAACGATCCTATCGTGCCGCTTTCATTGAAGCCGCTACCGTGCTGGTCTCCATTGGCATCACCGTACACCTCAAGCATGCCGTAGGAATACTTGACAAGATAGTTTGCGGTAACGTCCGTTCCACTCGCATCATAAATTCTTGTTTTTTCGAGATTGCATATATTCTCCGTTTTTCCAACACGGGAAATCGAGCCAATGGTTTCAAGGCTGACAATGTGCCCAGAAATCAGCTCATTTTGGGATTCCTTTGCTACAGCAAAGGAGTTGTTGGTCAGGGCCGATCCATCGTATTTTTTGGAAGCTCCGCCCGTTTGAATAAGCACCTCTCGCGGAGTTACGGCAAGAAGACCAACCGAAGACAAAATCTCGTAATTGTACGTAACATCTGTGCCGCCGGCATCGTGTATCTCTACGGTGGAAGGGATGATATAGTTCGAGACCATTCCGACGTTGGTGATGCTTCCGCTGGTTTGGGCGTCAAATACGCTATGACCGTTAACAAGACCGTTTTCACTGTTGGGAGAGACCTGCAAAGCAGAAGACATCAGCGGGGTATCATCGTATACCTTCTTTGCATCGACGGGCTTTAGCAATACCGGTCTTTTGTTCACTGTAAGTGTGCCGTAAAGGTAGCTTATCTCATAGTTGTGGCTCACGTCAACGTAGTCCTCACCGGACTTCCCTTCAGGCAATGTGTTCCCGTTGTCCTGCTGTTCCGGCGTCTTTACGATCTTTACCGAAATCTGGTTTGGATAGGTTCCCGCATCCGTAACAGAGGTCCCTTCAGTAACGACGATCATGTCCCCTGAGGCTAAGGAGTAATTCACCGTAACGTTATGATTGTAATGCGCCGCTCCGTCATACGTATACACAGCCGTGGGAGTTATAACAAGAATAGAACGTTTTTTTATTTCAACCGTTCCGCGGACATAGGTAATATTATAATTGTGAGTAACATCTTTTTGGCTATCTCCATCGAATATGATGACCTCGGTATCGTTCGTATAGGTGCCTACATCAGTGGCAGAGCTTGACCTATCAGCCAGAATACCGTGCCAGCTGAGTATTCTCCCCTCCGTTATCGTCAGTCCGGAATCTTTGAAACTGTACTCTGTTCCACGATATTCTATCGTTCTGTCAGCAGTGGCAACTGTTATGGGCAACGGGTTGATCCGAAGGGTTCCCGCTTCAAAAAAGACGGAATAGTTATTTGTAACATCAAGCTCCTCGGCTGACGTTACGGTAACCCGTGTGGGAATGTTTTTGTAGTCCCCCGCATCGGTGACCCCACTCCAAAGAACGGAAAGGCTCTGACTCTGTGCAAGCGGTGTTTCTGCGCTGATTTCACAACTGTCGTGTACGTGCGGAGTACCGTCATAGTCAAATTCCCCGCTTGGCGTCGTTAAAATAAGCGGTCTTTTTTCCACCGTGAGCATACCCGCTACAACGGTGATATCGTAGCAAAGCGTTACGTCGGTTCCATCCTTGTTTATCAGAACAAGATGTGGCGTGTTTTCAACGGTTCCAATGTCAACGATACTTTTGGTAAAATAAGCAAACAGAGAATCGCCCTGTGGAAGCGTACCTTCACTCAATTCATATCCGTCAAACGAAAGAACGGTTCCGTCGTATATTTTTGAAGCATTTTGAACAGTAACGGTGATTTTTCTTGGAATGATCTTGAGTTCTTCCCTTTTGACCTCGATATCGTATGCCGAGGTAACGTCATCTCCGTTTTCATTCCGTATCATCACAGAGGATTTTTCGGGCATGATTGCAACGTAGAGGTCTGTGCCTCCGTCCTTAGCAATGATATCATCTGTTTCGAATTCTTCGCAAGATAAAGCATCCTTGTAAGCCAGATCGGCAGAAAGCTCAGGATTTTCTCCGTAATCAACGGTTCCGTCCAAAGATTGAATCACGATCTTTCTTTTTTCAATGGTAAAGCTTAAGGTATTACTGGTTTTCTTGCCAAAAAATCCGTTTGCGACAACACGAAGCTGATATTCACCGGGCATAACGGGAGCCTCCTCTGTCCATTCTCCCGATTCTGTAAGATACTCCAAATGTGTTTTTGCAAAAAACGCGATCGCGTTGCAATCGATCTCCTCACCATAGGAAACGATCGGCGCGCAATTAACCGAAAGAACCGTGCCTTTCAAGAAGATAAACGACGTGACTGCCGCCACAAGTATCACAAGCAACAGCAAAAAGAGCTGCCATTTTTGAAGGACGACGCGCAGCAGATCCGCTATCTTCTCTATTCTTTTTTGATAGTTTTCGTAACGCATACGATCCTCCCTTCTTCTTTCTTACGGCTTCGGTAATATCTGCAAAACACCGGGTTCCAATCTTATGGTATAGTTTTCTGTAACCGCTACGCCGTAAGGATTCAATATGACAACATTTTTTACAAGGTTCTCTGAGCGTCCGACCTCATACTGAATCCCCACTACATCGCACACACCGATAAAGTCTCCCTCGGCAAGCGTACCTTCGGTTATTGTGTATGATTTTTTGAAAAGTGCCGTACCGTTGTATATCTTGCTGGCATCCGCTGCTTTGATCGTGATCTCTCTCGGAGATATCGTTAAAATCCCACAGTTCTTCGTAATCTTGTATAGATCGCTGATAAGGTTACCTTCTTCGTCCAAAACGGTGACATCAAAATCCGCATATGCTACAGAAGCATTTAGTATGGATAAAGGTGACACAAGCAAGATGTTATCTCCATCCCGGAGTGTTCCGCCGACCATTTTGCAGGTTGAAATATCGGTAGCAAGCGCCAGTCCGTCGTAGACCTTTGTAGCATCCTCGCTTGTAAAGATAAGCTCCGAAAAGTATACGTGAACGGTTCCCGTCTGATATACAATATTAAAGTTTTTCGTTACGTCCTCGCCAAAGCGGTTGTAAACGGTAAAGGATTCAATCACGCTGGTGCCTTTCCCAAGCTCTGTACGGGATCCGTTTACAGCCACGGTATAGGTATAGCCCATAGCCTCGTATGTTTCAAATCCGCTTACACGATTTTCTGCATAAAGAGGTGTGCCATCGTATTGTTTTTCTGTGATCACAGGTGCTATTGCAGCAAAGTATTGAGGTTGCTGATCATTGGTAGAGCTTTGGAAACCACTCGTTACCTCAATCTGCACCCAGCCCATTTTTTCGATATAGACCTCTACCCAAGCATGCGCGGAGTTTCCCTTTACGTCGAGCCATTCCCCTGCCTTGGTATTTACAACAAAGCCAACGGTATATCTTGCGGGAATGCCCATTGCTCTGTAAAGAAGGGTAGCAGCCGATGCGTAATGCTGACAAATACCCTCTTTATATTCATCGAGAAAAGCCACGGCGATGTTTTCTTCTCCATCAAGTTTCCTGTTATAATTTAAGGAATACTGTGCGCTGTTTTGTATATATTCCGCAACCTTGAGCACGGTTTTCAGGTTGTATTTCAGCTCGTTTCCGTAAAAATTATTGGCTGCAATGATCTTTTCCATATATTCGCGGGTCTCATCATCGATTTCAAGATACTGTGACCTGACGAATGTTCGGTAATTTCTTTCATACGCGAGGAGCGTGTACGGCACCGCAACCGCTTTTTTATAATCAAATTTGCTGTAGCCTACAGAATACGGCACCTCGGTATCGCCGGAATACAGGACGTCGCTTGTTTGTTTGT
The DNA here is from genome assembly GCA_017452665.1 of Clostridia bacterium. Classification (GTDB taxonomy): domain Bacteria; phylum Bacillota; class Clostridia; order Oscillospirales; family CAG-272; genus UMGS1865. The sequence goes on from JAFTLZ010000028.1 coordinate 17,342, forward strand.
TGAAATTTTCAAAATTGCTGCAGGACATATAATACGGCAGAAAATACTGATCGGAAAAGGAGTTTATCTCCATTTGAAACTCGTCATTTTCAATGGCAAACGAGGAGAGATAGCTTGCCGAAAAGCCGCCCTCTATCAGCTCGTTGTACTCGGTTGCCTCCTCCCAGGACGTACCCGTATAGGCACCGAAGCTCTTGACCTTGAGATAGACCTTATCGTTTATTTCATTTTTTACACGCAAGCAAAGCTCGTTTTTGGCACCTGTACCGGGGGCCGATATACGTCCGCCGAAATCTACCGTGGAACCTCCGCCCACACTTACATGAGCGCCATTGTTACCGCGATCAACTTCTTCGCTCTGCTCGGATTCGCGAGAGACGTTGAGTTTGCCAAAAACAAGCTCTATTTCATATTCTCCCGTCACATCGTTTTCCGATGAATCCACGATCCTTATGGTGAACGTGTTTTCCGACGTTCCGATCTCGGTTTGTGAACCCCAAAAGCTTGCGCGAATCGCGTGTCCGTTCTTCAGTTTTCCGGAAAGAATTTCGTAGGAATGCGCCACAAGAGGCGACCCGTCATATTCCTTCTGTGCGCTGCCGCTTGCTACAACAAGCCTTCCAATACCGTCTGACGAAAGTATTGCGATCAACACGACCGAAAGAATAAAAAGCGACGCCAAAAGCAAAGAGCCTATGATATTGATGAATTGTGTTCTTTTCATAATCACCTCTGCGCACTTACGCGTTTCTTTCAATCCTTCTGATGCGCTCCTTGCACAGAGGCATCTGATCCTTGCCGAAAAGCTCGTCAAGATAATCGATAAGCTTGCCTGCAGAGCTCTTCAAATAGATCGGATTCTGCATATCCAGCTTTCTGA
>JAFTLZ010000029.1 GCA_017452665.1 Clostridia bacterium
GCTTGACGGCTAAACGCCGTCATTTTTGCCCTTTTGATGTTTTTTGATCTGTATTTTGGATACAAATCGGGCAAAAAACGCAAATTCCGCGCGTCAAAAAAGCCTACCGTCGGCTTTTTTGCGCAGGGGCTGCGCAAATGATGCAGCCCCATTTTTTATTCACTTTGCAGTTCCGCCACAATGACCTCCGGTTGCTTTTCGTAGGGAAGCGTAACGGTAAAGGTACTGCCGCGGTTCGTCTCGCTGTCTACGCGGATGCTTCCGCCGCATAGCTTTACAACGCGGTCAACCAGCGTCAACCCGATTCCATAGCCCTTGCGGTGATGCGACGGGTCTCCCTGATAAAACTTTTCAAAGATGTGATTTTTGACCTCCTCCGTCATGCCGATGCCCGTATCGGCTATCTGCACGGTGACGTTGCTTTCGTCTGCGGTCAGGCTGATGCGAACCATGCCGCCTTTTGGGGTGAATTTGATGGCGTTGCCGATCAGATTTTTCCAGATGTGCGACAGCAGCTCCTCGTTGGAGTAGATCTTGACCTCGTCCAGCTCCGGAATGATTTCAATCTCCTTCTCCGACCATCCCGGCTCCAACAGCAGGATACAGCGGCGTAGCTGCTCGTCCAGGCTGAATTCGGTCTTGTCGGTGATGATCTGCTGATTTTCTACTTTAGACAACTCCAGAACGCTGGTCGAGAGCTTTGCCAGGCGGTCTGCTTCTTCTGCAATGATCTTGGCGTATTCCCGACGTTGCTCCGGTGTCAGATCGCCAAGCTGCAATTCCTTCGCGAAGCCGCGGATCGAAACAATGGGGGTTTTGAATTCGTGAGAAAAATTGTTGATAAAGTCGTTTCGAAACAGTTCAATGCCGTCCAGCTCCTGCACCATCTCGTTAAAGCTGGTAATTAGCATCCCCATTTCACTGTGTGGGTTGTTTTTGCCGGATTGGATCTGCACCTTGAAGTTCCCTTTTTTGACCTCTTTGGTTGCCTTGATCAGCTTTTTGAGCGGATGCAGATAGTAAATACCAAGCCAGTTTGCAAGTACGGTTCCGATCAGCGTGCAGACCAGCAAAAAGACGATGATCAGCGAGAGCGGGTTGAGCGTCAGCGCCAGAATCAACGGCGCGGAGTGAAATACCAGCGTAATGAAGAGATAGGTGGTCAGTGTCAAGAGTCCCGATGTCAGCAGAATAATCAGGACGAAGAGTGTCAATCTCCAACGCAGGGTGCCCGACAGACGAATGGATTGAATCCGTTTTTGCCTTTTCATTTGCAGATGACCGCTTTATAGCCCAATCCCCGCACGGTTACGATTTCAAAATCCGAAACGTTGCGGAAGCGCTCGCGCACACGGCTCACGTGCACGTCCACGGTTCTTTCATCACTTTCGCTGTCCATATCCCAGATCTCGTCCATCAGCTGACGGCGCGTGTAGATCTTGTTGGGATAGGAGAGCAGCTTAAACAACAGCAAGAACTCCTTCTGCGGCAGCTCCATCACGCCCTCCGGCGTTTCCACCGACAGCGCATCGTAATAAAGCGTGGTCTGTCCCACAGTCAGCTTGCGCTCTCCTGCAATTTGCGAGCGACGCAGCAATGCGGCAATGCGCAAAATCATTTCTTCCTCGTCCACGGGCTTGACCATATAGTCGTCCGCACCGACGATAAATCCCCGCTTTTTGTCGTTTTGCGTTTCCCGTGCCGTGACCATCAAAATCGGGATATGGCTTCCGCCACTGCGTAGGGTATTTGTAAATTCATATCCGTCCATACGCGGCATCATCACGTCCAGAATGATCAGATCAATGTGCTTATGATCCAAAATCTCCAGTGCTTCCACACCGTCGCAGGCACAAATCGGCTCGTAGCCGTAGCGGGTTAGCACCGCCGCCATCAGCTTTCGTGCATTCTTGTCATCCTCTACAACCAATATCTGAAACATCTTCCAAACCCGTCCTTTCTTTATTCGTATGATACAATAAAATTGTGAACTCAATTTCAACAAACCGATTTTTTTGCTCAAAAACGGATTTTTTCTCCCGAAAATGATAAAAGTTTACGATTTTTTTGAGGATATTCGCAAAAAGACTTGACAAAATTCAGAAATGAATTTATAATGTATATTAGATATTTGTAATTCCGGGCAATTACCGTTCGGAAAATTGATCAGAAGAGAGGAAATACATATGTCGAAAAGAGGAATTTTGATCCAGAAGAAGCAACAGAAGGACGAAGCCGAGATCATCCGCGAAAAAAGAGAACAGTACCGTTGTGCCGATGAGGACAATCAGTACAGCCTTTCTAAGTGGAAGAGCCGTGAATCCGCGCGCAGCTTTTTCAAGCTGCTTTCGGTGTTGCTGTTTTTGGCCACCGTTGTATTGGGCGTGTATACCGGCTATCTGTACACAAGCAGTGCGGAGTATACGACATGGCTCTATGTGTCTGCGGCCTGCCTTGGTGCGTTTGTTATCGTTTTGATCATTCGCGCAATCGTGGGGCACTCCTGCAAGAAAGCATTCGTGCGCTTCTATGAATCCGAGGAACGCTTCCAGGATGCCGCTGACGAGCTCAAGCGCGCAAAGCTGGATCCTACTTTGGAGAACACCATTGCCGTTTGCGTACGCTCCTTCCATAAAGCTCCCGTGGTCGATGACGAGGACGAGGAAGAGGATGAGGACGAAAAGGACGAGGACGAGAGAACCGTTGTCATCCACAAGGATCCCAAGCGTGTGATTACCATGGGCTCGGTGGATTCCGCAACCGTGACGATCGACAACATGGAGGTCGGCGCGCTGGATCTGGGCCGTGCATTTACCGCA
>JAFTLZ010000030.1 GCA_017452665.1 Clostridia bacterium
AAACTGTAAAAAATCAGCGCTTGAGCATCCTGCTTTATGGTAAGGTGCGATAACGAACGGTCTATAATTTCAAAAGCAAAGCCATCGGCAATGCGTGATAAAGGCTCCCTTGTGTAAAGTGAGCTGACGCTGAAGGCCAAGAGAAGCCGGCCTGGGCCGTTGCACAAGGGAGGCTCTCGCTACCCCCATTAGTATACTAAAAAGGCACTTGTGGAAATTCTACCACAAGTGCCTTTGCGTTACTTTCGTCATTCCTTTCGAAAGATAAGTTTAGTATATTTTTGCGTTACTTCGTTATTGGAGCTTATCTTATCGCAGGTACCCCAAATCCTACCTCTTTTATATATTACTCAAATTCACAGCCGCAAATCTTCGGGAGACATGCGCTTGATCTCGGAGAAATACGCGCTCAAATAAAGGCTGTGCGAGACCGATATGATCACATTGCGCAGCAGATCCTTTTCGTCGGAGGTCGTGACGCCCAGATTTTTTTCGGGCTTGTCCTTTAGTCCAAACACATACGAAAGCATATTTTCCAGCTCACAGCAAAAGTAATTGTATGCCATGGGAATGGAGTAGCTTGTTTTTTGCATTTCGAACAGCGCCACGATATTCTCCAACGGGAGAACGTTTTTGGTGATTGCGATAAAGATCAGATATGCGATCCGATCGGCGTCGTACTGCTTTTTTTGCGGAGACGGGATAAATCCTTTTTTAACGTAATTACTGATCATCGAGGTTGTGATTTCCGCACAGCTGACCGATCCCAAAAAGCTGTTGATATATTGCGTGACCTGCTCCAGATAAAGTCCTACGTTTGGTAGCTCGTGATAGCGCGGCAAATGAAAATTTGCTACCGAAGCTTGCAAACGAATTTTGATTTTTGCATCTGTCATGGTCATATTATAACGTAAAAGCAACATTTTGTCAATATATTTTTAAAATCTATTGACAATAATATATAAAACTGGTATAATAAAGCATCGGTTTTTTAAAAACCGATAATACGTTATTGGAGTTTACATGATGAGGTTTAAAATAGTATCTGATTCTTCGGCGGATCTGACCGCGTTTTCTGCCGTACCGTTTGCAAGCGTTCCGCTGAAAATCACCACGTCCGAGGCGGAATTTGTTGACAACGCCGAGCTTGACGTTTCGGACATGATCGGACGCTTGGAGAAATACTCCGGCAGATCGGGCTCCGCCTGCCCGAACGTAAACGATTGGCTGGATGCCTTTGCAGATGCGGAAAATATTTTTTGCGTGACCATTACAAGTGGACTTTCGGGAAGCTACAATTCCGCTTGCATTGCGGCGAACGAATATCTGCAAGCGCATCCCGAACGGCACGTTTACGTGATCGACACGCTCTCTACCGGTCCGGAGAGTGCAATCCTGATCGAAAAATTAGGGCAACTGATTCTGGCAGGTAAAAGCTTTGACGAGATCGTAGCGGAGGTCAAGCGTTATCAAAACACTACGCACTTGATTTTTGCCTTGGAGTCCCTGCACAATCTGGCAAACAACGGGCGTGTCAACCGCGTGGTTGGGAAAATAACCGGACTGCTTGGCATCCGCATTGTTGGAAAAGCCAGCCTACAAGGGACGCTTGAAATTACCAACAAGGTTCGCGGAGCCGAAAAAACTCTTGCGGAAATTTTGAAAAACATGGAGCAAACCGGGTACAACGGCGGAAAAGTTCGGATTCATCACTGTGAAAACCGCACGTCGGCAGAGTCGCTTTGCAATCGGTTGCTGCAAAAATTTCCAAAAGCTGAAATCATTATTTCCACCACTCGCGCGCTTTGCAGCTTTTACGCCGAGCGCGGCGGCCTGCTTGTGGGCTACGAGGGTGCTTGTAAAAAAGGAGAAGCATAATGAATCTGTTGAAAAAGCTGTGGTGCCGCACGTTTCAAGCCGTATTCCATCTGGCGATTCCGATCCTTCCCTACCGTGATCCGCAAATTTTGCGCGAGATGCGCGAGATTCCGGACGTTTTAAAGAAAAACAATGCCTATCCGGTTTTGATCGTCACCGATGTATCCCTGCACGCCATGGGGGCGACGCAGCCGTTGATTGCGGTTTTGCAAAATGCCAAGATCCCCTATACCGTTTATGACAAGACCGTGCCCAATCCGACCGTACAAAACGTGGAAGAAGCACGGATGCTCTACCTGGAAAACAACTGCCGCGGCATTATCGGGTTTGGCGGAGGCTCGCCGATCGACTGCGCCAAAGCGGTGGGAGCGCGCATTGCAAAGCCCTGGCAGAGCATTCCAAAAATGAAGGGGATTTTGAAAATTTGGAAGAAAACGCCCTTTATGATGGCGATTCCCACAACGGCGGGAACCGGCAGCGAGGTTACATTGGCAACCGTGATCACAAACGAGAAAACGCATCATAAATTCCCCATCAACGATTTTCCGCTCATCCCAAACTGCTGCGTATTAGATGCGGAAAACACGCGACACTTGCCAAAGAACCTGACGGCAACCACGGGCATGGATGCGATGACGCACGCGGTGGAGGCTTATATCGGCGGTTCTACAACCAAATCCACGCGCGCCGATGCCACGAGGGCGGTGAATATCATCACAAATCAGTTGGAAAATGCGTATCGGGACGGCAATGATATGCACGCGCGTGCCGAAATGCTGGAAGCCGCATTTTTGGCGGGGCGGGCATTCTCCAAATCCTACGTTGGATACTGTCACGCCGTTGCGCATACGCTGGGCGGAAAATACAACACGCCGCACGGCTTGGCAAATGCGGTGCTGTTGCCGCACGTTCTGCGGGCTTACGGCACCTCCGCGCACAAAAAGCTCAAGCAGCTTGCCATTGCCGCGGGGCTTGCCACGCAGGAAACCGCTCCCGCAGCAGCCGCAAACGCCTTTATTGAAAAGTTAGAGCAGATGAACCGTGCTATGAATATTCCCAAAAAGCTCCCCGGCATTTGCCGCGAGGATATCCCGATTCTGGCAAAGTACGCGGAAAAAGAAGCCAATCCCCTCTACCCCGTTCCCCGCCTGATGACGGCACGGGAGCTGGAGCAATTCTATTATCAAGTGATGGAGGAAAGCAGATGAATCAGCAGGAAATCTCCGCCATTGTTGCGGAACAAAGAGCATTTTTTGAAACCTCCCGCACGCTTCCGATCTCTTTTCGCAAAGATGCATTGAAAAAGCTGCGGACGGCATTGATCGAAAACGAGAATAAAATTGCGGAGGCAATCCGTTCGGATCTTGGCAAATCCGGCTTTGAGAGCTATATGTGCGAAACGGGCTTGGTGATCAGCGAGATCAGCTATATGCTCAAGCATCTGAAGTCCTTTGCAAAGGAAAAGACCGTTGTCACACCCCTGGCGCAGTTTGCATCCCGCAGTTACGTAAAGCCCTCGCCCTATGGAGTGGTGCTGATCATGAGCCCTTGGAACTACCCGCTCCTTTTGACGCTGGATCCCTTGGTGGATGCTTTGGCGGCAGGAAACACGGCGGTGGTGAAGCCCAGCGCATACTCGCCCGCCACAAGCGCGGTGATCAAAGAGCTGTTGGAAGGCATTTATCCGCGCGAATACGTGACGGTTGTAACCGGCGGCAGAGCCGAGAATACCTGCCTGCTGGATGAAAAATTCGATTACATTTTCTTTACGGGCGGAAAAACCGTTGGCACAGAGGTCATGTCCAAGGCGGCACACCATCTCACACCGGTGACGCTCGAACTGGGCGGTAAAAGCCCTTGCATTGTGGACGAAACGGCAAATATTCCGCTTGCCGCACGCCGCATCGTATTCGGAAAATATCTCAACTGCGGACAGACCTGTGTGGCACCGGACTACATCCTCTGTCATACTTCGGTGAAGGACCGTTTGCTTGCATGCCTGAAGGAAGAGATTGTGAAGCAGTACGGGGACGCTCCCTTGGAAAACGGCGCATACGGTAAGATGATCAGCCGGAAGCATTTTGACCGCGTGTGCGGATTGATTGCCCCCGAAAAGGTGGCACACGGCGGAAAAAGCGACGCCGCGACACAGAAGATCGAACCGACGGTGCTGGACGGTGTAACCGCCGATGACGCCGTGATGCAGGAGGAAATTTTCGGCCCAGTGCTCCCGATTCTGACCTTTGAATCGCCGGATCAGGTCATTGAAACCGTCAACGCGCACGACCATCCGTTGGCGCTTTATATCTTCTCCTCCAACAAGCAAAATATTGCTCGTGTCACTTCGTCCTGCTCCTTTGGCGGCGGATGTGTCAACGACGTGGTCATTCACCTTGCCACCAGCTACATGGGCTTTGGAGGGGTTGGCTCCAGCGGAATGGGAAGCTACCACGGCAAGGCCGGGTTTGACACATTCTCACACAAAAAGAGCATTGTAGACAAAAAGACCTGGCTCGATCTTCCCATGCGCTATCAGCCTTACCGTTCCTTTTACGGTAAGCTGATTCGGATGTTTTTGAGATAACAAAAAAGATCGCTGTATCCGCTTTATCGCAGATACGGCAATCTTTTTTTCATTGGCTGCGTTCGTGGGAAATTACTTCCGCCGAAACACCAACAGCTTACTGATGATATAATTGCACACGATAACAACAACCGCCGCTACCAGCTTGGATGCGATCTCGCAAGCGTTCCAAACCCGTCCAAGCGCTGCGACCTCGCGTAGCTGCGGGAGCATTACACCCAGCAACAGGGTCAATCCAAAGGTGATCACGTAGTCCAATCCCAACGTAACCAGCCGCCCTGCTGAAAAGGTCAACAGCTGACGCGGGATCGAGGTTGAGGGATCGGCATTGGTAAACACCCATTTTTTATTGGTAAAAAATGCAAAGAGAACCGCACAGACCCATTGGATGATTTGTGCCACCGTATACAGTGCGAGGTAGCGCGCACCGGTAACCTCGGTTGCGGGAATCTCAAGCATCGCGCGTCCGCCAAATAACACGGCATAATAAACGCCCCAGCCGACCACGGTGGTCAGAACGCCGAAGATCAGATACACGATCACCTCGTGGTGGCGCGCAACCAGCGATTTGAGTTTTGCAATCATGCCTGCCCCTCGATCCGGTAGGTCGTTCCGTCCTTGGTGTCGATCAAAGTTACGCCTTTTTCCGAAAGAACGGCACGGATGCGGTCGGCTTCGGCATAGTTTTTCGCTTTTTTCGCTTCTTTTCTTGCCTCAATCATCGCCTCGATCTCACGGATAAACGGATCATCCGATACCGGCTTTTCTGCCTCGGCGGAAGATTCGGTATTTTGCTTTGCCGCGTTTTCCAAAAGGTTGAGGCAAAGAACGGTGTCAAAATCGCGAAGCAGCGCCAACTTCGTCGCATCGTTGGTTTTGGCTTTCAGCACGTCGTAAAGCGCCGTAACGGCAAGTGAGGTGTTCAGATCGTTGTCCAACGCCTTTACAAAGTTCTCCTTCTGCGCATCAAACACGGCACGGTCAATCTCGCCATCCTCTTTCAGCGCGGCGATTCTTGCAATCAGCTTTTGATACGCGACCTTGGCGTTCTCCATGTTCTCCCAGGAGAACACAAGAGACTTGCGGTAATGCGATTGCAGGCAGAAAAAGCGGTAAACCATTGGATCGTAGCCCTTTTCGGTCAGGAGAGAGACCGTTAAAAACTCGCCCTTGGATTTGCTCATCTTACCGGAATTGGTATTCAGATGCAACACATGGAACCAATAATTGCACCATTTGTGGCCGAGGTACGCCTCGGACTGTGCGATCTCATTGGTGTGGTGCGGAAAGGCATTGTCGATGCCGCCGCAATGAATATCCAGATGTCCGCCCAGATGCTTCATACTGATGCAGGAGCACTCGATGTGCCAACCGGGATATCCGACGCCCCACGGGCTGTTCCATTTCAGCTCCTGATCATCGAATTTGGACTTTGTAAACCAGAGGACAAAATCTGCCTTGTTACGCTTGTTTCCGTCGGCTTCCACGCCCTCGCGCACGCCGACGGCAAGATCCTCTTCCTCAAAATTATGGAACATGTAATATTGCTTGAGCTTGGACGTATCAAAATAAATGTTTCCGCCCGCCTCGTACGCATAGCCCTTTTCCATCAGGGATTCGATCACGCGGATAAACTCGTCGATGCAGGAGGTTGCCGGCTCCACCACCTCCGGGCGACGGATATTGAGCGCCTTGCAATCCACAAAAAAGCAATCGGTATAAAATTTTGCGATCTCCATGACGGTCTTTTTTTCGCGCTTTGCGCCCTTGAGCATCTTATCCTCGCCCGTATCGGCATCCGAGGTGAGGTGCCCGACGTCGGTGATGTTCATCACGCGCGTGACCTCATAGCCCGAATACCGCAGGTAGCGGTCCAGGATATCCTCCATGATATAGGTGCGCAAATTTCCGATATGCGCAAAATGGTACACCGTGGGGCCGCAGGTATACATACTGACCTTACCTGCCTCGTGCGGTACGAATTCTTCTTTTGTTCTGCTGAGGGAATTATATAATTGCATTGTAATCTCCTTTTCGTCCGCGCGTAACGGCTCCCGTCATACTGCGAACGCCAAAAAATCAAGTTACTTTTTTTTGCCCGTGGGGCGTCTTTTTTTCTTTGCCACCGAATACCCAAACGTACCGATGCGCTTTCCAAGCTCAAAATAATCACCGTGTGCGTAAGCAACCAGACCTGCCCGTTCCAGGTGCAGCTTTCCGTTGCCGTCGATCAGCGCCTCATCCACGTCGATCGCCACGATATCGGCAAGAAACATATCGTGCGACCCCAGCGGCAGGATGTCGGTCACCCTGCACTCCAGCACCAACGGGCTTTCGGCAAGAATGGGACAGTTGATCTCGCTTGCTTTTTCTTTGGTGAGTCTACATCGTTCGAATTTATCGAGCTTCGCACCCGTATGCACGCCGCAAAAATCCGCCGCGCGCACCAGATCTGCCGTAGTCAGGTGAATGGCAAACTCTTGGCTCTTTTTGATAATCCCGTACGAATACCGCGAGGGGCGCACCGAAATATAGGTTTTTGGCGGGATCGTATTGGTGATTCCCGTCCAAGCAACCGTAAACACGTTATCGTGCTCACCGTCCGAGCAGGTCACCATCGTAGGCGGAACCGGCGAGAGCATTGCGCCGCCGCGCCATTTGATTTTTGCCATATTCTGCCTCCCTTCAACGACAATCATACATTTTACATTATAGCACACTTCCCGCAAATTGTCAAGTGGAATATTAGGTATAGCTTGCCTATCATGGTCAACTGCATTTATTTTAGAATGCGATTTGTGGAGACTTTTAAAAAGATGCGATTTTTGAGACTGCTTCATAGCATTAACAAACCGTGAACAGCTTGTATATGTATAACAAAAAAACAAGGGCAAATCAATTGATTGCTCTTGTTTCTTTGTTGCTTTTCACCACGGCGAAAGTCAAAATATTCAATTTGACTCAGCCTCTTTTACTATTTACTTCGTTATCGCTATCTGACATAAACCAAATACGCCAACGCGGGAAAAGGTGGGAGGATTGCGCGTACTCTTTCAAAGCATTGCAACAGCGATGAAGCGTTTTTGATTTAGATGCTATCATAACTCACGCAAAAAGCGGAGCATCGAAGCGACGATAAAATCAATATTTTCGGCGTTGGAGACAACGTCGTAGCGGGTATGGATGCGGGGCGTGTAGAAAACACCTCTTTTGCTTTTTTTGCAAGCCATACAACCGATGCCGCATGGGAAATTTTTGTAGTCCGAGTTGGATTCGGAGCCCTTTATGGGATAGAAATATACGTGATAAGCTTCGTTGGATACAAATTGCTCCTGCAACCGTTGAAATTCAGCGCGCTTTTCCGCCTGTGGCATAGCGATGAAAAGAATGTTTTCGCCGTTTCCCACACAGTCAAAGTTGATCAGCAAGCGGTCTTTCATCTCCTCGGAGTGATCCTTCATATATGCTTTGGAGCCTTTTTTGCCTTTTTCCTCGTTGTCAAATAGGATAAACGCCACGCCGCCCAAGCGGTCGTCCTGCAGTTGTTCTGCCAGCGCAAGCACCGTGGCAACGCCGGAGGTGTTGTCGTTGCGGTTGTTGCGGTTGGTAAACGCGCGGTATAACAGATAATAGAGCGAATAGTAAAGAATGAGAAAAGAAACAAGCAGTACAGTTGAGTCAAAATCAAACGCGGCGGATATCAGATAAGAGAACGCGAGAGCGATCCCCACCAAAAGAAGAACCGGCAAAAGCTGTACCAGCAAAAACAGCACTTGATTGCGGGGGATCATGATGTTTGGAAAGAGCGCGGCGGCGGGCGTGTCGTAGTGCGCGGTGTAAACCACCTTCGCGTGCAAAGGGTCTCCTAAGATGATATTTTGATTTTTGCCGTCCTTGGTGCGCTCGGTTCGAATCCCGATCCGACGGCAAGCTGGAAGCCGCAGCAGATCCTTGATAAACACCTGCTTTTGCGCGACCGTGCGGCGAATGGGGTGATTGCGGGTGAGATCATCCAAATAATTCATTTCAAAGCCTCCTATGTGCAAAAAACGGTTCTGCTTGGGTGTCAGACCATTTCCTCCGGGTGAAAGACCTCGTCAAAGCGTTCGGGCGTCAAAAATCCGAGGCGGATGCAAGCCTCGCGCAGGGTGATGTTTTCGGCGTGGGCGAGCTTTGCGGTTTTGGCGGCGTTTTCGTAGCCGATGTAGGGGTTAAGCGCCGTGACAAGCATCAAGGATTGATTCAGATTCTCCTGCATCTTTTGGCGGTTTGCCACGATGCCGCTGACACAGTGCAGATCAAAGGAAGTGATGACCTGTGACAAAAGGCGAACCGATTGCAAAAAGTTGTAGGCGATCACGGGCATGAATACGTTCAGCTCAAAATTGCCCTGCGATGCGGCAATTCCCACAGCGGCATCATTTCCCATCACCTGCACAGCCACCATGGTCACGGCCTCACACTGGGTAGGATTGACCTTTCCGGGCATGATCGAGGATCCCGGCTCATTCTCCGGAATCATGATCTCGCCCAGCCCGTTGCGCGGACCGGATGCCAGCCAACGGATATCGTTTGCGATCTTCCAAAGATCCGCCGCCAATGCCTTGAGGGCGCCGTGCGCGAATACAATTTCGTTTTTGGAGGTCAGCGCGTGGAATTTGTTCTCCGCAGTACGGAAGGAATGCCCCGTCAGTGCGGAGATCTGCTTGGCAACCTCCCCGTCAAAGCCCTGCGGCGCATTCAACCCCGTGCCAACAGCGGTTCCGCCCAGCGCCAGCGCAGACAGACCGTCCAAAGAGCGTAAAATCATGTCGCGGTCGATCTCCAAGGAGCTGCGCCAACCGGAGATCTCCTGCGAAAACCGAATGGGCGTGGCGTCCTGCAAATGCGTGCGCCCGCTTTTGATGACGTCTGTGTTTTCCTGCTCCAAACGCAAAAGGGTTGCAATCAAACGGTTCAGCGCGGGCAACAAACTGTCGCGGATGGCAAGCACCGCAGAAATGTGCAACGCGGTGGGATAGGTATCGTTGGAGGACTGCGACATATTCACGTCGTCGTTCGGGTGCAACAGCTGCTTGCCTGCAAGCTCGTTGCCTCGGTTGGCAATGACCTCGTTGGCGTTCATGTTGGACTGCGTCCCGGAGCCGGTTTGGAATACCACGAGCGGAAAATGATCGGAAAGCTTGCCCGCGATGATTTCGTCGCACGAAGCACATATGGCACGGCATTTCTCCTCGGTCATTTTTTGCGGACGGAGGACTTGATTGGCCAGTGCGGCAGCTTTTTTCAGCACACCAAAGGCGTGGATGATCTCGTCCGGCATCATCTCATGCCCCGCACCGATTTTAAAGTTTTGGCGGCTGCGCTCGGTTTGCGCACCCCAGTAGCGGTCGGCGGGGACGCGTACCTCGCCCATAGAATCGTGTTCGATTCGCTCTTTCATGCTGTGATCCTCTTTAATATATAGAATATTTTCGGTATTATGATAACACAAAATGCAGATTTTTTCAAGAGGAAGCCCTAAAAAAACGGTGAAAATGGGGCGAAAAAGCTTGTGTCGAAAAAGAACGCCCGAAATGCAAGAAATTTGCGAAAAAACGCTTGCAATCGGGCTGGAAATATGATATAATAAGCAGGACGCAAAAATATGCGTGCATCTGCACCATTAGCTCAGATGGATAGAGCACAAGCCTCCGACGCTTGGTGTCGACGGTTCGAGTCCGCCATGGTGCGCCACAATCCCGTCTCCTTGCATCGCAGGGAGACGGGATTGTGCATATCAATGACATTTACGAGAACCATCCACAGAATTTGAGAAAGCAAATTCTGCAGATGAAGCACATACGCCGAATGAACAAGAGAGGCACTGCTTATCCCTGTGCCGAAATTCGGTTCAGAATCCGCCATGGTGCATTTCACGTTGCGACACAGGAGCAACATTTCACAATTTTCGTAAGGAAATTATTTCACATTCACCGTGATGTGAATATTTCACTAACCATATATTTGAGTTGCAATTTTTTCATGAGTGCACACACCCGTTTACAAGAATCGTTCGCAAGATTTGAGATATACAAATCTTGCCACAATCCAATAAAAAGGAGAAACGTTATGAATCAACTTGAAATGTTCGGCAGGGCGAAATGGATCGGTGCTGATGAGAAAAGTGCGTCGGCATCCCTGTTGGTGCGCAGGTGCTTTACAACAAACAAAAAAAGCAGGGCGAAGCTCAAGCTCATAGGTCTTGGAACCTTTGAGGTATATATCAACGGAAAAAGAGTAAGTGAGGATTGTTTTCTGCCCCTTAACAGCGAGTATGAAAATATAGATTGTCCCAATGGCGAGAAGCTTGCATACAGAATTTATGCCACTGAATATGACGTTTCCTCTTATCTTAAGAATGGAGAAAACGTTCTTGCTGTTCTTCTCGGTTTTGGCTGGTATACGGGAATCGAGCGTTGGGAGAAACCTCAGAAGGTATACGGCAATAAAAAGCTTATATATTCTCTTGAACTTGCCGATGAAAAGGGTGCTGTGGAAATACTTGTGTCGGACGGATGTGAAAAATACAGAGAAGCCTTTGTTGCGGGCGGAAATTTGCATATGGGCGAAAAGCATGATTACAGAGAGTGGAACGAGGATTGCTTGCTTCCGGAATTTGATGCGTCGGATTGGAAAAATATGGCGTTTGAGAAGCCCGTGGAGAGCGAATATCTTTACACAGATTGCCCCGCAGATACGGTTTTCGAGCATCGTAGCGCCCGGCTTATTTATAAAAGCGACGCTTATTCGATATATGATGCTGGCAGAAACATTTCGGGTTATCCTATCCTTAGGGCAGCGGGCAAGGATTATTCCGAGATTCGTGTGACCTTTTCGGAGCGACTTGACGATTCGGGTATAGCTCTTGATCACTCTCATATACACGGTCAGGCCTTTGATGCTCTTGCGAATTGTGAGAGCGGAGATATTTATCCTCGCTTTACCTGGTATGCATTTAGGTTCTTCAAGGTGGAAGGAAATGCAGAAGTTCAATCTGTCGCGGTTGTTCACACGAACGTAAAGGTAGATTCGGATTTCAAAAGTGATAACGAAACGCTTAATTGGATATACAAAACATTTATCGATACCCAACTTGCAAATATGCACAGAGGAATCCCAAGCGATTGCCCTCATATAGAGCGTTTAGGTTACACGGGTGACGGTCAGCTTGTCTGCCGTTCGGCGCTCCATACTTTTGCGGCAGAAGCATTTTACCGCAAATGGATAGGTGATATATCCGACTGTCAGGATAGAAAAACCGGACATGTTCAGTATACCGCGCCCTACGTGTATGCAGGCGGCGGCCCCGGCGGTTGGGGCTCGGCAATCATAACGGTGCCCTATGAGTTTTGGAAGTATTACGGCGATAAAACAGTCCTTTCGGATATGTTTTCGGGCATGCTTCAGTATCTTGATTTTCTTGAAGCGCACTGCGATTCCAATCTTGTTATTTCCGATATCGAGGGGGTTTGGTGCCTCGGAGATTGGTGTACACCTCCCGATCAGTCGAATATTCCTGCGCCGTTTGTAAATACGTATTTTTATATTCGCTCAATGCAGAGAGTTCTTGAAATTGCCGATGCGATCGGAAGGTCGGACGAGGTTTCCTATCTTGAAGAAAGAATTGAAAAATGCAAGGCATCGATCGATAAGTTTTATTTTAATGCGCTCGGACGCGATAAAACATACGTTGGAAATGTGCGCGGCGCATCTGCCTTTGCTTTATCTGCAGGTCTTGGAACCGAGCTGACCGCAGAAAAGCTTATCAGTTATTATGAAAGGCTCGGCCATTACGATACGGGCATATTCGGTACGGAGCTTGTCACCCGCTGTCTGTTTGAGCTTGGCAGAGCAGACGTTGCCTACCGACTCTTGACCGCGGATGAGCCTCACGGGTTCGGTAAATGGAGAAAGAACGGCGAAACGACTTTCCCGGAGTATTGGGGTGTCGCACGCTCGCATAATCACCCTATGTTCGGTGCTGTTGTTGCCTGCTTCTTTGAATATATTCTCGGAATCAGGCAAGAGCGCGATAGCGCGGGATATGATAGCATCGTTATTTCTCCTGCATCCATTCAGGCGCTTTCCCATGCCGAGGGATTTATAACGACGCCTCACGGAAGAATATCTGTTTCCTACACAAAATCCGAAGCAGGCACAGAATATAAGGTTGAGATCCCTGCAGGCGTTGTCGCACGCATTGCCGTCGAGGGAATGGAAGAAAAATCCGTCGGCGCAGGGATTTATACTTTTAAAGTTTGATGATTTTGCATATCAATGACGTTTACAAGAACCGTCCGCAGAATTTGAAAAAGCACATCCTGCGGATGAGGCACTGATTATCCCTGTGCCGAAATGCGGTTCAAAGTCCACTATGGGGCACGACAGTGACGCCGTAATGTTCTCAAAAAGTCTTGACATTTTAATACTCAAATACTATAATAAACTCACAAATATCGAAAATAGGAGGATATTGGTGTGGGAAAATTTAAAAATATCAACACCGATTGCTTAAACGCCAATGCGCCGCTGACAACGAAAATAACTTACGAAGAAAAACTGACTGTTTGCGACATCAAAATCGGAGAATTTGAGTTCCCGTGGGTTCAGGGCGGTTGTACCGATGGAAAACATCTTTATGAATTTATGGTAAGCCGAGATTCTCTCCATTGTGTTATAGTCAAGTATGATCTTTCTACGCAAAAGATGATAGCTTACAGTGAAGATATGATGCTTGGTCATGCAAATGACGGCGCGTATAATCCAAACAATCATACGCTTGCTATTACGCATTGCTGTGACCTTACATCCCCTACCTCTAATAAGGTATATATCGTTGATGCGGAGACTTTGACCTTTATAAAAGCCTACGAGCTTCCAAAATTTGATTTGTTTGCAATTACCTACAATGAGAATACGAGGCAGTACATTACGGCAAGTGAATCGGAAATGAACTATTGGGACGAAAATTTTAGACTGATAGACACCAAAATCATCAATATCACGCCCGGCTGGCCTTCTCAAGGCATCGAATGTGACGGAGAGTACGTTTATAGACTGGAGTTCTTTCTTGGCAAAGGCGGCGACGATCCCAAGACAATGAAAAATAATGTTCATGTCAACGACGTTGAAACAGGCAAAGAGATTGCACTGATTCCGTTAAACATGGAGCGGGAGTCTGAAAATATGTTTATATATAACGGGCATTTCTATGTTTCCTGCAATAACAAGGAATGGACAGGCTGCGAGGTCTATTGCTTTGATATTGTTCCCGAATAATAATTTTTTTTCCTGCTAAAGCAGATAAAAATGGTGGTGTTTAACCGCCAAACAAAAACCATAGGGTCGTGGGGGG
>JAFTLZ010000031.1 GCA_017452665.1 Clostridia bacterium
CCCCAAACAAAATCCGCTTTCGAAAGAAGGCGGATTTTTGTTTGTACTATTCACTTTTCATGCGACGCGAGCGGCGCGTTTCATCATTCATTATTCATTAAGCAAAAGCGGATTTTGAATGAATAATGAAGCCGCTTCGCTGATGAATAATGAATAATTGATCTTGTGTTCTGCGTAAACGGGAAGTTGCAATTCCGTCCTACGAGCCCAAAAAATTTTGTACACGTAAGTGTGCGGAATTTTTACTCTTCACTAACTCGGCAGGATTCTTTGGAAAGTAATAGGTAAAGGTGAATAGTGAAGAGGTGAGAGTAGATTTTGCTTTCCCTTACATTCGGCATGACCGAATATTTCACTTGAAACAACGAATATTTTATGCTATAATAAATTCAGAAGAGGCGGTATTGAAAAGAAAATCAGGCGCGCTTGCGAAAAATTGTCTTTTAAATCGCTCAAAACCGTCTTGCCAAACAGGCAAATATGTGATATAATGATGAATGTAATCGAAAATCGGCAACGGTTGCCCGATTTCATATTTTAATTTTGAAGGTTTATGTCTATGGATTCCTTGATTTTTGCGCTGAATGCGGTGGCGCCGATTGTCATCATGGTGGCGATCGGCTATTTGTTGAAGAAGATCGGCTTTATGAACGAAATGTTTGCGAAAATGGCGAACAAGCTGGTATTTCGCGTGTTTTTGCCATCTATGCTGTTTTTAAATGTCTATAAGATCGACGATCTTGGCGGTATGGATTTCGGATACGTTGCGTACGTTCTGGTTGCGCTTGCGGTGATCTTTCTGCTGGCTCTTCCTGCAGTTTTGATGCTGACCAAGGTTCCCGGACGCCGCGGTGCACTTTTGCAGGCGAGCTTTCGCTCCAATTACGCGCTGATCGGAATCCCGCTGGCGCAATCGCTGTTCGGAGCCGAGGGCGTTACGGTTGCAACGCTTCTTTCTGCTGTGACCATTCCCATGCTGAACATTCTGGCGGTGATCAGCCTGTCCGTTTTCCACGACGGCGGGGAAAAGCCAAGCGTGAAAAAGATCTTGTGGAACATCGTCAAAAATCCTTTGATCGACAGCGTTCTGATCGGTCTTGCCGTGCTTGGCTTGCGCGCGATTTTTGTACATACGGGAAATTCCTTCCGCCTGACCGATATCACTCCCGTGTATACGGTGCTGGGGTATCTTTCCAATATGGCAACTCCAATGGCACTGCTGGTGCTGGGGGCTCAGTTTGAATTTTCTGCCATTTCGTCTCTCAAACGGGAGATCATATTCGGTACGCTGATGCGTACGGTGATCGTTCCCGCACTTGGTATCGGCGCGGCGTACGTTTTGTTCGGTTCGCGCTTCAACGGTGCGCATTTTGCGTCTTTTGTTGCCATGTTTGCCACTCCCGTGGCAGTTTCCAGTGTGCCGATGGCGCAGGAAATGGGCGGCGATGCCACGCTGGCAGGACAGCTGGTGGTGTGGACGACCCTGGTTTCGGCGTTTACGGTGTTTATTACCAGCTTTTTGTTGCGTCTGGCAGGTGTATTTTGACGTGTACCAACGCAAATGCTTTGGATGATTCATAGGAGGATTTGACCTTATGAAAGACGAAAAACAGCTTGACCCCGCCGAACTGCAAGGGGATGCCACACCGGATACGGAAGAATCTGTTTCCGAAGTGGGAGCGGAATTGACGGAATTTTCTGTCGGCACCGAGCTTGATGAGGCTTCCGAAATTCCCGAAGCTTCCGATGTGGCCGAGATTGAAATTGCAGAGGATGCGTCAGCGGACTCCTTGCCGCAAGAGGAGCCTGACGAGCCGGAAGCAGAAACAGAGGAAGTAACGGAAACAGCTGAATCAGCTGATTCAGTCGAATATGCAGAAGAAGTCTTACCTGCGGATGAAAGCAACATTGAAAACGCCAATGCGGATGTGGATACAACCACAGCAGGGAAACAGACTGTCAATCTAACGGAGAAAAATAAGAGTTCCAACGCCCGCGGTGCGGTTTTTGTGCTCAAAAAGGTGCATTTGGTAATTGCCGCGGCGGTTGTGCTGGTG
Source organism: Clostridia bacterium (assembly GCA_017452665.1). GTDB lineage: Bacteria > Bacillota > Clostridia > Oscillospirales > CAG-272 > UMGS1865. The sequence continues at coordinate 2,058 of JAFTLZ010000031.1, forward strand.
TTGGTTGTCGGCGGTGTCGTTTTGGGCTGGGTTCTTGGCGGAGGCGCATCCGGAATTGACCGCAACGCAGTGGATTATGAATGGGTTGCGCCCGGAGCGGCAGGCTCGGAAAACGGGATCACTCTGCCGGGATATTCGTCGGTCGTTTTAGAGGCAGGAAAGCGCAAGGTTGGTTTGATTTTGCCGAATCCGTCCTCTAATCCCTGCTATTTTCGCTATACGCTGAGCTTAGCGGATACGGATAGGTGCTTTACCAATCGGATCTGATCCCGCCCGGTATGGCGGTGCAGGAGATTCGTCTTTCCCATGCCTTGGAGGCAGGGGACTATCAGCTGGTGATCCGCATTGACACGGTGTCCTTGGAGGACAAAACAACGCCGATGAACGGTGGTACGCAAACCGTTTCGATGATGGTGCGGTGATCGGTAAAATACGGAAAGGATGAAAAAATTATGAAATGGATGATCGCGTCGGACATTCACGGTTCGGCTTATTACTGTGAAAAATTATTGGCGACTTACCGCGCGGAAGGTGCGGAAAAGCTGATTTTGCTGGGAGATTTGCTCTATCACGGCCCGCGCAACGATCTGCCGCGGGATTATGCCCCCAAAGCGGTGATCTCGATGCTCAACGGGATCAAAGAATCTCTTTTGTGCGTGCGCGGAAACTGTGATACCGAGGTGGATCAGATGGTGCTGGAGTTCCCGATTTTGGCAGACTATGCGATCCTGTACGCAGGCGGCCGCACGCTCTACGCAACGCACGGGCATATTTACAATGAGGAAAAGCTACCGCCGCTGCAAAATGGGGATGTTTTGTTGCACGGACATACGCATGTGCCGAAGTGTGTGGAGCACGAAAATTATATCTGTATCAACCCCGGCTCGGTTTCGATCCCGAAGGAGAGTTCTCCGCACGGATATCTGATGCTGATCGACAATACGCTGACCTGGAAAACATTGGACGGAGAGATTTATTTGCAGCATACGCTTTGACGTTTGCAATTTTTTGCGCGTATGCCACGCCTTGGCGTTACATATACTGTTTGTGCGAATCAGGATAAAACGAAAGGATTTTTGATATGAAGCATATTTTTATCGTCAATCCCGCGGCGGGACAGGACAATTCGTTTGAAAACATTTCCAAAATTTTGCAAGCTCAAAAAAAGCAGGTGGATTACGAAATCTATCAGACGCAATCTCCCGGCGATGCAACCGCGTATATTCGCAATTTCTGTAACAAATCCACCGATCCGGTCCGCTTTTATGCCTGCGGAGGTGACGGAACGCTGAACGAGGTCGTCAACGGCGTTGTCGGCTTTGATCACGCCTCGGTCGGGTGCTACCCATGCGGTTCGGGAAACGATTTTGTCAAGTACTACGGCGGGAAAAAGGTGTTCTGGAATCTTCCGGAGTTGTTGAATGCCCGCGAGGAATATATTGATTTGATGCGGGTAGGGAACAAATATGCGATCAACGCCACGCATTTTGGATTTGATTCCACCGTGGCGGAGACCATGATGAACGTGCGCCGCCGCAAGCTGATCGGTGGAAAAAACGCCTATACCACGGGCGTTGTGGTCGGTTTGTTCAAGGCGATGAAAAACAAGTGCCGCGTGACGGTGGACGGCGAGCTGCTCAATCCGGAGGGAACCATCCTGCTTTGCACTGTTGCAAACGGGCAATACGTTGGCGGAGCGTTCCGCTGTGCACCGCGCTCGTTGGACAACGACGGCTTGCTGGAGGTGTGCGTGGTGAAGCCGGTGTCGCATATCACTTTTATGAAGCTGATTGGCGGATATACCAAGGGCACGCACCTGGAGGACCCGCAGTTTGCAAAGTATTGCATCTATCGACGCGGCAAAAAGATCGAGATCGACGCGCCGGAAGGATTTGTTTATTCCTTTGACGGAGAGCTGATTCGTCAGAATCACTTTACGGTTGAGGTCGTTCCGCAGGCGATCCGTTTTGCGGTTCCGGGGAGCGCGGAGCTGTTGCCGGGCGCGTTGCACATCCCTTGCTATGAAAAAAAGGAAGAGACGTGCGCAACGGTATGACCGACCGCGAGTTGTTTTTCTGCGATTCTGCAGGAGCGCGTGAGGCTTTGCGCGTCGAACTGCGTGATTATCCAGACCGCATTGTGGCGGAATATGTAACAATAACAGAAGATCTGCAGGTGCAATGGCGATTGCAGGAAGCAGATTTGGATGCACTTTATCGGCGCTGCAAAACGGCATTGGAGCGGTGGCTGAAAGATCTGCGCGTGTATGTCGATCGGTTGCCCAATATGCCCGCGATGTTCCGAACCAAAACAGAGCGCGGGGAGCTGGAACTGATTTGCGGGATGATCGTTTCCTTGCGGGACGGTTTGGATGCATTGCGGGAGCTGGCAGACGGTTTGCGGGATGCGGAGGAGCGGATGTCTTACTACCGCGTGCAGCTGACCGACGTCGAGCAAATGCTAAGCCTGTTGAGGGAAGAAACAAACGGCGCATTCCAGCTACGTGTTGCGGTGCTTCAATCGGATGCGGTGCGCTTGAAGTCGGCATTTGCCGATGCTTGGTCAAATCTGCAAGTGCTTTGCCGAGAATGGCTTGCGTTTGTGGTTGTTACCGTTCCCGATTTTTTAAAGCACATATCTGTCGATGCGGATCTTTCAAACAACGGGGCTCATGGCTCTGTGACATCGGTCCGTACGTGTTGCGGAGAGCTGCGTTTTACGGCAGAGCGGTTGGTACGCCGCCTGCCTTTACGGAGTAGAAAGACCTGAAAAAATCGAATCGAGACGAAAAAAGCGGATTTTTGCGGATGGGCGCGAGGATTCGCTTTTTTTGACGGATTTTTGTGTCTTTTGCGACCAAAAAATTGCAAAAAAAAGAATATTTTTTTACAAGAGATATTGATTCTTTTTTTGATTTGTGATACAATATATTTATAGAATAGGGTTATACGACCAAATTCTGGAAATATAGGAAGAGGCTGTAAATGAACAGCTGAACGGAACGGGGGAAAAGGCTTTGATTTTTCAACACATTATGGCTTTGGCGGCCGGCTTGAGCGTCGAAAATTCATTTTTGATTGCTATTGCTGTGCTGGCTTGCATTACGGGTGCCGAGATCGCCGGAATCTGTATTCTCGTCAGCAAAATGCTGCACGCGCGGCGCGAGAGGGAGGCGCGTGAGTACGAGGATCCGACAGATTCGTACGACAACACGAATTCCCACAACTACGCAGTACCGGTACTGATGCTTGGCGCGGTTTCTGTTGCAACGCAAACGGCGCTGTTTGTGCTGTCTGTATGCGCGGCGGTCGGTGCACTGGTGTTTATTGCCTTGCTCCTGATCTTCCGTATCAAGGGCTACGCTTTGGTGTCTTCCCGTGCCGCAAAGGCAGAAGAAGCCGCTGCTACATCGCAGGAGAATCCCGCAGAAGAACCCGTTGTTGCGGATGAGGCCGTGGAGGATTCTGTTCCTGCCGAGCAGGAGGACGAGCCTGTGGCGGTATTTGCGCAGGAGGATACCGATTCGGCTGTGGCAGCCGAGGAATTGCCCGAAGAGGCTGCAGAAGAGAACGAGCCCGAGGAGGTTGCGTCTGCGGCTGAAGAGTTTGCGGACGAGCCCGTAGCAGAGGATGACGGCGTTGCGGCTGCATCCGAAGCCGAGACCGAAGCTGCCCCTGCAACGGAAGAAGCTGCTACAGAGACAGCACCCGCCGCAGAAGCTCCCGTTGCCGTCATGGAGCGCGCCGAGTCTGTTCCGATGGGACAAGCCCGCACCATTCCGGTATACAGCTCCGCATATCCCGGCGGACAGTTCCCGTTCGTTGAAAAGCATATTACCGAGACCTACAAGGAAGTGGTCAAGGAGACCAATACGACTACTACCACCACTACGCCTGCCACACCTGCGGCAAAAGCGGAGGAAAAGTACAGCCCCGCTACCGAGGAGATTTTGAAGGCGATTGCCGAGCTGATGAAGCTTGGTACACAGCTTCGCACACAGCAGGAGATGGCGGTGGAAAATCCCGCTGTGAAGAGCGAGGAAAGCGTTCCTGCCTTTGCGGGCAACGAATCGGTTGACGATGAGGAAGAGCTGGAGACCGCCGAAGCCGAGGACGCAGAGCTGGATGCCGAGGACCGTGCCGAGAAGGAGACGAATTCCGACTCCGACGAGGATGGCGATGACGACGGCGACAGCGAGCTGTTTGGCAGCAACGAGCGCATCGTGGGCTTTGACGAGGAAACCGGATGCTATATCGTTGCGCGTTACCGCAAGAGCTTTGAGGCAAAGCTGATTCAATCGCGCCCCGGTGTGAAGAAATACTACAGCGAGATCAAAAACGCTCTGCTCGGCTACGAGGGAACGAAGGATCGCATCAGCTGGACGATCAATACCTATACCAACGAGCACACGCAAATCGCGAAAATCAACGTGCGTACGCGTACGTTGGATCTGTATCTGGCGCTCGATCCTGCAAGCCTTGAGGATACCGTTTATCACGGACGCGACGTGGGCAACAAGAAAAAGTATGCCGATACGCCGTTCCTCTACAAGGTCAATTCGCCCCGCAAGCTGACCCTGGCGTTGGAGCTGGTTCAGCGTGCTTGTGAGGAGCAGGGCTTGTCTCCGATCGACATCGAGACGGTCAATTACGAGGAGCAGTATCCCTTTGATACCTCCGAAAATCTGGTCAGCCGCGGTTTGATTCGTGAGTATCTGCGCGAAGAAAAGCCCGCCGTGACCTTTGAGCTTGACCCCGACCATGTGCCGCAGGTTCCCGAGGAGGATGAGAGCGTGATCCCCGTGAATGCAAACTTCACCTGGGAGTTCGACAACGAAAGCGTTCCCGAACCCGAACCCGAGCCCGAACCGGAACCTGAGCCTGAGCCTGAACCGATTCCGGAGCCGGAGCCCGAACCGGAACCCGTGATCGTGCAAGAGCCGATTTCCGAACCGACGCCCGCAACCACGACCACCACGACCTCGCACGAAACGGTGAAGGTCACCGAGCGTCACTACAGCGAGCGCTACTACGGTATGCCCCCCCAGCCGGTACAGCAAAGCCCGATGCTGGCAGGACAAGCCGCCCCGATCGAAGCCATTGCCGTTCCCGCAGAGACTCCCGCTGAAGGGCTTCGGCCGGTGCAGCCGGTGGAAACGCCCGCCGCCACAGTTGCCGCCGTTCCCGCAGAGCCGGTTGCCGAAGCTGTTGCGGACGATGCGCCCGTTTCTCCCGTCAACGAAGAAATCATTCTGCCCCCCATGGTGGAGGAACCGACCGTTGAAACGGCAGAAGAGGTAGAAGAAGTAGAAGAAGTAGAAGAAGAGGATGCCTCCTCCTGGAATCCTTTTGACGAGCTTTCCTCCGACGAAAGCAAAGAACCCGAAGAAGAAACGGAAGAACCCGTTGAAGAACGCGAAGATGCGCTGATCGACGAAACCGAGGAAACTCCGTTTGAGGAATCCTTGGATGAAATGACCGAAGAAGAAACTGTTGATGCGGATTCTGATGCGGAGCAGGAAGCGTTTGACGAAACCGAGGAAATTTCCGATGAATCCTTTGAAGAAGCGCTTCCCGAAGAGGAATCCGACGAAGCCTACGAAGAGTCCTTTGAAGAAGGCGACGAGGACGTAGCCGACGAGGAAACTTATGAGGACGAAGCCGAGGATGTAAGTGAGGAAGAGACAGAAGAGGAATTCTACGAAGAAACGCCCGAAGAGGACTCCTACGGGGAAGAAGCTTATGAAGAAGAAACTTACGAGGAAGTTGAAGAAGAGCCGGCTGTGGAAGAAGAGGTGCCGAAAGCACCCGCAGTGCACGAGCCGGTTGGAAACCCGAACGTTGCGCGCCTGGATGCCTGTCTCTTTGACGATTACTTCGAAAACGATGCCATCATCACGCTGGAGACCTTGAAGCAGGTTGGTCTGGCTCCGGAGTCTGCTGAAACGCTCAAGATTTACGCCAGCGGCCCCATCAAAGGAAAGTATACTGTAGAAGCAAATCACTTTACCGTAGACGCTGTAAAATCCATCGGTGATGCCGACGGCGATGCGGTTCTGATTCGATGAAAGGAGGCAGTATCATGAATTACGGAAAAACGAATCAAAAATTATTCAAAACGGTACTGCTCCTGCTCTCGCTGATGCTTGCAACGGTGTGGCTCTCCACGGGCGTCGTGGCAGGAAGCGGAGACCCGACGCTGACGCTGAAGTTTGACAGTCAGATCTGTACCGTAACGATTCAGATCGGTGACGCTGCCGCCGAAGCAATGGTTAGTGAAAAAGCATATGAAATCCCGTATAGCTCCAAGGTGACGGTTACCGTTACTCCCAATGCCGGATACAAGATGGCGGATATTGTGGATACTGCTACGGGCTTGAGCATTAAGTACGCCGACGAGGATACCCTTTGCGGCTACTACGCCCAGGACTTTTTGCAATCGGTCAGCGGTGAAATCTCCTTTACTCCGAAGGATTATAAGGTGGATTTTGAAGCAGATGGAGTGCTTTACGATTATGCTCCTGTTGAGGGCGTTTGGAGTGATTATACCGATTTGTATTACCACTACAAGGACGCAGAAAACCTGACCAAGCTGCCCGAGGTTTCCCAAGAGGGATATAACTTTGGCGGATGGGAATGGATATCCTCCGACGGTGCCACCTATGGTCTAATTCCAACTGCTACGGATGAAAACGGTGCGCGGTATTATTACATTCCTTCCGATCTGATTCCAACCGGGGATATGGAAAGCACAGGAAAAATCTATGTTCACGCTGTGATGATTCCGAAGGAGTATCCCGTGATCCGCGAGGATCGCATCTATGACGGAGGAGTCAGCGATCACAGAGGCGGATTGATTTACAGCGATTCTTCTTATAAAACTTCTTACACGTTCCAAATCCCGAAGGACACTTTGATGAACGCACTAACTCCCATGGGGGATGAAACGGATGATGCGTTGACCTCCTATATCGGCTATGAGCTGGTAACGGATTGGACAGACGGAAAGTACGAAAATATCACGGTAACTGTTCCAAGCGATGATTACGTCAACATCGTTTACCGACTTTACAAGGCGATCAACTACACCTTGCAGTATGAGCTGGGCGGCGGTACGTTGCCGGAAGGGTATGCGACCTCTTATTCATACCGTACCCTGACTCCAATCGCTAATCCCACTCGTACGGGTTATACCTTTGACGGTTGGACCGTAACAGTGATCCAAAATGGCGAGAAGGTTTCATACGACGACGTTGGCACCGATTTCGTGCTTGGTAACAAATCCAGAGAAGAAAACGAAAAGTACGCTTCCGAGGATAAGATCGTTATCCTCAAGGCAAACTGGACAGCGAATGAGTACAAGATCACCTACGATTGGAACGTAACGGACGAGACGTTGGCAGAAGAATTGGGTACGCTGAATCAAACGCTTCCTGCATTCTTCACCTACGATGCCGAGGATCCGATCGACCAATGCGTGATCAACAATCCCGTTCGTCACGGCTATACCTTCAGCCACTGGGTGCTGACCTACGTGGATGAAGCAGGTGAGACAAAAACGCGCGATTGCTACAGCACCGACGGTAAATTTGTTCTCAACTGTAACGAGTACGCACAGGCTATCAAGCTGACCGCAAACTGGACCGCAAAGAAGTATACGGTCAAGCTGGACGGCAACGGTGCCACCAAAGAGGGTACCGCAACCTTGACCGGCGTGGAGTTTGATAAGCAACTGGTGTTGCCCGTAACGCCCGCATTTGTTTGCCCCGAAAAGACCGGCTTTACCTTTGCCGGCTATTGGAGCACAAAGGAAGGCGCCGGCGAGCAGTATATCACCGATAAGGGTGTTGCATGCGAAAAGCTTTGGGATCTGTACGAGGATACCGACGGCGTGATTACGCTGTACGCCCGTTGGACTCGTAACAGCTATAACGTGACCGTAAATATCGGTGGGATCAGCGATGAGCTGATCGGGCAGACTGTTGTGGAGCTCGTTACCTCCGACGGTGAGCACTACGTTTACAACGGACAAGCCATTAAGCTGCCTTACGAAACGAAATTTACCGTAACGGTTACCGCTCCCGATGGCTATAAGACAGTGAAATGGAACGATTTTGAGCTGACTCCCGATATGGCGGAGTATACCTCCGATACGCTTACGATGGGAGCGGAGGATATGCAGCTTTCGGTCAATATTTTGAAGATCGTTGACTTTGATCCGTCCATGGTTGTCATTGACTATTTCAAGGAAACGATCACCCTGCCGAACGGTTCTTATCTGATCACTCTTGGCGAAACCCAACTGAAGGTCTTTGTTTCAACCGGCGAAGTCGAAGTGGTTCAGGTGAACGGACAGACGGTGGACGCTCTTACAATTCCGGAGGAGTTCTTCGGTTCGGATAGCGTGAAGATCGTTCGCTACGGAAACGGCACCACCAACTCCGACAGCAATGTGCTGACGGTTGCATTTGCGGCACGTCCTGCAGCACCCAAGTTTATCATGGGGGACGAGGGCGAAATTCGTGTGATCAAAAATTCTTACGATACGCAAATCATCGTTGAGATGAAAGAGGGACTTGAAAGTTTGTACGAGTACGCGATTTCCGCAGAGGCGGACATCAGCGCTTTGGGTGAGGATGCTTGGTCGGATTCGCCTGTGTTTGCAGATCTCAAGCCCGGTACTTGGTACTATGTGTTTATCCGCGTCAAGGCAACCGAGGAAGCTCCTCACGGTACAGCTTACTGTGCGGCATACAGCACGATGATCAAATCCTATCTTCCCACGCAGATTCAAAAGCTGCAGGATATGCTGAACGAGGATGACGGCGATATCACCAAGGCGTTGATCCAAAACGCGATTGATACCATCACCGTTTGGGCGAAGGACGAAACCAACCTGCCCGACACGTTCTACAACGATGTGGAAGCACTGATCAAGGAAACTGAGGCGGCACTGGAGTTTACCAGACTGCAGGATCAGTATATCATCCTGCTGCAAAATTACCTGACCCAGTGCATCAACAGCGGCTCCTATACCACTGCCAATGCCGAAAAGCTGAACACACTGTGTAGCGGTGCGGTGACGGCAATCTCTGCGGCAACGACTCCTGACGAGGTAAACAGCGTTTATACTGCGGCAATGGACGCGATGAAGGTCGTTCCCGTAACGTATCTGTATGATGAAAACTTCCTGATCCTTTTGACAAGCAAGCTGGGACTTTCGCAGGGAAGCGTTCTAGATTTGAGTGCTTTCAACGATTTTGCAGTGCTTGCCAATGCGGTGGATGCCGCAATCCGTTCCGGACAAGTTGCCGTCAACGGTAACTTTATGCGTGTTTCCGAGGCAGAAGCGCTGTTGCGTGAGTTGGACATGGTGTCTGCGTACAGTATGGATCTTTCTACGGCGGCAAAGAGCGGAGATTCCTTCGTGTTCCGCTTGAAGATGACTGACGAGATGAAGAGTATGACCGGACTTCAGGTGGCTTACTATGACGCAGCAAGCGGCATTGTAGAGCTGTTGAAAACGACGGTAGACGAGGCGAATGGCGAGCTGGTGTTTGAAGCCGATCGCATTGCAGATTTTGTGATTCTGGCCGATCCCACCATTGAGCTGACGCCTGTGATTTATACGATGGGGACGATCCTTTTGCTCCAGCTGATTGCAATTGTTGCGATTCTGATCAGCCGTGCACGCAATAAAAAGACGTCCGTTCACGCTTGCATGGTTCTGCCCGCGGCATTCCTAACCGTTCATTTCCTGCCCGCCAACGCCGAGCAAATCGTGGCGGTCATGGGAATTTTGATCGTCCTCTTCCAAATCATTCTGATGTATCTGCTCCTGTCCTCCGATATGATCTATCGCGGCAAGCGGAAACAAGAGAAAAAGAAGAAGCAGAAACAGAAGGAAGAAACGCCGACAGCCGAGGCTGACGTTTATGCAACTCCTGCAATGACCGAGCCCGACGCTACAGCGGTACCGGTGGAAGTTGACGATGATTTCGTCGAAATGGGTACGGAAGAGCATTACGCGACCGACGCAGATGAGGCAGATCCGTTTGCGGTATACGACGATACGGATTCCGAGGACGTACCGACGGATGTTGAGGACTCGTACGGGGAAACTTACGCTTATGGTGAAGCCGCATACGGTGATGCAGAAAGCAACGGTTCCAACGCCGAGGATGATTTCATTGAGCCGGCGGCAAACCCGAACTATTCTCTCCCGGATGAGGACGGGGCGTTCGCAATCTACGACGAATCGTACGACAGTGCCGAGACCGCCGACGAGATCGCGTATGTGGATGACGTGACCGAAGGCTATGCGCTGGATTCGGATGCCGTATACGGCGAAGCGGACGACGCAGAGTATGTGGACGAGACTTACGATGAGGGCGACGAGTCCTACTATGAAGGTGGTGAGGACGTGACCTATGAGGAAGCGTATGTGCCTGCGTACGAGGAGGACTATGGTCAAGCCCCAGTGGAAGAGCTTTATGAGGATTCTGAAAACGCTCCCGAATCGGAAGAAGACGTGCAAGAAGAAATTCCTTACGAAGTGGCTCCACAGGAATCTGACGAGGATGGCGATTCCTTATATCGCTACGACGAATAAAACAACAACCAGACCGCTCCTGCCATTCGGCGGGAGCGGTCTGGTTCAGACTGTAGACGAAAAGGGATGTCGTATTGACGAAACACCTGCATTTATGGTATAATAGATACCGTAAAGGCAGGTGTTTTTTATGTACAGGAAAAAGGATAAGAGTAAACAAAGGCAGTTGCAAATGTTATGTATAGA
>JAFTLZ010000032.1 GCA_017452665.1 Clostridia bacterium
TATCTCATATCGAATTGATGTTCGCAAAGCGAACGACAATATATCGAGCTTGAGCGAAGCGAAAGCATATCGAATTCATCTTTCGTGAACATATTTCACGAAAGTGAATATATCGACAGAAAGCAAAAACAAGAGCAAAAATAGAAGGTTTTATCCTTTTATCTTTGCTCTTTTTTGCTTGCTGTAAGGGCTTGGGCTTAGCCCATCTGCATTTGACCGGTCAAACGCGATGCTCGCATTTAGCAGTGTTTTTCAAATTCTCCGCTAAGAACATCACCCATTTCAAAGCCCCTGTTTCGTACATACTATTGGTTATTCAGCAGAATCCTCGTCCTCTTCAAATCTGCCGATGCCGATCAGCGAATCGACGGGAAGCGAGAACAAGATCGCACCGCCGTCGGTTTTCAAGCCGGCGCATTCGCGAATGGCTTCCATAATTTTTGCTTTATATTCGTGCGTGGTCAAAAACACAACGGTGTCGGTCTCCTGCTTAAAGGAGGTACCAAGCTGTTGCTCAATCTGCTTGTTGTTTACACTGCGCGTGTGCAAAATGGTAGCGCCCGTAGCGCCTGCCGTACGGCTGCAATCCAGCACCGCGTCGGTAAATTTGGGATTGACAACGGCAATGATCAATTCGTGCATCTTGCGAGTCTCCTTTTCTTTATTGCTTTTGTGGCTCTCAACGGTGATGTCATCTCGATAGGGGGTAGACAGCACCGCGTTGCTGATGATATTGGAAATTCCGGAAAGCGGAACCGTAAACGCAATTCCGTTGCCCATCAAATACAGCTTCAAGCGCTTGTTGATGGCGCGGAGCACGCGGTTTTCGCAGTAGTTGGGAATCAGCGAGTAAACCACCCGCTTTTCAATCTCATCCAGCCCCAGATAACTCATGTAATGGGATTTTGCCGTACCGTAGCCCAGACCCGAAAAATGCAAGGAAACGCAACACTCGTTGCACGCCTCGGTCAGCGCAATCTCATCGCCTTTTTTGATGATACAAACCAAAAGCTTTGCACGGCGATCTGCAGCGGTCGTTCGTTTTGCCATTATTGGTTCACCTCCGTGGGAAGTTCTGCGTAGTCGATAAAGGTCTCCTGCTCGGAGATGAAGCGGCTGACCGCTTGCTTGGATTTGAGGTTGTAGATCAAACCGCAGATCTGAATGGAAATAATCGGCGTCAGCGCAACAAATGCCACACAGCCAAACGCTTGTGTCATAATGTTTTGCTCCAGCGTATAGCACGCACCGCACGCCAGCGGGAGCACGAACGCACTCATCATCGCGCCGCTTGCCACTCCACCGGAGTCAAATGCGATACCGACAAAGAATTTCGGAACAAAAAAGGTCAAAGCCAATGCAATGATGTAGCCGGGAATCAAAATCCACAAAATGGAGATGCCTGTCAGGATACGAAGCATCGAAAGTCCCAGTGCGGCGGAAACACCGATCGAAAGCGTCAGCCGCATTGTGCCGGCGGAGATCGCACCCGCTGTAATCTGCTCTACCTGCTTGTTCAATACGTAGACCGCAGGCTCGGCGTTGACAATAAAGTAACCCAACAGCATACCAACGGGAATCAGCAACCAGCCGTCACCGATGGATGCCAGCGAGCTTCCAATCTCCTGACCTGCAGGCAAAAAGCCCTCGTTTGCACCGCACAGGAAAATCACCAATCCGACAAAGGTGTAAATCAAACCCATGCCGATACGAAAAATCTGGTGTTTACTAAAGGAACGCGTAAGCAGCTGAAACAGCAATGCAAACGCAATGATGGGGAGTAGTGCTACCGCAATTTCCTGCGCGTGGTCGGCAAAGCCGTGCAGATAGTGCATCAGCAGGGAGCGGGTTTCGGGAACGACAACCGCTGCATTTCCCACGTATTCACCGCCGCCAACTGAGAAGCAAATGCCAAGAATCATGACCGAAAGAATCGGTCCCACACTGCAAAGAGATACCAGACCAAAGGAGTCATCGTGTCCCTCCTCACTCGAACGAATACCCGAAACACCCGCACCGATTGCCATGATAAAGGGAACGGTCATCGGTCCCGTGGTAACACCGCCCGAGTCAAACGCCAGCGCCCAGAAGTCGGGGGAAACGAAGAAGCAAAGCCCGAACGCCAGTATGTAAAATCCGATCAGCAAAAGCGATAGGCTGATCTTAAAAACGATGCGCAGCATCGCGATCACCAAAAACAGACCTACACCCACCGAAATGGTTAAAATCAGAACCATGTTGGGGATATCGGACACCTGATTTGCCAAAATCTGCAAATCCGGCTCCGAGATGGTGACAAGCACGCCGATGACAAAGCTGACAAATGCAATCAGCCATATTTTTCCCGACTGTGCCAGATACGCACCGATCTTCGAGCCAATGGTTTGCATGGACATTTCCGCTCCCAGCGTGAACATCGAAAGCCCGAAGATCAGGCAGACCACGCCAAAGAGAAAGAGCAAGAATGTTCCGGGCGTCATTGGCGTCACCGTAACAGCAAGAACAGTAACGATCAGCGCAATCGGAAGAATCGAATGAAACGATTCCGAAAGTTTTGATTTGATAAGGGTTCCCAAAAGAGTTTCGTTTCCTTTCCGGTTGATACTCGGTTTTATACCTATTTATTATTATAACAAACAAGGTGCTTTTTTGCAAGTCCTTCTGTGATTTTTACAATTTGTTCACGGGCTTTTTTGTATTATGATGGCTCGTTAACAAATAATTAACTTTTTTGGCGTTTTATTAACAGTTTGTCTATAGAATTCAATTCCAATTTGCAGTATAATGATGGGGTTAGAGTTTCAATAAAATGAAAAGAGGACTTTTGTATGGACTTTTTAGAGTTTTTGTATGAAAACATCGCCTACTTGTTTCAAGGAGACGGCTGGAAAATGCCCGTTATGTGGCTCATCGGCGGCTTGCTGATCTTCCTCGCCATCAAAAAGGAAATGGAGCCCACGCTCCTGCTCCCCATGGGCTTTGGCGCCATCCTGGTCAACATTCCGTTTGCCGATGCGATCACCGAGCACGGCGCGCTGACCACGCTTTACAACGCAGGTATCGCAAACGAGCTGTTCCCGTTGCTTCTGTTCATCGGTATCGGAGCTATGATCGACTTCGGTCCCCTGCTTTCCAACCCCAAGCTGATGATCTTCGGTGCGGCGGCACAGTTCGGTATCTTTATCACGCTGTGCTTGGCATCCATCTTCTTCCCGGATAAGGCGGCTGCCTCCATCGCCGTCATCGGTGCAGCCGACGGTCCTACCGCCATCGCCGTGTCTCAAAAGCTGATCGGCAACAACCCCGAAATGCAGCACATCATCGGAGCCATCATGGTGGCGGCGTATTCCTACATGGCGCTTGTCCCGATCATCCAGCCTCCGATCATCAAGCTCCTTACCACCAAAAAGGAGCGTATGATCCGTATGCCCTACGAGGCAAAGGAGGTCTCCAAGGTCACCCGTATCCTGTTCCCGATCGTCATCACCCTCATCGCAGGTCTGGTCGCACCTTCCGCCGTCTCTTTGGTCGGATTCTTGATGTTCGGTAACCTCATCCGCGAGTGTGGCGTGCTCAAATCCCTTTCCGAGACCGCGCAAAATGTGCTTGCAAACCTCATCACCATTTTCCTCGGCATTTCCATCGCATCGCAGATGACCGCCGATAAATTCCTGAACGTTGATACGCTCTTGATCCTCGGTCTGGGTCTGTTCGCATTCATCTTTGATACCGCAGGCGGCGTGCTGTTTGCAAAGCTGATCAATCTGTTCTCCAAAAAGAAGATCAACCCGATGATCGGCGCGGCAGGTATTTCCGCATTCCCCATGTCGGGACGTATCGTCCACAAGATGGGTCTGCAGGAGGATCCGCAAAACTTCCTTTTGATGCACTCCATCGGCGTCAACGTGTCCGGTCAGATCGCATCCGTTATCGCGGGCGGCTTGATCCTGAACTTCTTTATGTAATGAACGGAGGAAACGATCATGTTTGAACCTATGAATTTTGTTACCAATCTGGCATACCTTGCAAAAGGAATGGTGGGAATCCTGATCGTCATGGGAGTCATCATTCTGGTTACCATGCTGCTCAATAAGCTCACCTCCTCGAAAGCAAAAAAAGACGAGGAGCAATAAGCGAAAGTGGGGAACACCCCAAGACTTTCTATACTTTCAAAACCGGGCTTTCTCAAATCTACAATTTGAGAAAGCCCGGTTTTATGATATCATTGAATTTAGCGGATATCAAAAAACTTCACTCATGAGTGCTTTGCCGCCCGTGGCGTTCCATCCGCAATTCTGCGCACAGGGTAGGGGAGCGGTGTACCCGAGCGGAACGCATGAATTACGCGGTCTACATCGTCCGGCGTCTCGGTCGAAAAGAGAAAATGTCGGGAGCGAATGCGCGCACGGTTCAACGCATCGGCGCGGTCGGACATACAAGTCGGCAAGCTGTTGTAGATCACGTTGCGATGCTCCCATTCGCGCAAAACGGGGAATTCCACCCCCTTGCGGTCGCGGATGTATACGCATCCCGTTGCACAAGCTTTGCAATCCGCCACTTCCTTAATCACGCATTTTTCCAGCGTCATCAGCGGAATTCGCCCGTAAACGATCAAAGACGTATCTCCGCCAATATCGCGCGCTTGCGGGAGTGTCAGCTCGGGTGAGAGGATTGCACCGCAAATGCCGATCTCTTCCAGGGCGCACACCGTCTCGTTGTTGGTCACGTTCAAACGGAAATCCCCAATCGGAATCATCCCCGCACGGCGCACAAGAGAAAGCTGCGCAAGGTTTCCGACCAACGCGTAGCGGATTCCTTTGTCCGCCGCCACACGGAGGGCTTCTTCCACTGCGGGAGTTTCCCGCTCAAAAATGACCGGTGGGAGCACAACGCCATCGCACAACGGTGTTTCTTTGCCCAGCGGCAAATAGATGCGTCCGAAAAATTCCCGTGCCGTTGGCGTGATCTGCTCCGCACGGTAAAATCGAGCACTGCAAAGCGGCAACGCCTCTGCGGTCGGCTGTAAGGGTGCATACGCTTGTACCGTGTGCACCTTGTGTTCGGATGCGGAGACCTCGGTTTCCCAAGCCGCAATCGCTTGACGGCGCAGTGCGTTGAGCGCCGAGATCGGTACCATCACACGCTCGTCCATCTCAACCGTAAGCTTGTCAACCGCGTAAGGGGTTCCTCCCAGCTTTGAAAGATTCCGTTCCGCGTTTTCGCGTGACAGAGGCGCGTTGATCGCCGCTTGCGGAATTTCTCCTGCAACGCTTACCGTTCGCCCCCCGTTCGATACCGACATCAGCATGGGCGCACCAATGCGGATCGTAGCCGAAAGAGAAAGCGGGATTTTGCGCGTCAAGCCTGCAAACGGCTCCAGTGCGCGCGATTGATTCTTGTCACTGTCTGAGCGAATTCCCAGCATCGCGTGCGAGATCTGCTCGCGGTAGTATCCGTCGGTAAAGCCGCCGCGGGAGAACGCGTCTGCCAGCGCCTGCATTTCCTGCGGCGTTGCGGCACGGCGCTCGTCCAGTAGCCTGCGCCAGATGCGCGCGGTGTCACGCACGTATTCGGGAGACTTCATCCGCCCCTCGATTTTCAAGGACGTCACTCCGCAATCAATCAGACGCGGCACGTGGCAGGCGAGCGAAAGATCCTTGAGCGAGAGCGGATATGCTTCCTTTTTTACCGCCCGACCGGCGTTGCAGTAGGGGAGGCGGCAGGGCTGTGCACATTCGCCGCGGTTACCGCTTCGACCGCCCACAAGGGAAGAGAAGAGACATTGCCCCGAGTGGCTGACGCAGAGCGCACCGTGCACAAACATTTCAATTTCGATCGGAGATTTGCGCACCACCGTCTCCAGATCTGCGGCGGGCGTCTCGCGCGCAATGACCATGCGTGAAAATCCGTACCGTGCCAGCTTTTCCGCCATGTGCAGGCTGTGCCCCGACATCTGCGTGCTGGCGTGCAGCTCCAGCGAGGGGATCGCACGGTGAATGGCGGCGGCACCGCCAAGGTCGGCAACGATCAAAGCATCCACTCCTGCGCGTGCGGCATCTGCGGCGGCTTGTACAAAATCCCGCATTTCGCGGTCGGTCACCAGTGTGTTCAGCGTCAGATAGACCTTCACTCCGTACGCGTGGGCGCGCAAAACGGCGGAGCGTAAAGCATCTCCGCCGAAATTATGTGCATTCATACGCGCGTTAAACGCGCTGCCGCCAAGATAAACGGCATCTGCTCCACCCTCAATCGCCGCATCCAAGGCATCGGGCGATCCTGCAGGGCAAAGCAGCTCCGGTAACGGCTGGCAAAGGGAATCAGACATCACTAAAGGTTAAAAGATCAAACATACTGCCAACGCGGCTCTTGTTGGAATTCTTTTGCGCAGGCTTTTTCTCCTCAGCGGGAGCCTCTGCCGGAGCTTCAGCGGCGGCAGGAACCGCAGAGGGAACGGGAGCGGTCGGCTGTACGGGAGCCGGCTCGGCGGGAGTCTCTTCAAATGCAGAGATCTGAGCGGGCTCCTCGCGGCGTACCTCTTCTGCTTTTTTAAAGGGCTTAGGAACGTACTTCGGCTTTTCCTGCACCGGCTTTTCCTGCGGAACCGCAGAAATGGCGGCACGGTCCAGAATCGAGCGCATCACGGCCGCATCCTTGCGCAGATTGTCGATCTCCTCCTGCATGCTCTCAATGGTCTTTTTCAGCTTTTCGTTCTCACCTGCGTAGCGGAACGCGTCCTTTTCCACCTTTTTAAAGGCCTCCTGCATGGCAATGCGCTCCGAGCAATACGTGAGCGCGCAAAGGATTGCCGCCTCGTTTTTGGTGCAACGAGGGCTTTTGAGGTTGATGTCTCTCATGCGGCGATCCAGAATGCCGACGATATTTTCGACCTCATCGGGGGATGCGTCGCTGATGATGCTCAGCTCCATGTCTGCAACGGTAATGCTGTACTTCTGTTTCATAGCCTAACCATGAATCCTTTCCTTCTCCGCGCGGCTGTGTTTCCCGCGGGAACATATTTCCGATATCGCGGTACGACCCCACGATATACTTATCCATATATATTATACAATAAAAAAATGCAAATGAAAAGGGGTTTTTCAAAAAAAGTTATAGAAAAATCAAAAAAATATCAAAAAGAAACTTGCACAAATCGCTTGCAAAAATGCGATTGGTATGTTACAATAAAAAAGAAGTTAAAGCGGAGGAGAAAATCATGTTTGTGATCGAGCTTGCCGGAATCCGAGTCCGCATCGAGCATCGGTTTCCATTGATCGCGCGCCAATGCCGTGCTTTTTTGTGTGAGGGCGAGGATGCGGCGTTTACCGTGTCGGCAACGGCGGACGAGCTGTCGGCAGAAGTTTCACAAAGCCCTTTCTCGGAGGAATATTGCGAGAGCACCTGCATTTACCGCAATATCTGTGAGAAAATTGCAGAGTACGGCGTCTTTTTGATGCACTCCTCGGTATTGGAGGTGGACGGATATGCCTACGCGTTTACCGCAAAAAGCGGCGTCGGCAAATCTACCCATACCCGTCTGTGGCTGAAAAATATTCCCGGTGCACGGGTGCTCAACGGGGATAAACCACTGTTCCGATTGGAAAAGGATCAAAGCATTCGCGTGTTCGGAACCCCCTGGAACGGCAAGGAAAACTGGGGCGAAAATATTTCCGCACCCTTGGCGGCGGTCTGTTTTATCGAACGCGCTTTGGAAAACAGCATCCGTCCCGCCTCCGAGGAGGAGACCGTAGAGCGCTTGATGCACCAGTTGTATCTGCGCGGCGAACGAAATTCGGTGGAACAGCGCCTGATGCTAATGGACGCCTTGGTGCGTGCGGTGCCGTACTACGTGCTATCCTGCACGATTTCCGACGAGGCGGCTCTGTTGGCATATCGGACGATGCGAAAAAAATAAGACATAAAGGAGAAATCAGATCATGCAGCTCAATAAGGATTTTACCATTCAAAAGGTTGGAAACGTGTACGTTGCGGTTCCTGTGGGCGAGACGAGCCGTCAGTTTTTGGGAATGGTGCGTTTGAATGAAACCGGTGCCTTCCTTTGGAAACGAATGGCAGAGGGAGAATGTACCGAGGAAGATCTGGTGAATGCGCTTCTGTCAGAATATGACGTGACACGCGAGGTCGCCGCGCGCGACGTGCACAAGGTTGTGGAACTGCTACAAGAAAATTGTATTTTGTTATGAAATTTTCGGACAATTTGCAATATAGCAACATCGAAGAACGGCTGGCAAGCGATGGATTTTTTGTCAGCACCACGGCGGGGGTGAGCATGAAGCCGATGCTGCGCGATCGGCGCGACCGCGTGGTTTTGGTTCCGGTTGGGGCGGAAAAATTGAAAAAATGGGATCTGCCTGCTTATCGCCGCGCCGACGGAAAGTGTGTGTTGCATCGGATCATTGCCGTGAAAGAGGATTACTATATCATTCGCGGGGACAACACCTATGCCAAAGAATATGTTCCTCATGAGCAAATATTTGGTTATGTTACCGAGTTTTACCGTGGAAAGAAGCATATTCGAACCGATTCCAAGTGGTATCGGCTTTATGCGTCGGTTTGGAATAAACTCTATTTTTTGCGGTTGCCGTTGCGCTGGTTGCGTGTGTTAGCTTCCAAACTTAAGCACTTGTTTATGGTAAAGTTTGGGAATAAAGGATAAAAATACTATAAAATCCAGATTTTTCGAGACGGTTTTGAGCCGTTTTGGACGATTTTTGAACGGTTTTGAAGCGTTTTTACACGTTTTTTTGTGCCACTTTGTGCCAGTTTTTTCAAAGTGGCGGGGTGGAAGTACTGAAAATATGAGGGTGGATAGTAGATGGCATGTGCTGTTTGTTTGCCCTCTTGCTCGCTCCCTGCGATTTCCCCTTTCACCCGACGGGGAAGCCTTGGATTGCATCGCGTACGGTTGGTAGAAATTGTTTGTAGATTCCGATACTTTGCCTCCCCAGTGCAAGTGGGAGAAAATTTGCAAGCAAATTGGCATTGCGTAGCAATGACGCAGGTTGTAGACCAAAGGTATTCAATTTGTAATATTGCACAAATTTGTTAGCGCCGCTTTTTCTTTTGACCAAGAAGGCGCAAAAGAAAAAGCTTGGCAAAAAGAAAAGCGCCATAAAGAGGCTATTTCGCCCTCTGCGAAGGGCGAGGAGGGCTCCGCGCCCTCCACTGCGCGAGCTTTTGAAAAAGCTCGA
>JAFTLZ010000033.1 GCA_017452665.1 Clostridia bacterium
CGTCTGATTATTGATAGGATATGCAAAAAAATTGGTTTTTATGCAATAGGCGAGCTTAAATTTACCGTAATGATAAATCCGCTGTCATTGTCCCCTGAAATTGTGTATGCAAAGTTTGAGGGAACATTGATCGTGGTCACATCCTCCGACGAAGCGGGAACGTAATAAACCTCGTATTGGTTGTTATCGGCGCCGGTAATACTCAGGTGATTGTCAGAGGAATAGGAGGTTTTCAAAAGCTCCACGTATTCTTCCAGACAAAGATTGTTGTTGGTCATGTAGGTCGCGTGAGAAATTCCAACGTAACGTAAGCAATGCTCGTAGTCTGAAATTCCGGTCTCTGCCGTTTTATCAGCAGGATAACGAAGAACAAACCCGTATTTGTAACAGTTCTGGTAGATCCAATGCGAATCCTCCAAATAGTCTCGTCCTGTCGTGGAGGCAGACATTACCGCGATGCAATATCCGGTATGATGGTCGGAATATCCGGGCTGAACAGAAGATCCAAGCGATTCCTGATCCTCCCGTGTGCGGTATGCAGACGTAATCAAAATAGAGGAATCTTCCGATACGTTATAGTATTTTACAATCATTGCATCAAAAGCCGAAAAAGCGGATCTTTCCAGCTGATAGGTGTTGTATGTTACTTGATAGATATTCGAACCGTTGATTTTGGTACGGTTATCATAAACATTGATCAGCGAAAGTCCGGAGGGAAAGCGATACTCGTGCGTTTCGTTGACCAAAATCAACTCACCGAACTGAATATCGGAAGAAGGTTTGGTAATTGCCTGATATTCGATCCCGGAAGGGGAGGGCGTATCGCCTTCCTTCCCGGAATCATCCTCATTTCCCGGATTTTGCGACAGGTTTGCCAATGCACCTACAATAGAGCCTACCAGCAAAACCAAGGTACAAACCAAAATCAGTGCTACGGTAGCGAACATGGAGAGTAACACAAGCCTTTGTTGTCTGCGGCGTTTGACGCGCGCGTCTCTTTGACTGTGTTTGATTGTGTTAAAGCTGCGCGGTGGCGTTGCCCGATTTCCCATGCTGCGTTTCTCCTTTCATAAGAATGGAAAGGCAAATCAGCCTTCCAGTGCGTCCTTGATCGAAAAGTCCATGCGCCCCTTCTTGTCAAGTCCGATATACTTTACTTTTACAACGTCGCCAAGCTTCAGCACGTCCTCAACCTTTTCAATGCGGCGGGGAGCGATCTTGGAGATGTGCACCATACCTTCCTTACCGGGAGCGTACTCTACAAAACAACCGAACTCCTTAATTCCGGTAACGGTGCCCGTGTAAACCGCACCCACAACCGGTTCAAACACGATGGCGTCGATGCAAGCCTTTGCGGCGTCTGCCTGCTCGCTGTTTACAGCTGCAATGCGGATCGTACCGTCATCCTCAATGTCAATCTTTGCACCGGTGTCGGCAACGATCTTCTGGATCACCGCACCGCCCTTACCGATCACTTCGCGGATCTTATCAGGATCGATCTTCATGGTGGTCATCTTGGGAGCGTACTTGGAGACTTCTGCTCTGGGAGCGGGAATTGCCTTCAAGATCACTTCGTCAATGATATAATCACGGCCTGCGTGCGTCATTTCCAGCGCTCTCTTAATGATCTCAGGCGTCAGACCGTCGATCTTGAGGTCCATCTGGATCGAGGTGATGCCCTGGTGCGTACCTGCTACCTTAAAGTCCATATCGCCGTAGAAGTCCTCAAGACCCTGAATGTCGATCATCGTATCCCAGGAGCCATCCTCGGCGGTGATCAAGCCGCAGGAGATACCTGCAACGGGAGCCTTGATCGGTACACCTGCATCCATCAGTGCCAGGGTAGATCCGCAAACCGAGCCCTGCGAGGTGGAACCGTTGGAGGATACCACGTCGGAAACCAGGCGAATTGCGTAGGGGAATTCTTCCTCGGAGGGAAGCACGGGAATCAGCGAACGCTCAGCCAGTGCACCGTGACCGATCTCGCGGCGTCCGGGACTTCTGACAGGCTTTGCTTCACCGGTGGAGAAGCCGGGCATATTGTAGTGGTGCATATATCTCTTGCTGGTCTCGCTGTCAATGCCGTCCAGTATCTGCGCCTCGGAAAGCGTACCCAGCGTTGCTGCGGTCAAAACCTGCGTCTGTCCGCGGGTGAACAGACCGGAGCCGTGCACGCGGGGGAGAACGCCAACCTCGCTGCCCAAAGGACGAATCTGATCCATCTTACGACCGTCTACACGCTTTTTGTCAACCAACAGCCAACGGCGAACGATCTTCTTTTGAATCTTGTAAATCAGCTCTTCCATCTGCGTGGGGAGATCGGGATACTTTTCGGTGAATTTTTCTAAGATCGCATCCTTGATCGGAACCATCTTTGCATCGCGAACGTTCTTGTCGTCGGTGTCAAGCGCTTCCATCACGTCCTTTTCGCAGAACGCGAAAATTTCGTCAAACATATCGTGATCCAGGTCGCAGGAAGGATACTCAAACTTCTTCTTGCCGATCTCGTCAACAATGCCGTTGATAAATCCGAGCAGATCCTTGATCTCCTCATGCGCCTGCATAATAGCGTTGTACATCGTATCGTCGTCAACCTGGTTTGCACCTGCCTCGATCATAACCACCTTTTTCATGGAGGCGGCAACGGTCAACTGCAAGTCACTCTTTTTTTGCTGCTCGGCAGTGGGGTTCAGGACGATCTTGCCGTCTACCAAGCCCATGAACGCGCCGCCAATCGGGCCGTTCCACGGAATATCCGAAATTGCCAGGGCGGTGGAAGCACCAATCATTGCCGTAATTTCGGGCGAACAATCGGGGTCAACCGACATCACTACCAGAGTCAGGGCAACGTCGTTGCGCAGATCCTTGGGGAACAGGGGACGAATGGGGCGGTCGATCACACGGGAGGTCAGTACAGCCTTTTCGCTGGGCTTGCCCTCACGCTTCAAATAGCCGCCGGGGATTTTGCCGGCCGCATACATTCTCTCGTCAAAGTCAACCGAAAGGGGCAAAAAGTCAATGCCGTCGCGGGGCTTTTCCGAAGCGGTTGCACAGCACAGCACCGCAGTGTCGCCGTAGCGGCAGAGAACAGAGCCGTTTGCAAGTCCCGCCATTTTACCGGTTTCGATCACCAAAGGTCTGCCGGCATAGGTGTACTTGAACACTTTGTAATTTTTAAAATTCATGGGTTCGCTTTTGGTAATGTTCATTGTTTTGTTTCCTCCGTATTTTTTGTTTTTTGGATTCTTACGGAGGTTTAGCACTTAACCATATTCCGGAAACGTTTCCGACGCATGGTTAACTGCTAATCGACCGTAAGAAATGGTGTTGCAGGCGAAAAAACAAACGGGGAGTGAGAGCAGGACAGATGCCGCTGCTCTCCACTCCCAAGATCGTTTATTTTCTCAAACCGAGCTTGCTGACAATCGCGCGGTAACGCTCGATGTCATTCTTCTGCAGGTAGTTCAAAAGGTTTCTTCTGTGACCGATCATCTTCTGCAGACCGCGGCGGCTGTGGAAGTCCTTTTTGTTGACTTTCAGGTGCTCGGTCAGGTTGTTGATGCGGTTGGTCAGAATTGCGATCTGAACCTCAGGAGAACCGGTGTCTCCCTCATGGGTTGCGTACTGCTCAATCAGGCTGAGTTTTTCTTCTTTCTGCATGGTTTTATTCACCTTTCTTTATTTTTTGGCGTTTCACACAGTAATCGGCGGGTGAACAGCTGCTAAACAGCCTCGAATCCGAAAACCGAGCTCACGTCATACAATGATATTATACCATACTTTTTTCAATTTGTAAAGTCTTTTTTCATTTTTTATTTAAATTTTTTATTTAAAAAACTTTTCAATTTATCTGGGAGTAGGAAGCGTTTTGGATGAGGAGGGCTTCCGCGCATATATCGAAAAAACTCTGAAAACGGCATGCGGATACCGTGTGGAAATTACCTACTCCTTCAAAGCGAAGGGGAAGGCGTTCTTTGATTTTAACCGTAAATAATTTTGTCCCCCAATTTTCTGTATGCCCACTCGGTCGGAGGCTTCTGAAAATCCTGCTCCTCAGGCCAATCGTTCTGGTTTTCTCTCCAGCGGATCCCACGCGCGTTGACGTCGCGGTAAAAGGCACGCGCTTTCTCCTCCTTCGGCTTCACCGTCAGCGAAAGATACGTCCATTGCAGACGGGAGCGTTGAACTGCCTCCAAACGGTCACCTGCGGCAGCCTCGGCAGCATCCCACCAGCCTTCCGCAGCGCTGTAGACCGCCTCGTACAGCTCCTTGGGAATCATAACGAAAGGAGGATCGTAAATACCGATGTGATTGCGCTTGGCAAGCCCCGTCATCAAATCAATGTAGGCGCGAATGTTTCGCCAGCCCGCACCGTAATAAGCCTCCAAAAATGCGTCCACATGACCTTGATATTCCTCCTCGCTCATCAGCGGATCCCACATCAGCTTTGCCAAAAGATAGGATCGGAGCTCCGCAAACTCGCCGCTTACGGTTTGATAGTTTCCTTCGGGATACATTCCTTTTACTCCATGCAGGGCAAAAAAACGCATATTTTCGCGCAGAACGCCAAAATTGGGGAAGGTGGGAATGTAATACGCAAAATTGGTGACGTAGTCCCAGATGTACAACCGTTGGCAGATCCGATTCCATTCCTCAATGTCGCGTACAAATGCTTTGTTTCTGTCGCAGGTGGCGTCGGAAAGTGGATGCGAGAAGCAACACTCAATCGAGCACAGCCGAATCACAACGTTTGGCAGGGGACGCGTAATTTTGGGGGCGCGGCGCGTGTACTGATACGCCAGTGTTTCAATGGCAACCTTTGGGTAATCGTCTTTCATATTTTCCGCCACCGCATTCACAAAGCGCAACAGCGTTCCCATGTGACTGCCTTCTTCTTCGTCAATCGCCGCACAGCGGGGACAGGTGCAGTATTTGAAATTGTCGTTTTGGGAAACAGATACCAGCTTTACGGAGGGATCCTTCTGCAAAAGCTCACGCGTATAGGTGATTGCCTTTTCCAGCATTGCGGGATCGGTCAGGCAGGGCTGCTCAGTGCGCGGAACCCCCGTAATCGCGTGCATGGTGTGCACAAAGCCGCCCCACTTCATAAAACCGCCGTATTTTGGATCGGGATTGTCATGGGTGTTGATACGGTTTGCCACCCGCCAATCAATGTCATCGCGAGAGAACCAACCGGATTGACGGTACTCAAAAATCGGCTCAAACGTCTCATCCAGCTCCGGAATTTCTGCATCGCTGTTGTAACGCTCCACATCGGGAGCAAAGCTGCGCACACCAAGATATTTTTCCAAAAAGCCGTAAACGCCGTACAAAATTCCGCGCGCATTGCCGCCGATGATCTCCAAAGCGCCTTCTGCATTGCGAATGCGATAGCCCTCCGTATCGGGCAGTGCAGGATCTATGCGCAAATCAATCACGCCGCGCCCACCCATCATTTTCTCGCCGCAAATCTTTTCAATCCAAGTGCGCATCACTTCACCGGCGTGTAGCTCCGCCTCGGATGACCCGCACTTTACGGTATACTCTGATGCAGAAACACCGCATAGTGTAATCTTTCCCATAAAAACCTCCCGACAAAAAGATTTTGATTTTTGTAAAAGAGCAGAGCCTTTTCGTCCTTCATTTTAGCATATCCCAAACGGTTTGTCAATCATTTTTCATTCGAGATTTCATATTTTTCCGCTGAAGATCAATTTATAAAAGCAGTACCCGCAGGGCATTCTACAAACACCATGCGGGTACCGTTTTATTCGATTGGCAAGGCAATCTTTTCTGTAGCATTGATCTTTGTAAATTCGCAAAGGCAGTAAACCCGATTTTCCCATTTCCCGATGTTGCCACACATCTCAAGCTTTACAATGCTTCCGTGCTCAAACCAAATGCTAACCTTGGTGTTGGGAATTGCCAAATTCAGCATGGCGGTATAGCAATTCAATTCCTCTTCGTACGCAAACAGTGAGTATCCGTAGTCGCTCAAATCGCTTAACTCTCCCATCAATTCGTCCAAGTGGTTCGCCTGCAAATCCGTAAAACTGTCAATTCTATTCTCCCGATAATACAGACCATGCGAGCGGTCGCCTTCATGGGAAATCTCAGTAGCATTCCACTCGGAAATCCCACTGTTATATTTTATGCTGTCCTGATATCTCGTAATCCAGCCAAAATCATAATGAAATTCATAAATATCAACTGTAAAGCTCTCAAAACGCGAAAGATCAAACGCCGTTTTCCACTCGTCCGAGCTTACACTCGCAATTTCGTCCTCATTTTTTGGGGGAACAGTGCCGTCCGTGCAGGTAACGGGGTAGATGACCATATCCCCATCCCATCGCGCGCCTTTTTCAATCGCATCCCACTGCTCCATCGTGCCGTTGAAGATGATTCGTTTCAAGCTTGTGCACCCGTCAAACGCCCGCTCTCCAATTTTTCTTACACTGGCAGGAATGACAAAATTGGTAATCTGTTTGCAATCACGAAACGCCTCTGCAGAAATGGCAACGACGCATTCACCTTCAGAGGAGACTGAGGGAATGCTCACATATGTCTCGGTGCAAATGCCGATCCCGATGACAAAGCAAGTTCCATCTTTCTGTGAGGCAAACTGTAATCCCTCAATGCCCTCGTAGTAGCGCATCTTCGTATCGCCGTCATTCATACGAAAACAAGCTGAAAAAAGCAGGGAAGTGCAAAGTAGTAAAAGGAATATCCAAACCAATCCCAATTTCTTTTTCATATAGCCCTCCTAAAACAGAATCAGATATAAGTAGCTCTATTATGGCATATCTCATTTTGTTTGTAACCCCCAAATCGGTCGTTTGTAAAACAAAATGCGCGACGGTCAATCTGTATATAATGAAACGTAAAAATCAATATTTGCGACCGTTTGAATCGTCGCATAAATCGCGATTGGAATCAGAATGATATAACAGATCACCAAAAATACGGCTACGAGGTGCCGCCTCGTTTTTTCATTTAACCGCTTCAAGCAAAATTTTATGACAGCGCATCCCAAAAAGCCGATGATTCCGCCAAACGTATTGCAAATTAAATCAATGGTCGAAAATCCGCCAATGGCGGTAAATATTTGCGTTACCTCAAAGATGGCAGACAATAAAAATGAGATCCCCAGCGTTTTGAAAAAACGGATTTTTTGATCAGATGCACTTACCGTAAAGCCAAACGGCACAAAAACCAGGATATTTAGAAGATTTTCTTTTGCAGTTGTCGCCTTCATCACAAAAGGATTTAAAGAATACGTCAATCTTGAAAAAAGATCTAATTTTATCATAACATCAAAATTACGTTCAATGGTAGCAAACCGATTCATTTTAAAAAGAATTCCCCATATTAAAACAACCAGGTAAATTACGATCAAAATTCTAAAATATTTTTTTGCACGTTCCATCTAATCCCTCCAAAGCAAAAGATTCAATCAAAGCTCATTCAGTAGATCAATTTTCGAGTAAACATAACTCAAATGAGTTATGTTTATTGTATCATACTTTTTGCTGTTTGTCAACTCAAAAGAGTTAATCTTTTCATGCTTTTTAAGGTAGAATAAAAAAGATGAAGAAAGGAGGGGGATTGTTATGGATATTGGCGAAGCTGCAAGACTCCGAATTCTGGAGCTTTGTAAGGAAAACAGTATCACGGTCAACAAGCTGTCGATCATCTGTGGGATGACACAGTCCACCCTGAACAATATCGTAAGCGGCAGAAACAAATCCCTTACGCTTTCTACCGTCAAAAAAATTTGCGACGGCTTGGAGATCAGTATTCAAGATTTTTTTGCCTCACCCGTTTTTGAAAATCTGGAACAAGAAATTAAATAAAAAAAGAATGGGATGTAGTCCGCAACGGACGGCATCCCGTTCTTTTTCTTTCAAAAATTTCTTCAATACAGCTTATACTTCAATCTCAAATTGTCCGCAATCATTGCAATAAACTCGCTGTTTGTCGGCTTTCCGCGATTATTTTGTATCGTGTAGCCAAAATAGGAGTTCAGCGTATCCACGTCGCCTCTGTCCCACGCGACCTCGATGGCGTGACGGATGGCACGCTCGACACGAGAGGTAGTCGTTTGATATTTTTTCGCAACGGACGGGTATAGGACTTTTGTCACCGAGTTGATAATATCGCTGTCTTTAATAGTCAGCAATATTGCCGTACGCAAATACTGATATCCCTTAATGTGCGCGGGGACACCAATCTGGTGAATGATTTGCGTCACCTGCGATTCAATATCCGGACCCTTTTCCACCTCCTGCATTGCCGCGGCGGGAATGTCCTTTTGCCGATGTAGCATCATACTGCGGATGTGTTCGCATAAGCTGTTGATGTTTACGGGCTTCAAAAGACAAAGCTCCGCACCGGCCTCGGTTGCCTGAATAAATATATTCTGATTGGAAACCGAGGAAACAACGATGAAGGACGGTGCACGGTCGTGTCCCCAATCCATTCCGTGGCTCGAACGCAAAACACCGATGCCGTCCAGCTTCGAAAGCCAAACATCCAGCAAAACCACGTCGGGATGTGTTTGCGAAATTTTGAGCATCGCTTCCTCGCCGTTTGCCGCCTCCTCAACGCTGTGGTATCCTGCACGAAGCAACCCTTCACGAACGGAAGCACGGCTTGCGGCATTTTCGTCTGCAATCAGAATTTTCGTTTTGTATTCCATAAATCAAACTTCCTCCAGATTTTGGTAATTTTGTTACAGTAATATTTTACCATATTTGTAAGAATTTTACAAGACAAAAGATGAAAAAATATCCCCCAAAAATTTGGGGGAAAAACTGGTAATTTTTACCAAAATGATGAAATTATTCTTTATTGGAGTGTTTGCAAGGTTCTTTGAAGAAATCTGTCAGATCCATTTCGTATCTGCCGTCGGCATTTCGCGAAAAACCGATGGCTTTGATCAAAATTTCGTTGTCGTAATTTGCGTCAAAATACGCACGGTGCACGCCGCAAAGGTCAATAAAATTCAAAGTCGCACGCCCCATGACGAACATTGGCTCAAATTCATATCCATCAGGCGCGTGTGCAAAATCAACGATCTTACCGCCCTCCGAATCCATGGTAAACTGACAAATTCCGCGTAGCTCACCGTCTACCAGCGCGCGGTAAGCAAGCAATTCCGTGCGAAACGGAATGTTACAGCGTGCGCAAAGCGCTTCCTGCTCTTCCTTGCTTTGAATGGGCAATACTTCCAGCATTTTTTGCCTTCCTTTATATTATTAAGAGTTTAAATATTCCACCTCGTCTGGTGTCAGGTGCCGCCATTTCCCGGCAGGTAAATTTCCAAGCGTCAGCTTGCCGATGGCAACGCGATATAATCGCTTGACCCGCAATCCGACCGCATCACACATTCTGCGAATCTGTCGGTTGCGTCCTTCAAACAACTGCATTTCCAGCGTATCGGGGGAGAGTCTCTTGATTTTTACCGGCTGCAACCGATAACCGTCCAACGTCATGGGAGAAGAGAGGGAAGTGAGCTGCTCCTGTGTTGGAACAGCAGACAAGGTCACGTGATAAATTTTGGGGATCGTGTGGCGCGGATGCGTCAGGCGGTTGGCAAATTCTCCGTCGTCGGTCAACAGCAACAGCCCTTCCGAATCCATATCCAACCGTCCCACCGGATAAATCCGCGATCCCACGCCCTGCGTCAGCTCCGTTACAGTCTTTCTGCCTTTTTCATCCTTGGCGGTCGTCACGTATCCGCGCGGCTTGTTCAGCATCACGTAGATATGAGGCTTGTCCGCGCGGGGCAGAATCTGCCGACCGCAATATTCCACAAGATCGGTTTCGGGATCTACCGTGTCACCCACGTGTGCAATCACACCGTTGACCTTCACCTTTCCCGCGCTGATCTCCGCTTCCGCGGCCCTGCGGGAAAGCACACCGCATTCCGAAAAAAACTTTTGCAGTCGCATTTTCTGCACTCCTTTCTGTCAAAATGAAAACAGCGATAGTAACCAATCC
The DNA here is from genome assembly GCA_017452665.1 of Clostridia bacterium. Classification (GTDB taxonomy): domain Bacteria; phylum Bacillota; class Clostridia; order Oscillospirales; family CAG-272; genus UMGS1865. Next base: position 10,003 of record JAFTLZ010000033.1, read on the forward strand.
CAAAAGCTCTGCTTGACCTCAAGCCGCTCTACCGAGTACTGCGCTACCAAATCCACCTCGCCAACCGTTTCGCGCAGACCGTCGCCGTCCGTGTCACAGCGAAAAACAACCTTTCCGCATACGTCTCCGCTTGCAATCGGTGCGTATTCAAAGCGTCGGTACTCCACAGTTCGCTCAATTTTTCCAGCACCGGCGGGGAGCGTAACCGTCAACGCCTCCTTGTTTCCAAGCATTACATAGGCGTCGGTTCCGTTCACCAGTGAAAGCGGATATAACAGCTCGTTTGCATTGCACAGCGTTACCGAGCGGTACCGTGTAAATCCGTAGTCCAGCATAGCGGTATGATCGTTCCAATCGCTCGGCGCGTTCAAGGTCACGGCAATCAAAGTCACACCGTCACGCTCCGCCGCCGAGACCAGGCATCTTCCGCTTCGTTTTGTGTACCCGGTTTTCACACCGATACAGCCGTCGTAAAGCCGTAACAGCTTATTGTGATTGATCAGCAGCCGTACTCCGTCCACACCCGCGTGCGGAATGGTCGCTTTGCGCGTGGAAGCAATGGTGCAAAACAGCTCGTTTTGCATGGCGGCACGGGCAATGTACGCCAGCTCACGCGCCGTTGTGTAATGCTCCTCATGATCCAGCCCGTGCGGATTGGTAAAATGCGTGTCGGTCAGTCCCAGCTCAGCGGCTTTTTGATTCATACGATCCGCAAAAGCTTCAATACTGCCGGATACTCCAATCGCAATTGCCGCCGCGGCATCATTGGCAGACTCCAGCAATAGAGCATAAAGCAGCTGCTCCAGCGTCAGCTCTTCTCCGGCAACCAAATAAATCGAGGAGCCTTCCACGCCAACCGCAGCTGCGTCCACCCGAATCACCGTTTCCGGCGCGGCAAGCTCCAGGGCAACCAACGCCGTCATAATTTTGGTGGTGCTTGCCATTGGCAACCGAGTATCGCAGGACTTTTCGTATACGACCTCTCCACTTTCCGCCTCGATCAGAACCGCACTCTGCGCCGATACCGAAGGGGAGGCAACCGCGACAGATTCCGCAGAGGAGGGAAGCACAAAAGCAGAGCAAACCGTCACAACGGTCAAAAGCCATACAATGATTTTTTTGATTTTTGACATAACAAGACCCTCCGGAAAAATAGATACCGAGCGACACGGGGAAATCCGTCAAAAGAGACGATTCGACCAATGTCATATTCCAGTATATTTTTCCGGAGTGTGTTTTATGTCACCGAAATCCGGAGATTATCTTACTTCTCCGCTTTCCAGCGTCTTTTCCGAAAGCTTGCCTTTCTTTTTGATCACGATGGGAGCAGGAGCAGCCTCTTCCGCAACGGCGGTTTCGGTCTCCGCATTTTCAAGTGCCTGCAGCTCTTCCACCGTCAAGCCTTGTTTTTTTGCCATCTTTTCCAGCTTTTTGCGCGCCTTTTCTTCCTGCTTCAGGCGCTTTTTGTCGGCTCTGGTCAGGGGAACGATCTCTTCCTCCTCATAAAGCTCATCTTCTTCCGGCTCCAACTCAGCCTCCTCGGCAAGCTTTGCACGGTAAGCCTCCTCCAGCGCATCCGCAACCTCGTCGGTTTTGTCCTCGCTGTGGGAATTTCCGCCTACAAAAACGTCCTTGATACGGCCGATGATATCGGGAGCCGCATTGATGATATCGGCAACCTGCTCGATCGGGCTGGACTTTTCGGGATTCATCGGGAGCATGCTGACCTCGCCCTCGGGAGTCACCGTCAAAAATCCGATCGGAGAAACGGTTACACCGGTTCCGCCTCCGCCACCAAAGTTTTTCTGAACTCCTTCTGCTGTGCTCTTGGCGGGAAGATCCAAGCCTCCGGATGCAAATCCCATAGAGACCTTGGAGATCGGGATGATCACAACGCCGCTGGGCGTAACGATCTGCTTACCGACAACGGTATCCGCGTCGATAATTGTACGTACCTGTTCAAGAGAGGAACTGATGATGTCCTTGATAGAAGATTCGTTTTCCATAATGATAATCCTTTCATGTATGTGTTATAATTTTTTTCAAGTCAGGCGGCTTTGCCGCGTTTTGCTTTTCGCCGCATTTCGGCACGCAGTCTCCGGGCGGCTTTTTGTTCGGCTTTGCTTTTTTCATTGCGATAAGCGAACAGCATTCCGATGCCGATCTTGATCGCCCGCCGCAGCTTGACGGAGCAAACGATGTCGATGTCTGCGCGGCATTGCGTCGATAGGTAATCGGGTTCCACGGTCATGTCACCGTCGTGCCGTTCAATGTGTGTGAAATTGGATTCCACAAACTGGAGCAGGTACGCGGCGCTTTGCATGATCACTCCGTAAAGGATCGCAGTTTTTGCGGCATCCTCGGTTCCAACGGTGATATGCATTTTTCGAAAACGGATACGGATCTTTCCACGCGTTTCCCGATAGAGCTTTTTGAGAAGCGCCAGGATCATATCCAGATTTTCCTTGAGATTGGGCGTGGGAGCAGCTTTTCCCGTTGCCGCGGCAAGCTGTTTCTTTTTTGCCTTGCGGGCGGCTTTTTTCTCGGCACGCTTGCGGCGGCGCTCAGCCTTAGCCTCTTCTTTTTGCTGCCTGCGAAGCTCCTTTTTTAAAAGAGCGTCGGGATTGCGACAGCGTGCCAAATTCTTCGCCTCTTTTTTCGGGGGATCCTCCTTGTCCGATATCAGCGTAAATCGGATTCCGCAAACCGATGCCACCACCCTCAGCTTTTCTTGGCATACGATGCGGATCTTTGCCGTTCCGAAGATCAGCAAAAGAGCAAGGAGCGCTACGATCCCCAAAACGATCCACAATACAATCAATTCAATTCCTCCTTTACAACTAACGGTTCGGCGTCTGTCTTGATAGGCACAACACCGTTTTCAAAGATGACGTCGGTCTCTTCAGTATCCACCGGCTCGGTGTATTCACCCGGTGTAATAGCTTCCTCGTCCGTCTTTTCGGCTTCCTCGGCTTGCGCTGCTTCTGCCTGTGCCGCCGCAACGCTCAGCGCCTCGGTTTCCGGCAATTCGTCCAGGGAGTTGATGCCAAACACGCGTAAAAACTTATCGGTGGTTACGTAAAGCATTGGGCGGCCCGGAGCATCCAGGCGTCCGGCAGCCTCAATCAGACCTTTATCCAGCAGGGAGTTGACCGCATAGGAGCTGTCAACGCCGCGTACAAGATCGACAAACGAGCGGGTAACGGGTTGATTATAGGCAACCACAGCAAGCACCTCCATCGAGGACGCGGAAAGATTTCCGCCGCGGCGGATGCCAAGTGCTTCGCGAATGTAAGGGGCATATTTTTCTTTTGTGGCAAGCTGGCAGGTGGTCGGGTAGAGAAGGAGCTGAATCCCGTGGTGCGTGCTGTCCTCCAAAAAATGCTTTTCCATTTCGCGCACCATGGTTTTTACATCCTTCGTACTCAATCCAAGCACCTCTGCAAGCTTGTCGTACCGCATCGGATAGCCCGCGGCGTAAAGGATCGCTTCAATGGCTTGCTCGATCTCCTGCGCGCTCGTCAACGGTTCAAGATAGGGAGTGGATTGCTTTTTTTCTTCCATAATATATGTGTCAGGTCCTTTCCGATATGTTTCAGCTACGGTCGTCCGAAAGCTCGCTTGCGCGCTTTGCCATCGAGCGGATGATCTCATTCATATCCAGCCCAATGTCATCCAGCAGATCCTCGTCCTCTTCCGAAAGAGAGTTATCCAACGCCTCTGCGACCTTTGCTTCCGCCTCCAGATCGCTGTCATCCTCAGGCAACAGCTCCCGGATCGATTCTTGCTCCGCAACATCTTGCGCGGCAAGCTCCTTGGCGCGTTTGCGTTCCTCCGCACGTCTTGCACGCTCCTCTGCGCGCAACCGTTTCTTTTCCGCCAGCTTTTGCTCGCGAATGATCCGTCTTTGCTCCCGGTGCATTTCTGCCTTGGAGGAGAGCGGAATCGGTTCACTGTCATCATATTTGGGCTTGCCTTCGTTGCTTGCGTCTCCCTCTTCGGCAGGCGCATCGTTGACCACAAATCGGGTCTCCACACCGTGAACCGTCGTATAGGAATCCTCATCCTCGTCGATCAAAATCTTTCGAACCTTGATCAATTCCAGAATTCCGAGGAAGATCGCAATCATATCTGCCAAGGATACAGCGTCGTGCAATAACTCCTGCATGGAGGTGTCGCGCCGCTTTGACATATGATGCAAAATCCCAACGATTTTTACGTCCACGGGAACAATCGGCTTTGCAACCAAGGGGGCAAAGGTCTGCTTTTCTGCTTTCGGTCTGCTTTCATTCGCGGCAATAATACGTCTGACCGCCGCACAAAGACCGGTCACCTGCTGATCCGCCACGTAGGAGGTATCCACCGAAATTTCATCCGTGTCCTTCACCATGCGGCCGCTGTAAAGCTGATAGAGCGGTGCCATTTTTACTGCTGCTTGCTTTGCTTGCTGGTATCTCAGCAAGGCGTCGGCAAGGTCGGCACGGGGATCCTTTTCATCATTTTCTGCCTTGGGGAGCAGCATCCTGCTTTTGATCAGCATCAGCTCGCTCGCCATGACGATAAACTCGCCCGCAATTTCCATATCCATATCCTGCGCCGCCTTGATATAAGCCAGGTACTGGTCGCAGATCAGGGAAATGGGAATGTCAACGATATTCACTTTGTTTTTCTGGATCAGCGTCAGCAACAAATCCAACGGGCCTTCAAACTGATCCAGCCGATAAGTGACTGCTTCCATGTGCGGGAGAGAATCCTTTCTGTCGGGATTTTATGAGAGGGAATTGAGCAATGCGTTTTGAAAGATCGACCAAAATCCGTCTGCCACGGGGGACGCGATCCAAACCGTCAGCTTTTCCGCGATCCACGAAAACGGCGAAAAGCCGAGCCTGGATAGAATCATCAAAGCGACTAAAACGCCGATCATAATCTGTCTTTCATACCGCATCAAGCCAAAATAAGCCTTCGGGGGAAGAAAGACAAATGCCACGCGCGAGCCGTCAAACGGCGGCACGGGAATGAGGTTGAACGCCATGAACAAAAAGTTGTAAAGCGCACCCAGCATAAACAGATTGATCATCACCTCCACGCACTGCAAAAAGAAGGCGTTGTCAATCGTATAGGAAAGGTAATTGTACCAAGCCACGCAAAAGCCGTAAAGCACCGCACTGATCGCTCCCAGCAAAAGGTTTGCGGCAGGGCCCGCGGCGGCAGAAAGTGCCATGCCTCGCTTTGGGTTGCGGAAGTTGCGCGTATTGATCGGAACCGGCTTTGCCCAGCCGTATCCGAAGATCAGCATCGACAAAAATCCGATGGGATCCAGATGCTTTAAAGGGTTGAGAGTCAAACGTCCAAGGTTGTAAGCGGTATTGTCTCCACACTTCCAAGCCACAAAGCCGTGTGCGGTTTCATGAACAGTCAAAGCAAAAATAATGACCGGCAGGGAGAGCAACAGCTCCACAATGATATCGCGGATATCGCCTCCCGAAAGAATGGAAAAAAGCATTTAGACGTAGTTTCTCACTTTCTGATTCTGAAAATTAAGGTTTGAGCTGTGTAAACAGCGCGATCTGATTCCAAAGTTCGTTTCGCCCTTCGTTTTTGAGCGCCGAGTAAAATACGATCGGCGTATCCACGGGAATATCCGGGTGGCTTTTCAACAGCTCTTCCGACTTTTTCCGCTCGGTTGCATTGAGCTTGTCGGCTTTGGTAGCCACCACAAGGAACGGAATTTCGCTCTGCCGCAAAAAGGAGAGCATCATCTCGTCATCCGCGGTGGGGCCGATACGGCTGTCCACCAACTGAATCACAAGCTTCAAAAGATCCAGATTGGGATTTTGCGTAAAGTAACCGTCGGTCAGCGCCGACCATTGCGCCTTGTCGGCAGGAGCACGCTTTGCAAAGCCGTAGCCCGGCAGATCCACCAAAAACATCTTTTTGTCCACGTCGTAAAAATTGATGGTAATGGTTTTTCCGGGGGAAGAGCTGACGCGTGCCAAGGATTTGCGTCCCAGCAGGGAATTGATCAGCGAGCTTTTTCCCACGTTGGATCGCCCCGAAAATGCAATCTGTACCATAGGATCTGTGGGGAATTGCTTCGGCTGTCCGGCGCTGATCCGCAAATTGACTTGATTCAAATTAAGCGCCATGGGATCGGCTCCTTTCTAATAAACAAAATTCGGTAAAATTCAAAAATGAATCTGCTTCGGCTGCCCGGCTGGCGTGGGAATGAATTTGGAAGCGGCAACGGCATCGTCCGATTTCTCAAGCGTGTGCTCCGACTTTGCAGGCAGGAGTGCGTGCTTGAGGACCTCAGCTGCTTTGCGGCAGGGGATAAAGGTCAAATTGTCCTTTGCCAACGGATCAAGCTCTTCCATATCCCGCATATTTTCCGCGGGGATCAGTACGGTTTTTGCGCCCGCACTGTATGCCGCCATCGTCTTTTCGCGCAGGCCGCCAATGGCAAGCACGTTTCCGCGCAGGCTGATCTCGCCCGTCATGGCAACGTCACGCCGTACGCGGCGCCCGGTCAGCGCACTGACCAATGCAGTCACCATTGTCACGCCGGCGGAGGGACCATCCTTCGGGGTCGCACCTTCGGGAAAATGAATATGAATATCTTTGGTTTTGTAAAAATCGGTAGGAATTCCGTATTCGGCGGCAATAGAGCGCACGTAACTCACCGCAATCTGCGCGGATTCCTTCATCACGTCGCCAAGCGAGCCGGTCGTTTCAATCTTTCCGGTTCCTTCCAAAATGGCAACCTCAACCTTTAGCAGTGTGCCGCCAAGCTCGGTATAGGCAAGCCCGTTGACGCATCCAATCTCGTCCTCCTCGTCAATCTGTTCGGGCAAGATTTTGCGCGCTCCCAAATATTCGGAGAGCGAATCCTTGTCAACCGTGATCTGCTTTTTCTGCTCGGCAAGCAGCTTTTTGCCCGCCTTACGGCACAGAGAAGCGATCGAGCGTTCCAAGCCTCTCACACCCGCCTCGTGTGTGTAGTAATCAATCAGTTCTTCCAACGCGGAATCGGTAATCCGTAGCATCCGCCGGGTCATTCCGTGGCGCTTTAACTGCTTGGGGATCAGATGATCCTTCGCAATTTCCTTCTTTTCACGCTTGGTGTAGCTGGAAAGCTCAATGATCTCCATGCGGTCAAGCAACGGGCGCGGAATGTTTTCCAGCGAGTTCGCGGTTGCAATAAACATACAGTCCGAAAGATCAAAGGGAAGCTCCACAAAGTGATCGCGGAAGGTTTTGTTCTGCTCTCCGTCCAGCACCTCCAACAGTGCCGAGGTCGGATCACCGTGAGAATCCCGCGAGAGCTTATCAATTTCATCCAAAAGGATCAAAGGATTCCGTACGCCAACCTGCGTCAGCGCCGCAATCAGGCGTCCGGGCATTGCGCCGATATAGGTTTTTCTGTGTCCGCGAATGTCCGCCTCGTCCCGTACGCCGCCCAGCGAGATGCGTACATATTTGCGGTTCATCGCTCTGGCGATTGAGGATGCGATCGAGGTCTTTCCCACGCCGGGAGGGCCGACCAGACACAAAATCTGATTGTTCAATTCGGGGTTGAGCTGCTTTGCGGCAATGTATTCCACAATGCGCTCCTTTACCTTTTCCAAACCGTTGTGGTCGGCATCCAGTACCTTTTGCACTGCGGTAAAGCTGATGCGATCCTTCGTTACCGCCGTCCACGGGATGTCAAGGCAAGTGTCCAGATAATTGGCAAGCACGGTGGATTCGGCAGAACCGAACGGCGTCTTTGCCAAACGGTCGTTTTCTTTTTTCAGCTTTGCTTCCACTTCTGCGGGGAGGTTCGCTTTCTTGATTCGTTCCGCAAATTCGGCAACGTCGTCGCCCTCGCCAAGCTCCTCCTGAATCACCTTGATCTGTTCGCGCAGGTAGTATTCCCGCTGGTTGCGGTTCATGCGTGCGTTGACTCGGTTTCGGATCACCGATTCCGCCTCCAGCACGGTTGCCTCGGATTCCAAAATCTCCAAAAGAATTTCCGCACGCCGCAACGGGTCAAAGCATTCCAGCACTGCCTGCTTGTCAATCGGACGTACCACAATGTGGGCGGCAATAAAATCCGCCAGTGCACCGGGATCGTTCATACGGCGCAGGGTATTCATCAAATCTTCGGTATTGGTCGGCAAAAACTGCATATTGTGTTCCACCGTACTCAGCATTTCGTGAACCGCAGCTTCTCCGCGTACGCCGCCGAGGTCGGGGAGGGAAATATGCTTGCAAACCAGCTCGGCTTCAATATAATCGCCGCTTTTGCGATACCGCACGGCGGTCGCACGAACCAACCCCTCGGCAATGATGCGCGTCTGCCCCTCCGGCGTGCGGATCATCTGCTTGATCCGCGCCACAGTGCCCACGCGGTAAAAGGGGAATTCGTCGTTTTGCACCGATTCGTCATTTTCATCGGCGTCTTCGGTATAGGCAGTCAAAAACAAAAACGCAGTGCTCGAGCCGGCAACCTTCGCGGCAGTGGCAAAGGCTTCGTCGCTTGCTTCAAAATTTACGGTAATCTGCGGGAACGCCACCGTACCGCGCAATGCAACAACGGGAAGCGTAACCTGTTCGGCTTTTTCGATATAAGAGGGCATTCCAAGATCCTTTCCAAACGGGGAGAACATTTCTACAAACAATAATTATTATATATTATAACACACTTTTTCTCCGATTTCCATAGTTTTTTGAAAAAAAGTCGCCCGATTCAAAATCTTTTTCGCAATACTTTCACTATAATATGGAATTTTCTTCCTAATATTCAACATAATGGAATAATCCGCAACTTTTTTGCAAATTTTTTCAAGAACCTTTACTTGCAAAAAAGTTTGTGATATACTATAAACAGAGCCGGTGCTCTGTTTGCATAAGCTTCATCAAGAAATAACGGAAGGAGGGCATGAAAATCGTGACCGAGAAGGATTTGAAAACGCACGGGAAGGTGTCATTTTCACCGTGACGTAAAACGATACGGCTTATCAGATTTCCGTATTGATAAACAAGTGTCAACGAACTTATGAGATTCTCATCAATCAAATTTCTGTTCGAAGCGGGACGCTTCATTTTCTCTGGAATTGTATGGTAGAGCCTCTGGAATTTCAGAATCACCGCTTTGTCGTGGTTGTGCAAAATAACGGAGTGTTAAAGCAACGTTTTCAAATTTACTGCTTTGCAGATGATGTTTCGGTTTCCGACTGTGAAACGACCTTAGAAGCGTTTCGTTACAGGCTTTTCAAATCCCCTCTGTTAACTTCCTTCAAATCGGCTTTTCGGGAATCGTCTGATGTTTTGATCGCTTTATGCGTCTGTTGGATTTTGAATATATTTTTTAAATGGCTCAAAAGTGAGTCTTTCCCGGAAGATTTTTGGAAAGGATTGGGGATCTTTCTTTTTCTTGCATTTACATATTTTGGAGTTTTCTTTGTGTGGGATTTTGCAAGCTACATCAACCATCGTAAAAAAATTCTGGAGTTGCTCGGATCATCAGAACAGTAAAATCTGGTTTCTTCCAAAAACAGAAAATATTTTTTCAAAACTACTTTACAAAACCGTCTGTCCGTGATATAATATTTCCGAATCGAGAAAAACGGAGGCTTTATGAAATCCAATCCTTTTGTACTCAAAAGTGAATATACACCAACGGGCGATCAGCCGCAGGCGATCGAGCGCCTCACAGAAGGACTTTTGCGCGGGGAGCGGATGCAAACTCTGCTGGGCGTCACGGGCTCCGGCAAAACCTTCACCATGGCAAACGTCATTCAGCGGGTGAACCGTCCGACTCTGATTTTAGAGCCAAACAAAACGCTGGCGGCGCAGGTGTGCTCCGAGATGCGGGAGTTTTTCCCCGATGCCGCAGTGGAGTATTTTGTCTCCTATTACGATTATTATCAGCCCGAGGCGTATATTCCCGGCAAGGATATGTATATCGAAAAGGATGCATTGGTCAACGATGAGATCGACCGTTTGCGGCATAGTGCTACAAGCGCTTTGTTCGAGCGGCGCGACGTCATTATCGTGGCGTCGGTCTCCTGCATTTACTCTCTCGGTGACCCGAGCGAATACCGCGGCCTGGTGCTTGCCATCCGTCCGGGGATGCAGATCAGCCGTGATATCTTCATCCGAAAGCTGATCGCAAACAGCTACAACCGCAACGATATGTCCCTGATGCGCGATTGCTTTCGCGTCAACGGCGACACTGTGGATATCATTCCCGCAAACATGAACGACAGTGCCCTGCGTGTGGAGTTTTTCGGAGACGAGATCGATCGCGTTGCCGAGATCAACATCGTCACGGGAGAGCTGAAGCGGCTTTTGTCCTATGCCGCCATTTATCCCGCCACGCACTATGCGGTATCCGACGAAAAGCGTGAGGCGGCGCTTGCCGAAATTGAGCGAGAAATGAACGAACGTGCTGCGTTTTTTGAGTCCGAAAGCAAGCTGATCGAGGCACAGCGCATCCGCGAACGCGTCAAATACGATCTCGAAATGCTGCGAGAGATCGGCTTTTGTTCTGGCGTCGAAAACTATTCGCGCGTGCTCTCCGGAAGAGAGAAGGGGGCAACTCCGTTTACGCTCCTGGACTATTTCCCGGAGGATTATATCATGTTCATCGACGAGTCGCACGTTACGGTCCCGCAGGTGCGCGGAATGAGCGGCGGCGATACGGCAAGAAAGAAAAATCTTGTGGATTACGGCTTCCGCCTGCCCTCCGCATACGATAACCGACCGCTGTATTTTCCCGAATTTGAGGACAGCATCCATCAAGCCGTGTTTGTCAGTGCAACGCCGGGAGATTACGAAAACGAGCACTCCGAATCAGTCGTCGAGCAGATCATTCGCCCCACGGGACTTCTGGATCCCGAGGTAGAGGTGCGCCCGATTGAGGGGCAGGTGGATGACCTGATGGGCGAGATCCGCATACGTGCCGCCAAAAACGAGCGCGTGCTGGTTACAACGCTGACCAAAAAAATGGCGGAGGATCTTACCGATTATTTTGAAAACAATGGCATCAAGGTTCGGTATATTCACTTCAACGTGGATACGATGGAACGCATGGAGATCATCCGCGACCTGCGCTTGGGCGTGTTCGACGTACTGGTCGGCATCAACCTTTTGCGCGAAGGACTGGATATTCCGGAGGTTTCGCTGGTGGCAATTCTGGATGCTGACAAGGAGGGATTTTTGCGTGCCGAACGCTCTCTGATCCAAACGATCGGACGCGCGGCGCGAAATGCGGGTGGAAAGGTCATCATGTACGCCGATTCCATCACGAAATCCATGCAGGGCGCGATCCTTGAGACCAACCGCCGTCGTGCGATCCAGGATGCGTACAACCGAGAGCACGGGATCACGCCCAAAACCATCGTCAAGGGCGTGCGTGACATAATTGAAGTCGGCACCACCGACGACCGCGCAGGAAAGCGCAAGGATAAATCTGCTTTGACCGACCGCAAGCTTTCCAAGACCGAAAAGGAAAAGCTGATTGCCGAGATGACCGTCGAGATGAAATCGGCGGCGCAGCATCTGGAATTCGAGAAGGCGGCGTTCTTGCGCGATGAGATCAAAAAATTGCGTGAGGGAAAAATCGACGCTCCGCGAAAACGGTAAAAAACGGTTTATTTTACGTCATTTTTGTATGATTTTTGCTCAAAAACGGTTCAAAAAAATGCTGAAAACGTGCCAAACCCTGTCACGCTGTGCCAAAAAAAGATCAAAAGGAGCTATTATGAATCTGAATAAAGTCCTGTTTCGCCGCCGTTTTTCGGTGAATCTGTACCGAAATCTGCGCCTTCCCATGGGCGAGATGAACTTCCATAAAAACTGGGCAGACGACCGCCGCGGCGACCCTTATCCTTTATTAAACCGCCTTGGAAATCTTCAGGAATCTGTCGGTGGCGGTGTGTATCGGATCGCTTCTTTGGGCGAAAATGCCTTCGTAAAACGGCTTTTGGGGAGCTTTTTTCCGTGGAATACCTATGAAATCAAGCTTTCCGAGCTGCAAAACGCATCCGTTGGATTTTTTCTGAACGGAGAGGGCGGAACGCTTTCCGTGCTCCTGAATGAGCATGGCGCTGCTGTGCGCTGTGCCGAGGCGGAACGCTTTTTTCAAGGAGACGTGAAGCAGGATTCTACCTTTGCGCTGACCTTTCGTACGGGCGGAATCAGCCTATATCTGGACGGTGCACTTTTGGGTGATTTATCTTTGAAAATGATGCACGTATATCGAAAAGAGGAGATTTTTTCGCACGCGACGGTGGCGTTGGACGTGAGATTGCAAGCGGGTGGAGGCAGCACGATTGACTCGGTTACGTGGTATCTTTGCGGTGGCATCAGCCATGCGGATATCAAGCCCATTCGCTATGAGGACGGCACGCCAATGATGGAAAACGGCAGAATCTTTTTGACGCTTACCTCGCGCTTGGAGGCAGAAATGTATCAATCGGTGATCTCGTGGAATCCCACGCTGTGCGATTTTCGTATGGAGGGGGCGATCTTTTACGATTGCGGAGACGGATACTGGTGCTCGGACGTTGCCTCGTCGATTCTGTTTGACCGCCCAAGCGGAAAATGGTTGATCTGGATGTGTGCCTTTTCGCACGGTCATGTGTTGGGGCGCGGAATGACCTTGAACGACCCGCGCTTTGGGATTCAAGTGATTGACGTGAAGCTGATGGAGCTTGCGAAAAACGATGAACGTACTGCGTTTTTGGGTTTTGCAGGGGACGAGGATCCGGATTTGCTGTATTTGGATGGCAAATGGCATCTGGCGGTTTGCAGATCCGAGTCGGGAACCGGTTATCATTATTATCACTTTGTTTCCGATCAGCCGTTGGATGGATTTACTTACGCGGATCGCACTCCAACGGGCGAAAAAACGGGCGGGATGTTCGTCAAAACCGATGACGGTTATGCATTTGTCTGCGGTTCGGATTTTTCCTCGCGTGCCCGTTACGACGTTTATTCAATCGACGATTTTTCCGATTTTCAAAACCTGCAGTGCGACTACGACGATGGCGGCTTTCGCGGCTGGGGAACGGTGATGCTTTTGCCGTTCGGTAACCGAAAAAAGTACGTTTGGATCACCTTTGACCGCCACAATGCCAGCTCTTATAATTGGAGCTACGGAAACCTATACGTGTTCGATTCCGACTATATTCATAAATGAAATAAAACAGAAATTCAACAGAACAGGAGTTCTTCATGCCCAATCAAATTTCAATCCGCGGTGTGCGGGTTCACAACCTCAAAAATATTGAAGTGGAGATCCCACGCGATAAGCTCGTAATTTTAACCGGTCTTTCAGGCTCCGGAAAATCCTCACTGGCGTTTGATACCATCTATGCCGAGGGTCACCGACGCTTTGTGGAGTCGCTTTCCTCGTATGCACGGATGTTTCTCGGTCAGCTGGACAAGCCTGATATCGATTCGATCGAGGGCTTATCTCCTTCTATTTCCATTGACCAGAAAACCACCTCGAAAAACCCGCGTTCTACGGTGGGAACGGTAACGGAGATCTATGACTATCTCCGCTTGCTGTATGCACGTATCGGGATTCCGCACTGCCCGATTTGCGGCAAGGAGATCCGTCAGCAGACTACCGACCAAATTATTGACCGCATTCTTGCTTTTCCGGAAGGGGAGCGCTTTATGGTGCTGTCTCCCGTGGTGCGTGCCCAAAAGGGAATGCACGAGAAGGTATTTGCCGACGCACGCAAGCGCGGCTACGTACGTGTGCGTGTGGACGGAAATATGTATGATCTTTCGGAAGAGATCAAGCTGGACAAGAATAAAAAGCACAGTGTGGACATTGTTGTAGACCGCTTGGTGATGCGGGAGGGAATCGAATCGCGTTTGTCGGATTCGGTGGAGAATGCCCTGAGCGCCGCCGATGGGCACCTGACCGTGGTGACGGTTCCGCGGGATGAGAATGAGGAAGCAAAGGAGCTGGAATTTTCGCAAAACTATGCCTGCGAGGAGCATGGGATCTCCTTTGGAGAGCTGGAGCCGCGGATGTTTTCCTTTAACAATCCTACGGGTGCCTGCCCGCACTGCGCAGGTCTGGGAGATTTGCAAAGCATTGCCGTGGAGCGTCTGATCCCTAACAAAAAGCTTTCGCTTTCCGAAGGAGCGATCGCCGTGAACGGCTTCAAAACGCTGGAGGAGGAGAGCTGGAACGGCCCGCTGTTTGCGGCGGTGGGCAAACGGTTTGGCTTTACGATGGAGACACCGATCGAGGAGTTTACCGAGGAGCAGTATCGGCTTTTGATGTATGGAACGGGTGAGGAAAAATACGAGGTTCACCGCTGGTTCGGAAAGCAGGATCATCATCAGTTGGCGAAATTTGAGGGGCTGGTTCCAATGATCGAAGCGCGGATGCAGATGTACGGAAACGATTATTATTCGCAGTTCGTAGAGGAAGCCCCCTGCCCGGAATGTCACGGGCAACGGCTCTCTCCCACGTCGCTCTCCGTGACGGTTGGGGGCTTGAACATTCACGAATTTTGCTCTATGTCCATTGTCAATGCACTTGATTTTGTAAACAACTTGCGGTTGACCGAGACCGAGACGCAGATTGCCGCTGAGATCCTGAAGGAAATCCGTGCGCGGTTGGGCTTTTTGGTCAGCGTGGGCTTGAATTATCTGACGCTTTCACGCAAGGCGGGGACGCTGTCCGGCGGAGAAGCACAGCGCATCCGACTTGCCACGCAGATCGGCTCGTCGCTGGTTGGCGTGCTGTATATTTTGGATGAGCCGAGCATCGGTCTGCATCAGCGGGATAATTCCAAGCTGATTGCCACGCTCAAGCGGCTGCGGGATCTTGGCAATACGGTGATCGTTGTGGAGCACGACGAGGAAACCATGGAGAACGCCGATTATATTCTGGATATCGGTCCCGGGGCGGGGATTCACGGCGGAAGGATCGTTGCCGCAGGAACGCCGCAGGAGATCATGGCAGATCCAAACTCGGTGACGGGGGCGTATCTGTCGGGCAGAAAAAAGATCGAGGTTCCCGCAAAGAGACGTTCCGGAAACGGCAACGTGCTGCGGGTTCTTGGCGCGCGGCAGAACAATTTGAAGAATATTGACGTAGAAATTCCGCTGGGGTGCTTTGTTTGTGTGACGGGAGTTTCCGGATCCGGAAAATCCTCGCTGGTGAACGGAATTTTGCACCCCGTGCTTGCGGAAAAGCTGAACCGTGCGATCACCTATCCCGGAAAGCACCGCGCTGTGGAGGGGCTTGAGCACTTGGACAAGGTGATTGCGATTGACCAGAGTCCCATCGGACGGATGCCGAGCTCCAACCCCGCAACCTATACGGGGCTGTTTACGGACATTCGCTCGCTGTTTGCGCAGACCAAAGACGCAAAGGCAAAGGGCTACGGCCCCGGGCGGTTCTCCTTTAACGTCAAGGGCGGACGCTGTGAGGCCTGCGAGGGGGACGGAGTGAAAAAGATTGAGATGCACTTTTTGCCGGACGTTTACGTGACGTGCGACGTTTGCAAGGGCAAGCGTTACAATCGCGATACGCTGGACGTGCAGTATAAAGGGAAGAATATTTACGAGGTTTTGGATATGACGGTGGAGGAGGGAATCACCTTTTTTGATGGACTCCCCGCCATTCAGCGCAAGCTGCAAACCTTGTATGATGTGGGGCTTGGTTATATCAAGATCGGGCAATCCTCCACGACCATTTCGGGCGGCGAGGCACAGCGCGTGAAGCTGGCAACCGAGCTTTCCAAGCGTGCTACGGGACGTACTTTTTACATTCTGGACGAGCCGACTACGGGCTTGCATACCGCGGACGTTGCCAAGCTTTTGGAGGTTTTGCAACGGCTGTGTGACGCAGGAAATTCGGTGCTGGTGATTGAGCATAATCTGGATGTGATCAAATCTGCGGATTATATCATTGATCTGG
The DNA here is from genome assembly GCA_017452665.1 of Clostridia bacterium. Classification (GTDB taxonomy): domain Bacteria; phylum Bacillota; class Clostridia; order Oscillospirales; family CAG-272; genus UMGS1865. The sequence goes on from JAFTLZ010000033.1 coordinate 25,940, forward strand.
GGCCGGAAGGCGGAGACGGCGGCGGTACCGTTGTGGCTACGGGAACGCCGGAGGAGGTTGCCGCAAATCCGAATTCTTATACCGGAAAGTATCTGAAAAAGTATGTGTGATTTTTTGAATTGAGCGATTGCGGTACAGACGGTACCGTAGAGAGGCGCGCGCTGATCGGCGAACGCCTCTTTTGCGCTTGTTTGATATCGAAGTGTGCAGAATTGATGGGCTTTGGTGCAAAAAAACTGACTTTTCGCCAAAATAGCACTTGACATTTCTTTCACATTATAGTATAATAGAATTTATAATTTTTCACTAACACGGGTGAGGTTGCTATGGTAAATGAAAAAATGAGAGATCTGGGCGCGCGTCGCTCGGTGATTCGTGAGTTGTTTGAATACGGAAAGGTGCGCAAAGCGGAAATCGGAGCGGAAAACGTGTTTGATTTCAGTATTGGAAATCCCAGCGTTCCCGCGCCGCGCGAGGTTGGAGAAACGCTGACACGGCTTTTGACCGAGAAGGACCCCGTTGCCTTGCACGGCTATACCAGTGCGCAGGGAGATGCCGGTGTGCGCCGCGCGATTGCGGAATATGTTACAAAAACGCACGGGGCTGTGACCGATCCCGATCTGATTTATCTGACTGTTGGCGCCGCGGCGTCCTTGACGGTTTCCCTGACTGCAGTTTTGCAGCCGGGAGAGGAAGTGATCCTTTTGGCTCCGTTCTTTCCGGAGTATCGCGTATTTGTAGAGCGTACCGGTGCGAAGGCAGTGCCGGTTTTGTGTGAAACTGCAAAGTTCCAGCCGGATTTTGATGCGCTGGAGACCGCGATCAATGAAAAAACGCGGGCGATCATTGTCAACTCGCCCAACAATCCCACGGGAGCGGTTTTGACCGAATAGAGCGCTTGCCGTCTTGCCGCACTGTTGGAAAAATGCGAGAAGAAGTACGGGACATCGATCTATTTGATCGCGGACGAGCCTTACCGCGAATTGGTATACGGTGACGTGAAGGTGCCGTATCTGCCGAATTACTATCACAACACAATTGTGTGCTATTCGTTCAGCAAGTCGCTTTCCTTGCCCGGGGAACGCATCGGCTATATTCTGGTGTCGCCCAAGGCAGAGGAGCCGGTTGCGCTGTATCAGGCGGTTTGCGGTGCGGGGCGCGCGCTGGGCTTTGTATGTGCGCCTGCGCTGTTCCAGTATATGATTCCGTCGGTGTTGGGGATGACTTCGGATCTGACGGTGTACGATACCAACCGAAAGCTGTTGTACGACGCGTTGACCTCATACGGCTACGAGGCTGTGAATCCGGACGGTGCGTTCTATCTTTTTGTCAAGGCTTTGGAGCCGGACGCAAATGCGTTTTGTGAGCGTGCAAAGGATTACGAGCTGTTACTGGTTGCTTCGGACAGCTTTGGATGCCCCGGCTACGTTCGCATCTCCTATTGCGTGACGACCGAGCAGATCGAGCGCTCGTTGCCCGCTTTTCAAAAATTGGCACAATCTTACGGAATCGGCTGATTCACTCGACTCCAATACCCTGAGAGGAACTTAACCACATGAATCTTTTGGAAGAAGCAAGACAGGAAATCAATGCGGTAGACTCCGAAATGGCAAAGCTCTTCGTGCGCCGCATGAGAGCCGCGGAGAAGGTTGCGGCATATAAAAAGGAACACGCACTGCCGATTTTGGATCCGGAGCGCGAGGAGGCGGTTGTTCAAAGAAACGCCAAGCTTGTGGAGGATGAGGAGCTGCGTACTTATTACGTCAATTTTATCCGTAGCAACATGGCGATCTCCCGCGATTATCAGCGAAAGCTGAATGAGGGGATGCGCGTGGCGTACAGCGGCGTGGAGGGCGCGTTTGCGCACATTGCGGCAGGAAAGATGTTTTCCTCTGCACAGCGCGTGGCGTACGACGATTTTAAATCCGCTTACCGCGCGGTTGAGAAGGGAGAGTGCGACGTTGCTTTCCTTCCCGTAGAAAACAGCTACAACGGCGAGGTGGGGCAGGTAATTGATTTGATGTTCTCCGGCTCTCTTTATGTCAGCGGGATGCTGGATCTTGCCGTAACGCAGGAGCTTTTGGTGCTCCCCGGTACGCAAAAAGAGGAGATCCGCGAGGTCATCAGCCACCCGCAGGCACTGGGACAGTGTGCCGAATATTTGCGCAAGCAGGGTTGGGTCACGCGCGAATACGCCAATACGGCGCTTGCCGCAAAGCACGTGGCGGAATTGGGCGACCGCAGTATTGCTGCCATTGGCAGTGAGGAATCTGCCGAGTTGTTCGGGCTGGAGGTTCTGGAGCGCAACATCAACGCCAGCCGCAGCAATACCACACGCTTTGCAAGCTTTACCCGCGTGGAGACGAAGCGGCATTCCAAACGGATGGGCGAGCATTTTATTCTGCTCTTTACTGTGAAAAACGAAGCAGGCTCGCTTGCAAAGGCAGTTGACGTCATCGGCCGTTTCGGCTTTAATATGCGTACGTTGCGCAGCCGTCCGATGAAGGAATTGCTGTGGCAGTACTATTTTTACGTGGAAGCCGAGGGCGACGTTTATACCGAGGCGGGCGAATGGATGATGCGGGAGCTGAGTCTGTTTTGCGACCGTTTGAAGCTTGTTGGCACGTATTTTAACGGTTGATGACCGTACCGCAAAGGGGAGAAGATAGGATGATTTTACATTTGGATCTGCCGGGAGGCGGATACGATATCTATTTGGAGCGCGGTGTGCTTGACCGTGCAAAAGAGTTGCTGTCGCTTAACCGCCGTGTGCTGATTGTGACCGACGAGGGCGTACCTGCGCAGTATGCGCAACGTGTGGCAGCACAATGCGGCGAGCCCATCATTGTGACGGTTCCGCAGGGCGAGGGGAGCAAAAGTTTTGCCGTGCTGGAGCAGCTTTGCCGTACGCTTTTGGAAAAAGGCTTTACCCGCAAGGATTGCGTGGTTGCCGTTGGCGGCGGCGTTGTGGGAGATCTTTCCGGCTTTGTGGCGGCGTCTTATATGCGTGGCATTGATTTTTACAATATTCCCACCACGGTGCTCTCCCAGGTGGATTCCTCTATTGGCGGAAAGGTTGCCATCAATCTGGACAATGTCAAAAATATTGTCGGTGCGTTTTATCAGCCGCGCGCGGTTTTGATCGATCCCGACGTATTGCACACTTTGCCGCGTCGTCAGATCGCAAACGGTCTTTCGGAGGCGGTCAAGATGTCCTTGACCTCGGATGCGGAGCTGTTTTCGATTTTTGAGCGTGGGGAAGGAGAATCGCAGATCGATACCGTGATTGAACGCTCCTTGCGCATCAAAAAGGCGGTGGTCGAGCAGGACGAGAAGGAGAGCGGTTTGCGCCGTATTCTCAACTTCGGTCACACGCTCGGTCATGGAATTGAGGGCGCGGAAGAATTGCACGGACTTTATCACGGAGAGTGTGTGGCGCTGGGAATGCTGCCGATGTGCTCCTATTCCGTGCGTCAAAGATTGATTCCGGTATTAGCGGCGTTGGGATTGCCAACCGAAATAAAGGGAGATCTGGAACAGATGCTGGCGATTGCTTCGCATGACAAAAAGTGCGAGGGAAGCGAGATTTCGGTCGTATACGTGGAAGAGGTTGGCTCTTGTGCGATCCGAAAAATGCAGACGGAGACCTGGAAGGAAACCATTCGCCAAACGCTTGGAAAAGGAGCGCTGTCATGAAAAACACATTCGGACAAAGCGTATGTTTGACGCTTTTCGGAGAGAGCCACGGTGAGGAGATCGGTGCCGTGATCGACGGATTGGCGCCCGGATTGAACATTGATGAGGATTTTATCCGCCATCAGCTGGCACTGCGCCGTCCGCAAGGCAAAATTTCCACCGCGCGTGTGGAGGCGGATGAGTTTCGCATTGTCAGTGGTGTGTTTGAAGGAAAGACTACGGGAACGCCGATCTGTATTTTGATTCCCAACACCAATACGCGCAGCAAAGACTATACCCGCGGCTTTTTGCGTCCCGGGCACGCCGATTATACGGCGCAGTGCAAGTATCACGGCTTTCAGGATTATCGCGGCGGAGGACATTTTTCGGGGCGCGTAACGGCTTCGTTGGTTGCCGCCGGCGCGATTGCCATTTCGGCGTTGCGCAAGAACGGCATTCTGCTTGGAACGCACATCGCAAAGCTGGCAACGGTTTCGGACCGCCCGTTTGAAAATCTGGAAGCGGATCTGGAAACCCTGAACGACCTGACCTTTCCCGTACTGAACAGTGCGGCGGGAGCTTGTATGCGACGTGAGATCGAGAGCGCAGCAAGCGAGGGGGACAGCGTTGGCGGTGTGCTGGAAACTGCCATCCTCGGTGTTCCCGCAGGCGTGGGAGAGCCTTGGTTTGATACGGTGGAAGGTGTTTTGTCACACGCGCTGTTCTCGATTCCCGGAATCAAGGGCGTGGAATTTGGAGACGGATTTGATTTGACGGAAATGCGCGGCAGTGAGGCAAACGACGGTTTTCGCGTTTGTGACGGGAAGATCGTAACTACTACCAACCACAACGGCGGAATCAACGGCGGAATTACGAACGGGATGCCGATTCTGTTCCGCTGTGCGGTCAAGCCCACGCCGTCGATCTTCAAGGAGCAGGAAAGTGTAGATCCGGAGCGGATGCAAAATGAAACGCTGTCTCTGCAGGGGCGGCACGATCCTGCCATCATTCACCGCGCACGCGTGGTGGTTGACAGCGTTGCGGCATTGGTGCTTTGCGATTTGCTGGCTTTGCGCTACGGAACCGATTTTCCGGACGTGTAAGCATTGGATTTGAATTTTAAGAAGAATTTACGAGGTTATACCATGAAATACGGCTGTATCGGAGAACATCTGAAGCACAGCTTTTCGGCAGAGATTCATCACGCGCTCTCCGAAAATCCTTATGAAATTTGCGAGGTTCCGCGAGACGAGCTTGACGCATTTATGCAAAAGCGGGACTTTTTGGGGATCAACGTGACGATTCCGTATAAGGAATTTGTGATTCCGCACCTTGATTGGATGAGTGAGCAAGCCAAAAGCATTGGTGCGGTGAATACCGTTGTCAACCGTGACGGAAAGCTTTACGGATACAATACCGACTTTTTTGGCATGAGTGATTTGATCCGACGCGTAGGTGTGGAGCCGGAAGGGAAAAAGGTTGCGGTTCTGGGTACCGGCGGAACGGCACGTACGGCGCTTGCGGTTGCAAGGTCTATGAAGTGCAAAACGCTTCTTTGCGTCAGCCGCGGGGGAAAAGAAGGCTCGATTACCTATGACGACCTTTACCGTGACCATGCCGACACGCAGATTGTGATCAACACCACGCCGTGCGGAATGTATCCTTATCCCGACGGGAACGACCGTACTGCAGCCGCGGCGATCAATGTGGATGCCTTCCCGAATTTGGAGGGCGTGATTGATGCGGTTTACAATCCGTTGCGTCCGAAGCTGGTGACCGACGCGCAAAAGCGGAGCGTTCGCGCCGAGGGTGGATTGTATATGTTGGTTGCGCAGGCGGTGCGCGCGTCCGAGATCTTTTTGAATTGCACGTATTCGCAGGAGACGGTCGAGCGCGTTTACAGCCAGATTTTGCGCCAGAAGGAAAATATCGTTTTGACAGGGATGCCCGGAAGTGGGAAAAGCTCGGTCGGCAAACGTCTGGCAATGCTTTTAAACCGCGAGTTTTTTGATTTGGATGAGGAGATCGTCCGTGTGGCGGGATGCAGTATTCCCGAAATTTTTGCACGGGACGGCGAGCAGGGCTTTCGTGATTTGGAAACGGCCGTTTTGCGCGATTGCTTAGCGCAGAAAAACGGTGTAGTACTGGCTACGGGCGGCGGTGCTATTTTGCGTGAAGAAAACGTAGACCGTTTGCGTCGGAACGGGCATATTTACTTTTTGGATCGCTCGTTGGAGCTGTTGCTTCCCACCGAGGATCGCCCCTTAGCAAGCTCTGCCACGGCAATCCGAAAGCGCTATGAGGAGCGTTACGCGCGATACTGTGCCACGGCAGATTGCCGCATAGAAGGCGACGGCAGTGTGGAGCAGGTTGCAGACGCTGTCAGAAAGGATTTTGAAGCTTTATGAAGCTGTATGTTCTCAACGGACCGAATTTGAATTTTTTGGGGATTCGCGAGCCTGCGCACTACGGGTCTACCACGTATCTTCAACTGATAAAGCTGATCGAGACGCACTGTGCCGCAAATCAGATCGAGGCGGTTTGCCGTCAATCCAATCACGAGGGAGATCTGGTGGATTGGATTCAGGAGGCGTATTTAGAGCACGCGGACGGAATTGTGATCAATCCCGGTGCGTATACGCACACCAGCATTGCATTGCTGGACGCTGTGAAATCGGTGATGCTACCGACCGTGGAGGTCCATATCTCCAAGGTGGAGGAGCGCGAGGATTTTCGTCAGGTCAGCTACATTCGTGCGGCCTGCGTAAAAACCATTACGGGGCACGGAATCAACGGATATCTGGAAGCCATTGATTTTTTGAATCGGGAATACCGAAAAGGAGAGCAGGTATGAAGATTTTGATCTCTCCTTCCCGTGCTGCAGGAACCGTTGCGGCGCCCCCTTCCAAAAGCATGGCGCATCGGTTGCTGATCTGTGCCGCTATGGCGAAGGGAAGCAGCCGGATTGCGGGCGGAGGAACGTGCGAGGACGTTCTGGCAACGATTGAGTGTTTGCGCAAGCTCGGCGTGGATTGCAAATGGGACGGCGATGACGTGACCGTGACGGGGGCTGACCTGCGATCGGTTGGCGCGGAGGATGACCTTGTTTTGCCATGCCGCGAGAGTGGCAGTACGATCCGCTTTTTGCTTCCGCCGGCTCTGCTTTCCGGTCGAAAGATTACGCTGACCGGTGCACCGTCGCTTTTGCGCCGTCCGATGACGGTTTATCAGGAGCTTTGTACACAGCATGGATTGTATTTTGAACAAAACGAGAACGGGATCACCGTAAAAGGTCCTTTAACCGCCGGAAAGTACGAGCTGCCCGGAAATATTAGCAGTCAGTTCATCAGCGGAATGTTGTTTGCACTGACCCAAACGGCAGGGGAGAGCGTGTTGCACATTGTTTCCCCGATTGAAAGCCGTTCTTACATTCTTCTCACGGTGGCGGCGCTGAAACAGTTTGGCGCTGATATTGATTGGACGGACGAATGTACATTGCGCATTTGCGGAGACGCCGATATGCATGCCAAGGATTGCACGGTGGAAGGGGATTACTCAAACGCCGCTTTTCTGGAGGCTTTTAATCTGTTTGGCGGTGCGGTTACGCTGACGGGATTGGATCCCAACTCCTTGCAGGGCGATCGCGTTTATCAAACGCATTTTGCACGGTTGAATCGGGAATGTGCCGAGATCTCGCTGGAGGATTGTCCCGATCTGGCTCCGATTCTGTTTGCGGTTGCCGCGGCAAAGCACGGCGGCACCTTTACTGGAACCCGCCGCTTGAAAATTAAGGAGAGTGACCGAGCTGAGACTATGGCGCAGGAGCTGCGCAAGTTTGGTACTGAGGTCTGCGTCTATGAAAATACGGTTACGGTCAGACCGGTGGATTTTCATGCACCGACCGAACCGCTTTGCGGGCACAACGACCATCGC
>JAFTLZ010000034.1 GCA_017452665.1 Clostridia bacterium
GGTGAATTCCATATCCTGCATATCGCGGTAGTGATCCTCCAGAATCTTGCATACGTTCTGGAACTGTGCGAATGCTTCGGGGAATTTGCTTGCCATTTCTGCGATGGGCATAGGAGTACGAACGCCTGCAACAACGTCCTCGCCCTGTGCGTTCACAAGGAACTCACCCATCAGCTTCTTTTCGCCGGTTGCGGGATCACGGGTAAATGCAACGCCGGTGCCGCAATCGTCGCCCATGTTACCGAACGCCATTGCCTGCACGTTAACAGCGGTACCCCAAGAATAAGGAATGTCGTTGTCGCGTCTGTAGACGTTTGCACGGGGGTTGTCCCAAGAACGGAACACTGCCTTGACAGCGCCGATGAGCTGCTCCTTGGGATCGGACGGGAAATCGGTGCCGATCTTGGACTTGTACTCAGCCTTGAACTGGGTTGCCAGCTCCTTAAGGTCATCAGCGGTCAGCTCAACGTCGAACTTCACGCCCTTCTCTTCCTTCATCTTATCAATCAGCTGCTCGAAGTACTTCTTACCAACCTCCATAACGACGTCGGAATACATCTGGATAAATCTTCTGTAGCAGTCCCAAGCCCAACGAGCGTTGCCGGATTTCTTTGCGATGACCTCAACAACCTCTTCGTTCAGACCCAGGTTCAGGATGGTATCCATCATACCGGGCATGGATGCGCGTGCACCGGAACGAACGGAAACCAGCAGGGGGTTCTCCTTATCACCGAACTTTTTACCGGTAACGCCCTCCATCTTAACGATATACTCCATGATCTCTGCCATGATACCGTCGTTAATCTGCTTACCGTCCTCATAATACTGCGTGCACGCCTCGGTGGAGATCGTAAAGCCCTGAGGAACAGGGAGACCGATCTTCGTCATTTCGGCAAGGTTTGCACCTTTACCGCCGAGCAGCTCGCGCATATTCGCGTTACCCTCGGAAAACAGATAGCAATACTTCTTTGCCATGTTGGGTAATCCTCCATTTATCTAAAATAATTTTTGACATGCCGAAATTACGGGCTCGAACCTATGCTCGCGCCCTTCGACTTTCTTAATACAGCCTATTATACCATATTTTTCCCCATTTTTCCATAGGTTTCATTCGTGAAAACGCTGTCAATGTTGTAAATATTTTGTGAACAAGCGACCAAACGCACAAAATCGGTTTGACACCGACCGTTTTCTGTTGTATAATATGTTCGTTCATAAAAATGCGGCGGACTCCCGGTGAGTCGGGCGCCCTTTTGCGTTTGAACGGGCTTTGCACGTAAAATACCGTCAGGAGATAAGGATTGGAAACAAAAATGGCGAATATATTCGATCTGTTCAATCAAATTGCAAAAAAGGAGGAGCCCAAGGAGCCGATCACTTGGCTGATCGTCGGTCTTGGGAATCCCGGTGACAAATACTTTCACACACGGCACAATGCGGGCTTTCTGACCTTGGATTATCTCTCGCAGGTTTGCCCTTGCCGCATCGACCGCTCCAGATTTCACGCGCTTTGCGGCGAGGCACAGATCGGGGCGCACCGCGTGCTGATGATGAAGCCGCAGACCCTGATGAACGCGTCCGGCACCGCCGTGGCAGAAGCCGCTAACTTTTATAAGATCTCGCCCGAGCGTATTCTGGTCATCTCGGATGACATTGCGCAAGCCCCCGGAAAGATCCGCGTCCGCCGAAAAGGAAGTGCCGGGGGACACAACGGGCTGAAGGATATCATCCGCTTGCTTGGAACCGATGCGTTCCCGCGCATCCGCCTTGGCGTGGGAGAAAAGCCGCACCCGGATTACGATCTTGCCGCGTGGGTGCTCTCCGAATTTACCAAGGAGGAGCAGCAAGCGCTGGTTGGCACATTTGAATGTGTATGGAGCGGGATTCAAAGGATTCTTGACGGTGACTTTGACGGCGCCATGCAGATCTGCAATTCTCACAAACCGGAGTAACTAATGAGTATTTTAACGGAATGTATCCGAACCGACCCCGAATACGCGCAGCTGTTGCGCACTGTAGAGCGTGATTTTCGCGACAAGCCCCTGCCCATTCTCGCCAGCGGGCTTTGCGACGGCGCCTCCGACGCGTTTTTGATCTCTGCCCTGCAGGACACCGCAAAGGTGCGCAAATCCGCGCCCGCGCTCCTGATCTGTCCCGAAGAAAAGGACTGCGTCCGACTGACGGGAATTTTAGAGCGTTGCGGCATCCGCGCCGCCTTTTATATGGCGCGCGATCTGACCTTTTACGATATTACCGCCTCCCATGAGTACGAGCATGAGAGGCTTCGCGTGCTGTACGGAATGCTGTGCGGTGATTTTGACGCGGTGATCACCACGCCCGACGCGGCACTTGGCTACACGGTCCCGCCGCAAAAGCTGAAGGACACGGTGCTTCACATTGACGAGAATGCTGCGATTGCGCCGCAGGAGCTGGCAAAAAAGCTGATTGATACCGGCTACGTTCGCACCGAAACGGTTGACAGCCCCGGACAATTTGCTCTGCGCGGCGGAATATTGGACATTTATCCGCCCTACGGTTGCTTTGCCGACCGCGACGGAGGCAACAAAAACGGCGTTTATGCACTCCGTCTGGAGTTTTTTGGCGACGACGTGGATCGCATGGGGCTGTTTGACCCCGATACGCAGAGAATGACGCAGAACGTCTGCTCTGCCGACTTTCCCCCGGCGCGCGAGCTTTTGACCGATGCCGAGATTCTTGCCGCGCTGAAAAAGGCGGTCTCTGCACAGTTCAAGGCAACGCACGACGAGCGCATTCTGGAAGAGCTGATCAAAGAAAATGCCGCCGTGGATGCCGCGATGCAGGGGAGCCGAAGTCTGCACTTTCTGGACAAATATATTACGCTGATCTACCCTCAGCGCGCTTCCCTTTTGAATTATTTTGACGCCGCGCGCACGCTGGTTTGCATCCGCGGCACCAATGCGGTCAACGACCGTTTGCAGGCGTCGGAATGGCACCTCAACCAGAACGTGACCGAGCTTTTGGAGGGCGGCACCATTGCACCGAAATATACCGATTATTCCAAGCCTGCCTCCACGCTGGAGCTGTTTTGCGATGCAAACGTCACCCTGCACATTGATTCCATTGCACACTCGATCTCGGATAAGCGATTGGCGGGGCTGTTTGGGTTCCGTACCCGTCACACGGTCTCCTATCTTGACAACGACGAGCTGTTTTTGGAGGATCTGCGCGGCTACGTACAAAACGGATACCGTTGCATTGTGCTTGCCGAGAATGAAACCGACGCGCACACGACCGAGGAAAAGCTGAGAAACGCCGGCTTGGTGGTACTTCCCGCCCCCGAAAGCCCTACTGAAATGGAGCGCGGCACGGTTTGCGTGATCTGGAAGGAGGCGCTGGCAGGCTTTGAGCTGATGGTTCCGAAATTTGCAGTTCTCTCCGCAGGTGCCGATGCGCGCACGGGGGCATTGACGCTTTCCGGCAAATCGCTCATACGCAAAAAGAAGAAAAAGAACGCGCAAAGCATCCTCTCCTACGCGGAGCTTGAGGTTGGCGACTACGTGGTGCACGAAACCTATGGCATCGGTCAGTACACGGGCATTGAAACGCTGACCTGCGAAGGAATTACGCGCGACTATATCGGGATTCGCTACGCGGGCTCGGATAAGCTCTTTCTGCCCGTAGAAAAGCTGGATAAGGTCTCCAAATATATCGGTGCACACGCCGACGACGGGCTGGTAAAGCTCTCCAAAATGGGGAGCGAAAGCTGGAACAAATCCAAATCCCGCGCCAAAGCCGCCGTAAAGGATATGGCAAAGGAATTGATCCGCTTGTATGCGGAACGCCTGCGCCGCCCAGGCCACGCCTTCCCCGCAGACGACAACTATCAAAAGGCATTTGAAGAAGCGTTTGCCTACGACGAGACCGAAAGTCAGCTGAGCGCTGCCGATGAGATCAAAGCGGATATGATGAGGGCCACGCCGATGGATCGGTTGCTGTGCGGAGACGTTGGCTACGGAAAGACCGAGGTTGCCCTGCGCGCGGCATACAAAGCCGTTCTTGGCGGTAAACAGGTTGCCATTCTGGTTCCCACAACGCTGTTGGCTCTCCAGCACTATCAGACCATCATCAGCCGTATGCGTGCCTTTGCGGTCAACGTGGATATGGTCTCCCGTTTCCGCAGCAGCAAGCAGCAGGCGCAAACCATCCGCCGCTTGGCGCGAGGAGAGGTGGATATCATCGTCGGCACGCACCGTCTGCTTTCCAAGGATATCAAATTCCACGACTTGGGGCTTGTGATCATTGACGAGGAGCAACGCTTTGGCGTGGCGCAAAAGGAAAAGCTGAAGCAGATTGCCGACGGGGTTGACGTGCTCTCCCTTTCCGCAACGCCGATCCCCCGTACGCTGAACATGGCTATGGGCGGCATCCGCGACATTTCGATTCTGGACGACGCCCCCGGCGACCGTCTCCCCGTACAGACCTACGTGCTGGAAAAGGACGGATTGATCATCGAAGAAGCCATTCGCAGAGAGCTGCGCCGCGGCGGGCAGGTCTACTATCTTTATAACAACGTTGAAAGCATCAACACGGTTGCCGCACAGCTCTCCGCCGCCGTTCCCGAGGCGCGCATCACCGTGGCACACGGAAAAATGGAAAAGGAAGAGCTGGAAAAGATTTGGGAGCAGATGCTGGCGGGCGAGATTGATATTCTGGTGTGTACCACCATCATCGAAACCGGTGTGGATATTCCGAACGCAAACACGCTGATCGTGGAAAACGCACACCGTTTGGGGCTTTCCCAGCTCCACCAGATCCGTGGGCGTATCGGGCGTTCCTCCCGCCGTGCCTATGCGTATTTCACTTATCCCGCCTTCAAATCCATTCCTGAAGTGGCGCAAAAGCGTTTGGAAGCCATTCGCGAATACGCCGAGTTCGGTGCGGGCTTTAAAATTGCCTTGCGGGATATGGAGATCCGCGGTGCGGGCAATATTCTCGGTGCGCAGCAGCACGGACATCTGGACGCGATCGGCTACGACCTTTATATCAAGCTGCTCAACCAAGCCGTGCTGGAGGAAAAGGGAGAGGTTCAGGAGGCAGATGTGGAATGCACCGTCTCGCTGAATTACGACGCTTATTTGCCCGAAAAATACGTCCCCTACCCCGCGCAACGCATGGCGCTTTACAAAAAGATTGCGTTGGTTGCCACCGAGGAGGATCTGCAGGACGTGACCGACGAGCTGGTGGACCGCTTTGGCGAGCCGCCCCTGCCGGCGCAAAATCTGTTGCGCGTTGCGCTGATCCACAACGCAGCGGTCAAGTGCCGCATGATCTCCTTGCGGCAGGACAGCACCGGGATTCATATCACACCGCAAAAAATGGACTTTGACATCTGGTCGCAGCTTGCCGCGCTCTACCCCGGCAGATTGCGCATGGTGATGTCGGGCGAGCCCCACATTTGCCTGCGTTTGCAAAAAGAGGACGACGCGTTGCCCTTTATTTACAAATTGTTTGAAAAATATACGGAAATCCGTCATCAAATGGGATAGACAAATCCCCCAAAATTCGGTATAATAAAACATACCGATTTTGCAGACTGAAACTTTTGGAAAGGATGTTATCATGAAAAAAACGCTTTTGCGCACCGCCGCCTTGCTGTTGGTGCTGATTACGCTGATGTGCTGTGTCTCCTGCGCCGGCAGGGGAGAGGCGCTGATGACGCTGGAGGTGGACGGCACGACCTACACCTTTACGGTCAACCACTATGAGCTGTTGCTCTCGGCTATGAAGGGCACGCTGGTTGCTTACGGCGCTACGGTAAACGGATATTCCCCTTCCTCGAACGCATTTTGGGATTGTGCCGACGAGATTGACGGAACCTTCCAAACAATGAACGACTACTACAAAAACAGCATTCTGGAAACCTGCCGGAATTATCTGGCGGCGTTGTATCTGTTTGATCACTACGGATTGAAGTTGAGCGAGGCAGAGCTGGAAACCATCGAAGAGGACATGAACGAGCTGGTGCTCACCGACGGCGACGGCTCCAAAACAAAGCTTAATTCGGTGCTCTCGACCTACGGTGTCAATTACGATATGCTAAAGGATTACTACATTCTGAAGGCTAAAGTCACCGCCCTGCAAAATTATCTGTACAGCACGCTTGGCGAGAACATCAAGGAGCGCTATCTGAACGAAAACTACGTTCACTTTTATCAGATTTTTCTGGCAAAATACAACTACGTATACGAAACCGACAAAAACGGCGACGTGATTTACTACAACCAATCCGACAACACGGTTTTTTATCTGAAAACCGAATTTGTCAAAACCGATGCTGACGGCAACTATGTGAAGGACAGCAAAGGAAATGTCATTTATTATACCGACAGCACCTTCGAGCACATCTCCTACGACACCGAAAACGGCAAGCCCTCCTATAAAATCTCCTCGGACGGCAGCTCCTACGAGGTGAAGGATTTGACCGAGGAAGAGCTGAAGCAGGTGGAAAACCGCGCCGAGGTTTTGTGGGAGACCTTGCAAGGCAGTACCGCAGAGGCATTTGAAGCCAAGGTGGAAACGCAAAGCGACGACGCCTCCGCAGCGGCTTACACGGACGGATATTATCTGCAGACCAATCGCGATTATTCGGCGCAGGGAGAGAGCTATCTGTATCTGGATGAGATCGTGGAAAAACTGGGCAAAGCCGAAGCCGGAGACGTTTTGCTGATCGAATCCACAATGGGCTTCCACGTCATCCGCAAATACGAGAACACCGAAAAGGCGTATGAAAAAGAGGAAAACGAGGTCTGGTTTGAAAACTTTGAAGCAGGTCTTTCTGCCGAGGTATTTCAATCGCAGTGCGAGCCTTATCTGGCGCAAATCGTGATGGATGAGAAAAAATGGACGGAAACCGCCTCGATGAAGGAAGTTCCGATCAACTATTTTTACTATTGACGGAAAGGTGCGGCAAGTTTTTTTACAAAAAAGCTTGACAAATGCGCGCAACCGTGCTATACTATTCCACATCAACCGCATAAAATCGGGGGTGCTGTTCCGTGCGAACGGCTGAGACGGCCAATGCCGAACCCTTTTACCTGATACGGATAATACCGGCGTAGGGAGATGCTTTCTTTGATCTGAGTACTTGACTCCGAGCAAATGATCGACCGCACGGGATTTCGTGCGGTCGAAATTTTTTGGAGGAACTCACTATGAAAAAACTCACCATGAAAAGAGCCCGAATCATCGCCCTGTGCGAAAGCGCGATGATGCTGGCGCTTGCCGTTGTGCTAAGCTACATTAAGTTTGCACAGCTCCCCTTCGACGGCTCCATCACGCTCGGCTCAATGCTGCCGATCTGCCTGGTTGCCATCAAATACGGCCCTAAATGGGGACTTGGAACTGCGTTTTGTTACTCCTGGTTCCAAATCCTGCAGGGCGGTGTATTCTCGTACGGACTCACGCCCGGAATGTTGATCGCTTCGCTGTTTTTGGACTACATTCTCGCCTTTACCGTGTTAGGTCTGGCAGGCATCTTCCGCCGCAAGGGCTTTGTCGGAAAAATCGGCGGCATTACGCTTGCCTGCTCCTTACGCTTTTTCGTTCACTTTTTGTCGGGCATCATTCTATGGACCAATTACGAGCAATTCTTCGCGTTCGGCGTGGAATGGATCAACCGCCCCGTGCTCTACTCCATCTGCTACAATGGAGTTTATATGCTTCCCGATACAATCATCACCGTGGTTTTGGCGATCATTCTCTTCAAAATCCCGCAAATCAACCGCATACTGGATGCAAAAGCAGACTAAAATCAAACAATTTTAAAGGGCGCGTTTTGGGGGAAATTTTTGAACAAATTTCCAAAAGCCCCTTCTAAACGTTCAACACATAGACGAAAATAACGAGGTAGGAATGTTCCTGCCTCGTTTGCTTGTTTTGGCTCAAAATTCGTTTTTGAGCGCACAGCCAAAACAATGGCTTTCGCAAGCGGTCAGGGCGCATGGGGCGTAGCGCCCATGCTTACGCCACTGCCCGCTCCATAAAGATCATCCAATACTTCAATCGTTAAATGCTTTACACCGGCAATTCTATATTCAGCTTTCTTAGTATAAAGATAGGGTAGTACAGCTCTTTATTGGTTCATCGTGCGTGTGCGCTTTTCTTCCGGCACCGGGCAGCGATAAAGCAGACGGTAGCTGCTGGAAAGTCCGTTTTCGGATTGTAGGCAAAGCGTCATTTCATCGGCATCCACATGCGGCAAAACACAGCAGACCTGCGCGCCCTCGGTATTGGAATTGACAGCCGCCTCGGCACCTTCCCACGTCAAAAGCGGGATCGTCTGCGCACCGATGCGCAAAAGCACCTTGACATTGGCACGCACTGCCGATTGCGTGTCATTGAGCAACCAAATGCCTGCGCGGAAGGTCTCCCCTGCCCTCCAATCAAACTTGGGAATTCGCGCGCTGAACATCACGGGGCGCAGGGCGCTTTGCACGGAAAAATAAGCGGGCTTGGGAAGATCGGGATAGGAGAGGATGCTGCAGTTGGCGGCAGTGATCCAAGGCTCGTTGTAGCACCAGTTGAGCGCGGCGGAGCAATGCGGCCATTGACGGCGCATCTCCTCAAAGCTTGCAAGATAGCCCACACTCTGCAGCCATGCGGAGTGCTCTACCATATCCGAGAGCGACTTTGGCTCGCCCCAATAATGCTCTAAAATTTCGGGACAAACATGCGATTGCGGCTTCCATGCCTTGAGTCCGTGGTGCAACAGCCAACTTTCAGTCTCGCGAACCGGAAAGCGCTCGTCGGCAGGAATGATCTGCTCCAGCAGCTCTATGGATGCCATGGATGGAATGCCAAACTCGGTGTAAGCAATATTGGAGGAGCGTGCGAAAACCTGAAACACGTCGCCGCCCATTTCCGTACTGCCATCATAAAACAGATATCCGCCGTGCCCCATGCCCACCAAGGGAGAGGTCATCAGGAACGGATGCTCGCGATCCAGCTCGTAGCACAAGCTGTTGAGCAAACGCAACGGAAGCGATTGATCGGTCATGCCCGACCAGCCGTTGAACAGCTCGTTTCCGCCGCACCAGAATGCCAGACAGGCATGTGAGCGCAGTGCTGTGATGATTGCGGTGGCTTCCTCTTTTAAAACTGACAGGTAGTGATCGTTGTCGGGATAGTCGTTGCAGGCAAGCATAAATTCCTGCCACACGAGCATGCCGTATTCGTCGCAAAGCTCGTAAAATGCGGATTTACAAGGACCTGCCCCACCCCACATCCGAAAGATGTTCATATTGGCATCCTTGGCAAGACGGATCAGCGATTCGTAGCGCTCGGCTGTGATCCTGCCCCAGAAGAGATCGGGGTTGACCCAGTTTGTTCCCTTCATAAAGATCCTGCGGCCGTTCAGCTCCAGAGTAAAAGGCACATCGTAACGGGATTTCGGGAAGGATTGCGGATCTTCGGCACCCGTATTCCTTACGAGCCTCACCCTGCGAAAGCCGACCTTGCCGTATTGCTTGTGCTTGGCATTTTCGATCTTCCACGTGTAAAGATAGGGAGTTCCCTGCCCATTGCACCACCACAGCTGTGGGTTTGCAACCGAAAAGCGTTTTTTGCGTCCGCAGTAAATCGCTTCGCCCTGCGCATCCGTCAGCGTGATCAGGCAATCCGACGCACAGCTTGTCAAAATCTCCACGTCTGCGCGGGAAAGGTCGTCGCTCAAGCAATACCGCACCTCACACATGCCAAGATCGTCGGCATCACGCGTTTCGATGTAAGCTTCCTGCCACATTCCCGAAATCAAAAGGCGGGGATTCCAGTCCCATCCATAGCAAACGGGCGGTTTACAGGAGTGATCTGCCTCGCTTCGTCCATAATCGGCATCGGCTCTTTTGGGGTGAGGGTGGATGCGAACGCAGAGCTCGTCATGCCCGACCAATTCATCGGTCAGATCCAAATCCACCGGGGTAAAAATACCTTCGCGGGAAAGCAAGGTTCTACCATTGAGCAAAATATCGTAACGATAGTCGATTCCGTGCGAGACAAAATAAACCCGTTCCCCTTCATGCTTCTCAAACTGCAACACGGTGCGGTATTCCCAGGTATTGTTCTCCAGCCCCTCAAACAAGCGGCAGTTTGCACCGTGCATCACGTCCGGAAAGTCATGCGCCACGGCGTAATCGTACTGAATGTTACCGGGAACGGTTGCCGAAAAGCCTTTTTCGCGCACACCGTCCACAATGCGATATCCTATCCATTGCTGTGTAAAAATCATACGGAATCTCCTTTATGCTTGATTCAATTTCAAAAATATTATACCACAGCACCCATCCTTTGTCAATCGGGGTGTAAAAAAAGTCATGACTACCGGTCGGATATGAAATATCCGCTGTGGAGCATTTAAGGATTAAAGTATTGAATCTAACTATCTTCATGGAGCGGGCAGTGATTGCTCCGGCTGTGTGCTCGGACACGAATTTCATTAAAAATAAACGAA
>JAFTLZ010000035.1 GCA_017452665.1 Clostridia bacterium
CGCGTTGGAGCCGTTACCTGGAATGCCATTGACGACCAATACAATACGCTCTTTGCGGGAGAACCGTGTTTATAAAAATACAGTGGTGAGTCAAATGCAAAAAACGAATGTGGTACTCACCCCCGTCGTTTTTGAGTGACGGCTAAACGCCGTCATTTTTGCCCTTTTGATGGTTTTTGATCTGTATTTCGGATACAAAACGGGCAAAAAACGCAAATTCCGCGCATCAAAAAAGCCTACCGTCGGCTTTTCTGCGCAGGGGCTGCGCAAATGACGCAGCCCCTTCTTAATTATTTAAACGGTAACCTTTTGCGCGAACTTTTGCTTGGTAGAGTTGATCTTTGCTTCCTCTGCCTTTTCGGTCTGATACCAGCCGCGGGCGGTCATTTCATTAAAGATCTCCTCATGGATGCGGTGCTCATCCTCCAGAATGGAATTTAAACAATTTTTCACTGCAACGGTTGCCGCCTCACAGCAATAGGTGTTGTATACACCGGTCAAAAACTTTTGTGTGGACAACAGATCGGTCAGCTTTTCCTCATCGTTCATCGAAACATTCTGATTCATTTCCATTTTTCTCTCCTTCAGCTTACTTCAGGTTGGCGTACAGATCATCAAAATGACGCTGATGACGCTTTGCGATCTGCTCGTACTGATTTTTCAAAACGTTGTCGGTGGTTTGTGATGCGTAAGCATTGTACTTCGCAACCAGATTCTGCTCCATGGTCAGCATATCGGACAGTGCCGATAGCTCTTTGCAGGTAATTTGTGCCATTTGGAATCTCCTTTTCTATTTGACTGCGTATTAACGCAGGTAATTTTTCATGTCTTCTACGGTCTTTTCTTCATATGCGCAAACATCGCGCGCCAAACGCAATGCGCTCTCGGATGCTGTGGTGTTTTCCGACTCGCGAATCTGCTTGAGCATATCGTTGACTCCCATCGTAGCGCCCTCTACCATCATTTCTGCCAAGTGGCTGGAGGTGGAATCACGCATGGTGTTGAGCATACTACCCCACTTTGCCGACATTTTGGTAATCGTACCTTCTTCCTCAGGCTTAACTCCCTCGTCCGCCAACAGCTTTGCCGCGCGTGAGGCAAATGCCTCGTAGGTGCTCAGTTGAACGGTCATATCACTTTTCAGCCGTTCATCCTGTACCTTTGGCATCAGATTTAAAATCGAGTCGCTTGCCATCTTGACATTTTTATAGATTGCTTGCAAAAGCGCAGCAGTCTGCCGTGTTTTGAGTGCTTCTGCCATTGTAAAGCTCCTTTCCGAAAATTCAGATAAAAATCAAAAGAGATACGGTGTTAGTATGCACCGTATCTCTTTGCTTATGCAATTTTTAAGTTTCTCTTCGCTATTTCGCAGATTGGAATTGATTGGCTTTTTGACATAACATTTGTAAAACAGATCAAACGGATGCTGTTTCGGTGTTCTCCGTTCCTTCCGCTACCGCTGTAACCACGGGAGCCGACACAGGAATTCCTGCAACCAGCTTTTTGATGCTTCCCGTTTCCACCAATTCCTCAGTAGACTGATAAGGCACGACGTAATCGACCTCTTCAAAGTTTTTGGCATCCGGCAGCTGCAGATTTTCGCGGCAGAGCAGATCCACCAGCTCCAATGCATGCTTAAACTTTCTCGATCCTTTGATCTTCATCAGCACGGGAACGTTCTCATATTTCTTTTTGGAAGAAACATCCACAAAATTATATTTGCCGTCCTCCAAGGTTGCCACCACGTCAGGATCCAACGCCAAGTACAAATACAACGTGCGCGACTTTGCATTGACCTTTGCAACGTAGGTTCTGCCCTTGTTAAAGGATTCGTTGCCCCAGCTGATGCGCCCCTTGATGCCCTTGTAAGAGAGCAGCTTGTTTTTGAGGATGGAATAGTACGCCTGCACCTCGCCCTGCGATTGGATCAAGCGCGACAAAAAGCTGCGGCGATAACGCGTGACGATTTGGATCTCGCCATTCTGCTCCTGCAACAGGAGCGCCTGATATTCCTCGGGCTGTGCCTTAACGTCAATGAAATTCAAGCCCGCCATGCTGATACCGGCAAAGGAGTCGCCCTCCTCTTCCTCGGCATCATCGTCATCCGCATCCTCGTCCGAGACCTCTGCCATCGTGGCAACAGCAGACTCCTCTGCGGGCGCTTCTTCCGCAACCTCTTCTACAGCGGGTTCAACAGACTCTTCCGCAACCGTCACTTTCTCGCAAACCTCCGGCTCGGCGGTTTCATCGGAGTTCTGCTTTGCCCACGCGTGGTCGATCGCCTGCGCCAAAGTTGGAATAAAGTCGTTTCCGATCAAAGATCCAATGCAAGAACCGACTCCAACAACTCTGCCAAGCAAAGAACCGTCCAGCAAAGTTTTGCCGCTTTCGCTAATTTTTTGCGCAATTTTTTTGGTCAGCTTGGCACCTGCCACAGAGGAAATCACTGCGTCGGCCGCAATACAAGCGGCAGAAACAAGGTCGTCATTGACGGCGTCGCTTGGGTTGGGAGTTCTGTTTTCCGAATCCTTGATGCTCATAGTATGTCCGTTCCTTCCCATCATCCAACATCACTCTGTTGGATAATATTCAACATCTTTATTTTATTATACACTCTTTTTTTGATTTTGTAAATAGTTTTTTTCAATTTTTCGACACTTTTTGGAAAAAATGCGCCAAAATCATCCGTTTTGCAGCTTTTGCTTGCGAATATCCGTTCCGTAGAATGGGATCACCTGAAACTCACCCGTCAATCGGCTGGCAATGCGGTCGGTATAATTTTTGCGCAGCTCCGCCGATTTGAGATTGGTGCTGATGATCATGGGGCGTTGCAGATTCAGCCGGGTGTTGATGACGTGATACAGGCAGGAGAGCGTGAACTGGTTCACCACTTCGGTGCCAAGATCGTCAATGATCAGCAGATCGCACTCGGTATACCGCGCCGTATCGTCAGCTCCGCTTGCGGCAAGCCCGTTGCCAAAACGCTGGCGTTCAAAATCCGAAAGCATCCCCACTGCGCTGTTGTAGTATACGTCATAACCGCGCTCAATGACCACGCGCGCCACCGCCGTGGAAAGATGCGTTTTTCCAAGTCCCGTTCCGCCCAAAAACAAGAGGCTGGACGGCATGGGACGGTTTGGCTCAATGGAAAAGTTCTGCGCATAGCGATGAATATTGCGGTAATTTTCGGACATAATCTGATATTCTTCGGGATTGGCGCGATAGTAATCGGTGGAAAAATTCTCAAAGGATTGCTTGCGCATCAACGCCGAAAGACCTGAGGAATCCATTCCCGCTTCGATCAAGCGGCGGCGCATACATCCGCACATTTTGATGCCCACGTATCCGGTGTCGCGGCATTGGATACATTCGTATTTCGGATCGCTATAGTCCTCCGGGTATCCGTTTGAACGAAGCAGAGACGCACGCAGCTTGCAAATGCGCTCATTTTCGGCACGCAACGCGGCAATTCCGTCGGCAGTATCGCCGTTGTTCAACGCAGTTTGCATGATGCGCAGACCGAACTCCGACAAGCGGCGGTCCAGCTCCTGCAAATCGGGAATCTCGCGGTACAGCTCCTCCCGTCTGGCATCCGCCTCGGATTGTGCCAAAAAGGTCTTGGTCTCGTACTCGGCGCGGATGCGTTTAAAATTTTCTTTGTTATATCCCATAACTCTGTCTCCTTAATCCTCGCGCCGCTCGCGAAAGCCACGCCGCAATGCCGCTTCAAAAAAGTCGTCGGTATCAAAGCTGTTTCCAAGCTCACTCTTTTCCGCCTTTTTCCCTTCTTTTTGAGCGCGTTCTTCCTCCATGCGGGCGGTAATCTGCTCGGCGGTTTTCAGATTTTCGGAATTCCAGCGCTCCAGAATGGCGTTTGCATAAGCGACAGACGGCTCGTTGGTGGCATTGACAGTGATCTCGTAAGCCATACGCACCACTTCAATTCCATAACCGTACGAAAGCCATGCCGAAAGCATCTTGCTCTCTTTTCCGGTCAGCGCACGGCTCTTCATCCCGAACAATGCGCGCACCTGCCCCTCAAACTCGTGCATCGCCTCGGCGTGCCGAATTTCCTCTTCCATGGCATCCGAATCGGAAATGCCCTTATCCGACATGGTAATGGCGTATTTCTCGATCGCGCGCAAATTGGTCTTTCCGATCCGCTTGCAATGCGCCAACAGCAACAGCACGCACTCCTCACTCATGCCCAGATAATCCAGCATCCCGATCATCACGTTGACCTCGCTGGGATTGAACATTTTTCCAAGGATCTGCTGTGCCTCGTTGATCAAAATCCGCACGCTTGCGCGTTTTTCCATCATTTCCGCAAGCTCCACGGAGGTGTAGTTTGGTAGCTCGTCCGCGCGGCGCAAAACCGTTTTTTTCGGCGGCTTTTCGGCGAGCTTTTGTACGGCAGCTACAGGCACGGACGCCATTGTCGGAACAGCCTCCTCCGCCTCTGCCAGAACACCGCATTCCTGCCAGAAGCGCAGAGCCTCTTTCACCGCCTTTACATCACAATCCGCCAGCTTTGCCAGTTGCTTATGCTTGGAGTACAAGCTCAGATCAGACGCCAGCCACAAAAGCACGCGCAAATTTGCCGCATCAGCTCCGCCGCAGTGATTCAGAACCGCCCCCGGAAGAACCAGCACGTCCTGCTGAAAATTCAATTTCATTCCAGCGACTCCTTCTGTGCGTCTGCGGTTTCCCCGCGCTCTTCCTTCGGCGTTACCGTGGGCTTATCGCGGCAGATCTGGTAGTTCAGGATCATCAAAGAATCTCCCAAGTGCACGTTTTCTACGATGATCTGATCCGAAATAGCATTCAGTTCCTTTCCGGTAAAATTCCAAAGCCCGCGAATCCCTGCCGTCATCAAACGCTCGGACATCGGCTCTACTTGATCCTTCGGCAAGGTCAAAACCGCCATATCCACCGCGTTTTCCAGGCAGAACGTCTCCAGTTCGCACACGTCATAAATCTTCACGCCGCCAAATTCGCGCCCGATCAAGTCCGGATTTACGTCAAACATTGCAACGACATCTACACCGCGCTTTTCAAACATACTGGAACGCACCAGCGCACGCCCCAAATCTCCCGCGCCAACGATGACTGCGCAAAGTCCCGCACCAACGCCGAGCAGATCCGAGATTTTTGCATAAAGATAGTTTACGTTATAGCCGTAACCCTGCTGACCGAAGCCGCCGAAGCAGTTCAGATCCTGGCGGATCTGCGATGCCGTCACGCCCATCCGCTCGGAAAGCTCCCCGGAGCTGATGCGCAGCTTGCCCTCGCGAATCAGCTCGCGCAGATAACGAAAATATCTGGGCAAGCGACGAATCACTGCAGGCGAGACCGCGGGACGGTCGGTTGAGGAATGCTCGGCATCCGTATGAAGTCGGTTTTCTGAATCCATGATATATGATCCTTTCTGTTGGGGTTCATCAGCGGATATAGACTCCGCAAACCCGTTTTTGTATATTTTGACAAATCTTCTCATCTTTTGTCGAAATGTGTCAAATGCACTCGAAAAAAGTTTTCCACACCCCAAGAACGGTGGCACTTTTCAACAATCTCCACAAAGTTCTCCACAGAATGTGCGGAAAAGCGGCTCTTTTGCTTCTTTTCGAAGCAATTTCAAGCAGATCCGGGCTTTGCAACAAGGTTTTCAACAACTTGTGGAAAAGTTTTGTGGAAAACCCGGATTTGCGGAAAATGTGGGAAATATAAAAACTTTCGTTCAAAGTGACGAATTTTGCTTTTTTACGAAAAAAGGCTTGACAAAACCGCGGTTTCCGCTCTTGCCCAAATCGGGCTTACGAGGCTGAAACGATTTGTTGAAAACGCCTCAAAGCCCGTCGTCAGATGCCGAGGCATTCAGCGAGGTGTCGGCAAATTTTCCGCACAGAAATTCAAAATATCCTGCCGCCGCCACCATAGCGCCGTTGTCACCGCACAGCCCTCGTTCGGGCATGGCAAGCACAACGCCGCGTGTCGCACACATTTTTTGCAAAGCCGCACGCAAATGGGAGTTTGCAGCCACACCGCCGGAGAGAACCAAGGTCTTCATTCCGGTGCGTTCCAGCGCCAGCTCTGCCTTTTTGACGATCGCTTTGACGATCTGATCGGTATAGGACGCCGCAACATCCGCAGGGTTGATCGCCAACCCCTTTTGTTCCATGCTGTTGAGATAGTTGAGTGCCGCCGTTTTGATGCCGCTGAAGGAAAAATCCAGCGTATCTCCGTGCAAAGCAGGAGACGGCAATGCAATCGCGCGGGGATCCCCCTCGTACGCCAGCTTGTCCAGCGCCGCACCGCCGGGATACGGCATTCCGATTACGCGGCCGATCTTGTCAAACGCCTCCCCTGCCGCATCGTCGCGGGTAGAGCCGATTTCGGTAAAGTCGGTGTAGCTCTCCACACGGTAAATGGAGGTATGCCCGCCCGAGACCACCAAAGCCAAAAACGGCGGCTCTAAATGCGGATGCGAAAGATAGGTTGCCGCCACGTGCGCGTGAATATGATTCACAGCCACCAGCGGAAGCTTGCGCGAATACGCCAAGGATTTTGCAAAATTGACGCCAACCAGCAAAGCGCCGATCAATCCGGGATATGCAGTTACCGCCACCGCGCCCAGCTGATCTACGGTAATGCCCGCCTCCTCCAGGGCTTGGTAGGTGATGCGGGAGACCGCCTCGATATGCGCCCGGCTTGCAATTTCGGGGACAACGCCGCCGTACAAACGGTGCACGTCGATTTGTGAGGCTACGATATTGGAGCGAATGGCGCGTACGCCATCCCCCATCTCCACAACCGCCGCGGAGGTCTCGTCACAGGAGCTTTCCATTCCTAAAATATACATATGTTCAAACCTTAACCGTTCCTTTATTCTTCATTCAACCGACAGATCATCACCAGCGCATCCTCGCTCGGCTGACGGTAAAAGTGCTTGCGTCTGCCCGCCACAGCAAATCCGAACCGTTCGTACAAAGCAATCGCCGCAACGTTGGATTCCCGTACCTCCAGCGAGATCTGCGCGCAATTCCGTTCCTTTGCACGGTTCAACAGCTCACGCAGTACAGCGCTTCCGTATCCGTGGCGGCGGGCATCGGGTAAAACCGCAATGTTGGTGATCTGTCCCTCATCGGGCGCCCAAAGCATCCCACCGTAAGCAACCACGGCGCCGTCCTCTAAGCAGACCGCACCGGTTGCCTGCTCGGTCAGGAGCAACTGCAAAGCGCTCGCGCTCCACGGCTCATGAAAGCAGAGCTTTTCCAGCGATGCAACTGCCTGCAAGTGAGAATCCTTCACCGTTTCAACCGTCATGCACGTCCTCCGAAAACAGCAGCTCCCGCACGCCCTCGGTAATTTCCTTCAGGCATTGCCGATAAGTGTTGAGATTCCCGCCGTATGGGTCAACAATCTCCCGCGGCATACAAACGATGCGCTGTGCCATTTGCGGAAAACGCATCATCAGCTCCATGGCGTGTCCCGCCGTCATTCCGATCAAAAGATCAAACTCCTGCACTGTTTCGGCTCGCAACGCGTGCGCTGTGTGCGTACGGTAATCGTGTCCGGGAGTTGGAGCAATTCCCGCATCCTCCAGCGCATACACGGCGTTGGCGGCAATCGGTTCATTTTCATGCGGATAAAGCCCCGCACTAAAGGCCTCCACCGAGGGAACCAAGCATTTTTGAATTTCTTCCGCAAGTCCTGCGAACGGCGCGTGCGCCATTGCGTTTGCCACCGCCTCCGCCATGGGAGAGCGGCAGGTATTTCCCGTACAAACAAAGCAGACCCGCCGCGGCGACGACGTATGCGTCTTCTCTTTTTGCAGCTGCTCCTGCGGGGTAATCAGTACACTGTTCATCATTCCTCCACGTAAGAGCGCAGCACGTCGCCTGCCATACAGCAAAGCCCCGTGGAGCGATCGTAAAGAAAATCACTTCCAAGCTCGTAAACGGCAAGCCGTTCGGTCACGGTATTTCCCGTGGTGGGATCCTCGTAAGTACGATCCTCCACGTGATAAGAGAGTCCCGGATAGGGATTTTCAAAGCTTGCCTCATCCTCTACCGTAACGTATAAGCATACGTCCTTCGAATATTGCAGATAATAAAGCGTATACGCAAGACCCGTATAAGCGTCTCCGTCGGCAACAAACCGAAGCGAATACGACGTCACGCTCGCATCGGTGTAGATATCACTCCGTGCGAAAAAGGTACCGTCGCGATAGGTCGTCTGCAGAGCGCTGATATCCTCCGCATCCGTCACCGACGCCACGCTCAGGGTTGCACTCTGCATCCCGTATGCCGCAACGCTTGCAACGGGCAACTCCCACAGTGCGGGGAGCGTGATGCCTTCGGCACAAAACAGCGTTCCGTTCTCCGTTGTCAAAAAGCGCGCCGTGTCCATATTTTCCACAGCGTATAAGATCAGATCATCCTCCACGTTTTTCGGGATCTTTACCACCTGCTCATCGGATACGGAGATCGCAATATAATTCTGCGGTGCGTAAACGTATGCAACACCGGTCTTGGAATCCACGTAAGTATCCCCCTTTTTCTCCAATACAGGCACGCCGCACGCGCACAAAAACAAGAGACAAGCCGCCAATCCCAGCGCTGTCAACATCATTTTCATCGGTTTCACAGCAACAAAGCTCCTTTCAATATCCAAAAACGCCACTGAGCGAATCGTCGTTTTCGATCCAATCGTTCACGTCGATGACGCGAAAATCCTCAGCGTTGTCACGTACGACCACCGCGGAGATCCCCGCATTGATCACCTGGCGCTTGCACATCATGCAGGAGCTTGTTCCCGGCTCCAGCTCTCCTGTTTTGGAGTTGACGCAAACCATGTATAGCGTTGCCCCCAGCATCTGGTCACGCGGCGCGGCAATGATCGCATTTGCCTCAGCGTGTACCGAGCGGCAAAGCTCGTATCTCTCTCCCCGCGGAATTCCAAGCTGGTCGCGCATACAAACGCCGATGTCGGAGCAATTTTTGCGTCCGCGCGGTGCACCGTTGTAGCCGGTGGAAATAATAGAATCGTTTTTGACGATGATCGCGCCGTACATTTTGCGCAAGCAGGTAGAGCGCTCGGCAACGGTTTGTGCAATATCGAGATAATAATTGTGTTTGGAAACTCGGTTCATTGAATACAGATCCTTTCTCAAAGAAACATTTCACCCATTGTATTCTTTAATTATATAACATTCTTTTGACAAAATCAAGACTTTCTTGTAAAAACTTTCGGAAGTTCGCGTTTCAGGACGCGTTTTTTGTGGGAAAATTTTTGAAAAAATTTTTCTACACCCTCTCAAAACTTTCAGCACAGGACGCAACTAAGTACGCACTCGTGCGCTCCATCCGCTCGCCAATTATCTTTGTGGAGCATTTAATGATGTAAGCATGGGCAAATCCATGCGTCCTAAATGCTTGCGGGAGCTATTGTTTCGGCTATGTGCTCGGAAAGAAATTTGGAGACCAAATAAACGAACGAGGCAGGAAACATTCCTACCCCGTCTATTTTCATTTATGCGTTGAAAGTTTTAAAGGGGCTTGGGGAAACTTTTTCAAAAGTTTCCCCAATAATCTTTCCTTGTGCGTTTGAAACGCGTTATTGCTTCATATTACTGCGAAACGCAAATACCGAGGCTGTCAACAGCACAGCGGCATACCCCGCAACCCACAGCAGGTGTACGGGAATCCCCGAAAAATCCCCGCTCAATGCCGCGCGTCCAAGATCCACCGCGTGCGAAAAGGGCAACAGCTCGGCAAAGGCGCGAAAGCCCTCGCCAACCAGCTCCAGCGAAAACCACGTTCCGCTCAGCCACGCAGAAAGATTGGTCAGAAGCGCTCCGCAAATCGAGGTCGCCTGCTTCTCGGTCATCAGGCTGCCGCAAAGCAGACCGATCCCAATGTAGATTCCCGCAACGGGCAACAAACAAAGGATCGCCCATATCAAATTCACCGTAAAAGATAGCTCCAGGCAAAGTGACACCGCGTAGCAGATCAGCCCTTGACAGAGCGCCATGGGGATCAGCGGCAAAACGT
The DNA here is from genome assembly GCA_017452665.1 of Clostridia bacterium. GTDB lineage: Bacteria > Bacillota > Clostridia > Oscillospirales > CAG-272 > UMGS1865. The sequence goes on from JAFTLZ010000035.1 coordinate 10,053, forward strand.
ACCCCAAAATAAAATGATGTGCACGCATGGGCGTGGTAAACAGCCGTTGCAGCATGGCACCGGAGCGGTCCTTTGACACCAGCTGTGCCGAAAAGAGCGACAGAAAGGATAGCCCAAATACTGCGATGCCGGGAGTCAGCTCCTCGGGACGAAACATTTCGACGGGAATGTTGCTTTGTATCGCGCTGAGGAGCAAAAGCAATACCACCGGAAATCCGACGCCAAACACCAAAGACAGCGGATCGCGTAAAATCTCTTTGGTCACCCGACCGGCAAAAACAAAGGTTCTCATGCGTTCATCCCCTCCCCTTTTCCGCTTGCAAGCTTTACAAATGCGTCCTCAAAGCGCTCACAAGCCGTTTGTTGCTTCAATTCCTCTGCAGTTCCCACAGCACAAAGTTGCCCCTGTGACATTACGGCAATCCGATCGGACAGCGCTTCTGCCTCTTCCAGATAGTGCGTGGTCAAAAGAATCGTCATCTTTCCCTTCAAGGATTCGATAAACCGCCAAAGCTCCCGTCTGGCAACAATGTCAAGCCCCAGCGTCGGCTCGTCCAAAAACAGGATCTGCGGCTCCCCCACCAACGCCATGGCAATGCTCAACCGTCTCTGCCACCCACCGGAAAGCGTCTTGCTCTTTTGCGAACGAACTGTGTCAAGTGAAAAGATCTGTTCGAGTGTAGCAATTTTTTCCCGACTTTGCACACGGTTTAAACCATGTAGACGTGCCATCAGCTCCAGATTCTCATAAACAGTCAGATTCTGTGCGGTAGCGTTCTCTTGCGGCGAAACACCGATCATCGCCTTAACCTCCGTCGCTTGATGCAAAACACTCTTGCCCAGCAAAATCGCATTCCCCTCGTCGGGACGGCACAAACCGGAAAGCACGCGGATGGTTGTACTTTTTCCTGCACCGTTCAATCCCAACAGAGCGATCAGCTCCCCGCGCCCGATCTGCAGAGAAAGATCGCTAACCGCCACCTTTTTTCCGTAACGCTTGGTCATATGTTCGATTCGAATTGCGTCATTCATGCTTTTTATTCCTCAATTCCTCAATTTTTCGGTTGATGCTGCGGACCTCGGCACAAGCGCCGAGATAAGAGATCAGCCACGTAATCACATAGGTAAACAACAGATTTCCCAGCATGATCAAAAGCTTCCAAAGTGGCTCCTGACTAAAGTAGCACAGCCACAAAAATGGAATAAAAAACACCGACGTGATGCAAAAATGGATCAGGCATCTGAGCGCAAAGCTCCATTTTTCCACCGAAAACAGAATCCCCGCTTCAGCAAAAACCACACCGATCAGTGCAAACAGCAAAAACTGCACGGTGACCGCATCAATTTCGGTTTCAAAAAAGGCAAGCAGTGAAGGCATAATTGCCCAATACGAGCCGTCGCCATGCGTATAGGAGATCAGAATGGTCACCACCGTACCGATCACGGAGCCAAGTCCAAGTCCGACCCAAAAGCGTCCTAAAATGTGATATTTTCCAATCATATTTGCAAAATACTCCTTTCTTAAAGCCCGAAAACCGCTTTGATTTTGGATACGTAACGGCGGGAGGTATAGGTTTTCACGTTTCCCTCCAGGATCACCCCCACCGTTCCGCTGAGTGAAACATCCAAGCGTAAAATTTTATGCTTGTTGATCAGCTCACATTTGGAAATGCGCACAACCGTTTGGGAATCCAGCGTCGCTTCCATCTAATACAAGCGCGAGCGTAAGGTATAAATACCGTCAACAGTTTGGCAACATACGTGCTGTC
>JAFTLZ010000036.1 GCA_017452665.1 Clostridia bacterium
ACCACTTGACATTGACGCAACGTCAAGTGGTATGATATAATATAGAGGGGTGATGAAGTGAGTGAAAAAAATCTCTACGATATATCCGAAGTTTGCAAAATGTTTGACATTACATCACGGACATTGCGTTTCTATGAAGAAAAAGGTATCATTCAAAGCATTACCACTCCTTTTTCTCATCGTCGGCAATATTCAAAGGAGCAGATCGACCATATTAGAGACGTACTTGTTTTACGAACTTTGGGGTTATCATTGAAAGCCATTACGGAATTACAATCTCAAGCAACAGATTTAAAGCAAACAATCATTTCTAAACGTGCTGAAATATATGCATCTATTAACACGAAACAGCACGAAATAAATATTTTAAACGAAGCCCTTGCATTGATAAATTCTGGAAAGAATATTTTTGAAAACAAGTTCTCTTTAACTATTGGAAACATAGGTCCAATAGAAGAAATTGTTATGGATTGTACGCAAGCGATCGTTTGTGGTAACACCCGGACCTTATATCAATATTTGAATGATGCGCTCAAAGAATATATGCCACCTGACGTTTACGAAAAGGTGAGATCCGATACCTTATCCCCGCTTGGAACTTTTGTTTCACTTGACTCGGTTGTAAAAGATAGTAAATTCAAAAATATCATTTACCATTATGTTAAATATCAAAATCTCGGCTTGAAAATCAAGTATGTTTTTCACGGAGAAGCGATTTGTGGACTGTGGCTTGGATATTATGAAATGTAAAAGGAGGCGAAAATGAAAAAGATTATAACCTCTATTGTTTTTCTTGCTTGTATGGCAATTAGTTTAACATCTTGTCAAGTGAATTGGTTTAATAAACACTTTGATGTGCCTTGGTGGGTTATTACAATTCCGGTAATTATTATTTTACTAATAGCACATATCTGCATCATATCGAAAACATACCAATGTCCCGAATGCAAGGCTACTTTCAAGCCAAAGTGGTATGAAATTTCATCGTGGTTGCATATGGGAAACAAACGATTTATAAAGTGTCCCAAGTGTAGCAAAAAAGGATTTTGTGATATAAAAAAATAGGAGGAAGGAATATGAATTTCTTTATTTATTATTCTGCAACAATATTTATGAATATAGTTGCGGCTATTGTTTTTCACGAATATATCAATATAACCATAATGTCAATTATTCCTGTTTTTGTGTTTGCATTGATGCTATTTCAAGCTTTTTATTTTCGTCATGAAAAAATTGAAAATGGATTTAGAACGGCATATGGTTCAAATTTAAATGAAGATGAAGAAAATCGGATACATACCTATATTTCAAATTCGCTATTTATAACAATCCCGTTTTTAGTTCCGTTTGCACTATTCCTTCCGTCTGGAGTAAAGCTGATTTCGTTACTCATATATGCTTTGGGTTTTATCACGGGCGATATCGTTTTTCGCATAAAAAATAAATCTACCATACATAAACGCTTCGATGCTGAAAAAGAAGAATTAAAACGACAAAAAGAAAATGAAGAGCTTGGAAAATGGAAATAGTCATTCAAAGATTGAATTTTTGATGGTCATTTTACGTTCCAACCGCTCTGAAAATGGTTTAGTATTCTTTGCTTTGAGCAATACAATAACGGTTCGATTTTCGTTAGTAAAGCTCCGCCAAAACCAAAGGAGATGCCTCGTGCATCTCCTTTGGTTTTGTAACTTTTTTCTTTCCAAACATTCTCAATCCACCCTACAACGTTTCTCCCCGGCAAGGTAGGAACGGATGTTTTCTGCCATTTCTGCAAGGAGACGCACGCGTGTCTCATATCCTCCCCATGCCATGTGCGGCGTCAAGCACACGTTAGGAAGCGTTTTAATGCCCTGGAACGGATGATCCTTCGGCATCGGCTCCAAGCTATATACATCCACTCCAAGCCCGCCTAAACGCCCACATTGCACCGCATCTGCCAAGGCAGCCTCGTCGGTCACTGCACCGCGCGCAACGTTGATCACAATCGCATCCGCTTTCAGCATCCCGATGTGTCGACGGTCCAAAAGCCCGCGTGTGGAATCATTCAACGGAACGTGTAAAGACAAAATATCGGACTCCCGGCAAACCGTATCAAAATCCACACAAGTCCATCCTTCAATAGGAGTCTGCTTGTTCACCAATACGCGGCATCCAAGCGCTTGCGCAACTCTGCCCACCTGTCCTCCAATGTTGCCAAATCCCACGATTCCCCATGTTTTTCCTGCAATCTCATGATAAACCGGGGAGAGGCGGTTGGCAATTCCGCGCGCAGTGTACTCTCCGCTGCGGACAAACTCAGTGTATTCCTGCAAATGCGTGTAAAGTGAGAGCGCCATGCTGACCGTAACCTGCGCCACGCACTGCGTAGAATATCCCACAACGTTGCACACCGCAATCTCATGCTCGCGGCAGTATGCAAGATCAATATTGTCAAAACCCGTGGCGGCTACGCAAATCAGACGAAGCCGATTTGCCAACGGCAAGTTTTCTGCATTCAGTTTGTATTTATTGATAATTACAACGTCGGCATCCTGGATATGATCGACAAATTCCCTGCTCGCCGTGCTTTGATGTACTGTTACGTTTCCAAATTTTTCAAACATTTCATAGGAGAGGTCATCTCCCAGTGTTGCGGCATCCAAAAATGTAATCTGCATAAAAAACTCCTTTTCATGGCTTTCCTTTTCTTCAGTATACCGCAAAAAAGCCGTTTCGTCAAGAAAAATTTACTTCATTTTATAAGAATTTGCAAAAAAGACTTGAAAAAGACGAAAATATCATATATAATAAAAATGGAATCCGTTTTCCGGATAAAAAGGAGGATGTTCATATGAATTCCGATACCCCATTGACAAATGTCGGTGAAGATACGGTGGACGCAAAGCAGATCTTACGCGAGGTATACGACGCCCTCAGCGAAAAAGGCTACAATCCCATTGCCCAAATCGTCGGTTATCTTCTCTCAGAGGATCCGACCTACATCACCAACTGCAACAATGCACGTGCGCTGATCCGCAAAATCGACCGCGACGAGTTGATGCAAGAGCTGGTAAAAAGCTATCTGGAGTTGAATTGATCTATGGCACAAATAGAGTGTATTTCCCTCTATACCGGTAATACTGTCGAGATTCCCGAGGAAAGCGTTCTTTGCCTCGGGAATTTTGACGGTGTCCATCTGGCGCATCGCACACTGTTGCAAACGGCTTTGCAGCTTCGAGACCAAGTCCATCCGAATGCAGTCTGCGGCGTATTTTGCTTTCGGGAGCATTCAGCAGATTATTTGTCGAATTCTTCCGTCCCTCATCTTTGTACCACCGCGCAAAAGCTGGAGCGCTTTCGCGATATCGGAATGGATGTGGTCTTTCTTGCGGATTTTCCGTCCATCCGTTCCTTGTCGCCACAAGCTTTTGTGCAAACGGTTTTAAAGGACCTTTGCCACTGCGTCGGGGCGGTGTGCGGCTTCAACTACCGCTTTGGTAAAAACGCGATGGGAACCGCACAGGATCTGTCTGCTCTTTTGGATGCCCCGGTGCGTATCTGCGATGAATTTCTTGTTGACGGCCAAACGGTTAGCTCTACGCAAATCCGAACGCTCCTTGCCAACGGTGACGTTGAACATGCCGCCAAGCTGTTAACTCTTCCCTACTCCATTACCGCTCCCGTGATCCACGGCAAAGCCCTTGGCAGAAAGCTTGGTACCCCAACCGTCAATCAGGCTTTTCCAAAAGGCTTGCAAATTCCAAAGCACGGAGTTTATCTGACAGATTGCCGAATCGGTCAAAAGCACTACCGCGGCGTTACCAACGTAGGTGTGCGACCTACGGTAGACATACAAGCACAGGTCAACTGCGAAACCTATCTTCTGGACTTTACGGGAGATGTGTACGGCGAAGAAATTGAAACCTCGTTCCTGCGCTTTCTGCGTCCGGAGCAAAAATTTCAAAACCAAGAGGAGCTTCGAAACCAAATTCTTTTGGATATCGAGGCTGCAAAGCAATTTTGATCATTTCTCAAAAAGGAGGAAAGCATATGGTTTTCAAACGCAGGATCGTCAAGGCCTTGTGCGCTTGCTTGATCATACTGTTGCTGATTCCTCTTTTTTGTATTTCTGCTTCTGCAGAGGTTGCAGAGCCTCCCTCGATGGAAGAAGCAACTGCCGCCCTGCTTTACCACATGGAAAGCAACACATTGGTCTGCTCAAAGGCGGAAAACGTGAACCTCGGCGCGGGATCAACCGTCAAGGTTATGGCAGGATTGCTGTTTTGTGAAGCGTTTTCCGATCATGTGAATGATGAGGTACTCATCACATCACAACTGATCGAAGCAGTTCCCGGCGTTCACGGGCGAATCTTGTACATCGAAGAAGGCGACGTTCTTACCGTTAAGCAATTACTCTATGCCGCAATCTGCGGCAGCTATAACGATGCATTTTATATCTTAGGAACTTATCTTGCCGGCTCAACCGAGAATTTTCTGCAGCGGATGAATCAAAAGGCGCAAGAAATCGGCGCCACACAGACGAGCTTTACCGATCTGACAGGGATACAGAGCGGTTCCCGTACCAGTGCTTACGATTTGTTGAAAATCGCACAATACGCCTATGAAAATGATCTTTATATGGAGATCTGCAGTGTCGTTTCCTACAGCCTTTCGTCTTTGAAGATTTCCAAAACCATCTACAACCGCAATGCATTGGTCTGCTCAATCGAAACTCCAAAATATTATCATAAATATTGCTTTGGTATGAGCGCGGGAAGCACCTCAAGTGACGGCAACTGTGTGGTCGCCGTTGCAGAGCATGAGGGCGAAACTTATCTCTGTATCGTTCTTGGCGGAATCGAAGATGAGGAAACCAATGTAGAGTACGGTTACAAGATCACCAACCGTTTGATTGATTGGGTATATGCAACCTATTCATACATTGAGGTCATCTCTCCCGAAACCGAAATCTGCACCGTTCCCGTCACCGTATCGGATATGACCTTTGAAGTCAACGTACGCACGGATGAAAGCCTCTTCGCTTATCTGCCCGCAGGCGTGGAGATCGGAAAAGAGATCACCTACAGCATCCGTTTATCCAATACCTCATTGGAGGCACCGGTAGAGCCGGGCACCTTCGTCGGGTACATTGCGGTGATCTACGAGGAACGCGTGCTTGGAATGTTGAACTTGTATACTGTTGAAGGCGCCGAACGTAGCTCGATTATGAGTACCTTGCAAACCATCGAAAATCTCTTCCAAAACCGCGCGTTTTGCGCAGGATTGATCTTTTTTATTCTTTCCATTTCTGCATGGGTCATCATCGAATACACGGTTGCCAGCAGACGTAAGCATAAATGGGATAAATATTTCAGCGAAAAGATGGACGTTCCCACCGATCTGATGAAATCAAAACCGCAAAACGATCTGCCAAAACACCGAAACCGATAAAAATATCAAAAAAGAGAGGAAAATACCGCATCGGTATCTTCCTCTCTTTTTTTAATCCGGATCGTTTACCAAAATACAATTCACAGAGTTGACCAAAAGGATTCTTCCATCCTCTGCAATCAACTGAATCTGCTCTCCTTCATAGTCCGTCCAGCTTTTCAGCGGAATGGTTTCTACACTGCCATCCGGAAAAGAAACAATGGCGTAATCAAACGTATAGTTTGTGTCAAAGTAATCGTAATTCCCGCAGGACGCCAGCGTCAGCGCCAAAAGCAGAGTTGCGAGTATCAAAGCAATCCATTTTTTCATGTCTTTTCTCCTTCAGTCTATATGGTTTCGGATCAAATTATGCCATGCGTTTTTCCAAATTGGCTCTGATCGCCGCAATGAAATCCTTGGAGTTGACCGCAGTCGTCTGCGTTCCGGGCACCACCAAACCAACAAGATCCTTGGTCATAACTCCGGAGTTCAGCGTGTCAATGCAGGCGCCTTCCAGATCATCGGCAAATTGTACCAATTCAGGAAGTTCATCCAATTCGCCTCTCTTGCGCAATGCACCGGACCATGCATAAATGGTAGCAATGGGGTTGGTAGAGGTCTCCTCACCTTTCAGATAGCGATAATAATGCTTTGTCACCGTTCCGTGTGCGGCTTCGTATTCATACTTTCCGTCGGGGGAAACCAACACAGAGGTCATCATCGCCAAAGAACCAAACGCCGTGGAAACCATGTCGCTCATCACGTCTCCGTCGTAGTTTTTGCAAGCCCAGATAAAGCCGCCCTCACTGCGAATCACACGCGCCACCGCATCGTCGATCAATGTATAGAAATAAGTAATTCCTGCCTTTTCAAATGCATCCTTATACTCGGCATCAAAAATCTCCTGAAAGATCAGCTTAAACGTCTGATCATACTGCTTGGAAATGGTATCCTTTGCCGAGAACCAAAGATCCTGCTTGGTGTTCAATGCATATTGGAAGCAAGAGTGTGCAAAGGAACGAATCGAATTGTCCTTGTTATAGCTTCCCTGCAACACACCGGGGCACTCGAAATCGTATACGGTTTCACGGAAGGTTTCTTTTCCGTCCCGATCGGTAAACACCAGCTCGGCTTTTCCCTGCGTGGGAACGCGATATTCGGTCGCCTTGTAAATATCTCCGTATGCGTGACGCGCAATGGTAATCGGTTTGTTCCAGTTGCGTACCGCCGGACGGATGCTGTCGATCAAAATCGGCGCGCGGAACACCGTTCCGTCCAAAATCGCACGAATCGTACCATTCGGGCTTTTCCACATTTCACTCAAATTGTATTCTTCCACACGTTGTTTGTTCGGCGTAATGGTGGCACATTTTACCGCTACACCGTATTTTTGCGTTGCATATGCAGAGTCAAAGGTAACCTGATCCTTCGTTTTTTCACGTTCCGGAAGACCAAGATCGTAATATTCGGTTTTCAGATCAACAAACGGAAGCAACAGCTCATCCTTGATCATCTGCCACAGCACACGGGTCATTTCGTCGCCGTCCATCTCAACCAACGGCGTTTTCATCGCAATTTTTTTCATGATTCAATCCCTCCGAATTTCAAAGCACGTTCCTTAAATTTGATCCTTTGTGTAGGCAAGCAGGCTTCCTGCCTTCAAAATAGCCTTTTGTCGATCGGTAAACGAGCAAACCAACAAAATCTTCTCTCCCGTTGTCTCATCCGTCAAAACCATCTCTCCACAATCCATGCCGTTCCATACGTCATTGATAGAAAGCATATCGCCTTCCTTGACCTTGTCGTAATCCTCAGGATTTTTAAAGGTCAGAGGCATAATGCCTGCGTTGATTAGGTTTGCAATGTGGATTCTTGCAAAGCTCTTGGTGATCACTACGCGCACACCAAGGTAAAGCGGAACCAGCGCAGCGTGCTCACGGGAAGACCCCTGACCGTAGTTTGCACCGCCAACGATGATGCTTCTTCCTGCTTTTTTTGCGCGCTCCGGGAAGGTTTTGTCACAAACGCCGAAGCAGAACTGCGACAGATACGGAATATTGGAACGGTAGGGCAAAATTTTAGCACCTGCGGGCATAATGTGGTCGGTGGTAATATTATCCTCCACCTTCAGTACCAGCTCCGCACGGATCGAATCTTCTTGCGGATAGCTTTCAGGAAATTTTTTAATGTTGGGTCCGCGCAAAATCTGCAAATCCTTCGCTGCTTCCGGGTCTGCCGGCGGAATTACTGCGCTGTCGTCAATGCGGAAAGCATCCGGCATTTGAATTTCGGGCATCTCGCCCAGCAAAATCGGGTCGGTGATCTCGCCCGTCAAAGCCGCCGCAACCGCAGTTTCGGGAGATACCAGATAAACCTTTGCATCAGCCGTGCCGCTTCTGCCTTCAAAATTGCGGTTAAAAGTCCTTAGGCTGACTCCTGCGGAATTGGGCGAAAATCCCATACCGATGCAAGGACCGCACGCACACTCCAAAAGGCGTGCGCCGCTGGCAAGAATGTCGGTCAGCGCGCCGCAGTCCGAAAGCATGGTCAGTACTTGCTTGGAGCCGGGAGAGATCGAAAGGCTGACGTTGGGGTTGATGGTCTTGCCCTTCAACAAAGCCGCAACCTTCAGCATATCCATCAAAGAGGAGTTGGTGCAGGAACCGATACACACCTGATTGACCTTGGTTCCCTTCAAGTAGTCCACCGGAACGACGTTATCCGGCATATGCGGGCAAGCGATCAACGGCTTGAGCGAAGAGAGATCAATCTCAATGATACGGTCGTAAACCGCGTCGGCGTCACTGGAGAGTGGAACATAATCCGCTTCTCTGCCCTCTGCCTTCAAAAATGCGTGCGTAATTTCATCGGATGGAAAAATCGAGGTGGTTGCTCCAAGCTCCGTTCCCATATTGGTGATGGTTGCGCGCTCCGGAACAGACAGCGTTTGAATTCCTTCTCCGCCCCATTCGATAATATAACCAACACCGCCTTTGACCGAAAGGATTCGCAAAATTTCAAGGCTGACGTCCTTTGCAGTAACAAACGGACGCAGTTTACCGGTCAGATTGACCTTCAGCATTTTCGGCATCGTGATGTAATATGCACCGCCGCCCATGGCAACCGCAACGTCAAGTCCGCCGGCACCAAAGGCCAGCATACCGATTCCGCCGCCGGTCGGCGTGTGGCTGTCGGAGCCGATCAAGGTCTTACCGGGGATTCCAAAGCGCTCCAGATGAACCTGATGACAAATACCGTTTCCGGGACGGGAGAAATAGATGCCATGCTTTTTTGCAATGGATTGAATGAATTGATGATCGTCTGCATTTTCAAATCCGGATTGCAGCGTATTGTGGTCAATGTATGCGACACTGCGCTCGGTTCGAACGCGATCGATCCCCATAGATTCAAATTCGAGATACGCCATGGTTCCGGTCGCATCCTGCGTCAGTGTTTGATCAATCCGCAGTGCAACCTCACTGCCGGGTGTCATATCTCCGCTGATCAAATGATTCTTGATGATTTTTTGTGCAATGGTGAGTCCCATGGTTAATGTACCTCTTTTTTCAGAATATGGTTGCTTGCGTTGATAATGTGTTCAACGGTATATTTTTCAGCCAGTTCAGCGTCGTGTGCGGCAATCGCCTCGTAAATTGCACGGTGCTCGCGGGCAGATTGCTGTGCACGGGTGTTGTTTTCTACCGATGCTTTCCGATATTTTTGGACTTTTTTGTGAAGCGGCATCAACGTATCGTAAATAACCGAGCTGCCGCAAAAACGGTAGATCAGCTGATGGAACTTGCTGTCCATCGTTTTGATACGGTCCGGATCCTGCTTTGTTACGTAAAACTCTTGCAGCTCCAATGTTTCGCGCAGCTCCGCAAGCTCTTCATCCGTAATGCGTTTGGCGCAGTTATAGGAGGAAAATCCTTCAATTCGGATACGGATGGCAAAAATATCCTCCAGATCCTGCTCGGTCACGCCAAGAATCAAAATCCCCTTTGGTGTCATTTCGATAATATGCTCCTGCTCCAAGCGACGCAAGGCTTCGCGGATCGGCGTACGGCTGACGCCAAGATCGCTGACCATCTTCATCTCTGTCAAAATTTCGCCGCGTTGATATTTTCCGGTCAGGATCTCATTTTCCAAGCGGTCAAAGACCTGCTCTGCAAGCGAGATTGTTTTGTGTTCCAGCATAGCAAATCCTCCTTAAAGCTTTTGAAAACGCTTGTTGGAAAGCTGTTCGATCTTTTCTTCCAACTCATGCGTCGAAAGCGTTGTCTGTCTGCCGCCCTCGTACTCGGCGTCGATCCACTCTTTGAGTGCGGTCACCAACGGATCGCGCTTATCCACTGCTTCATCGGCAGATAGGCGGTAGTTCTCATTGATCCAGTATGCGATCCCGGCAAGACCGGATGCCTTTCCAAGCATAACCGTCGCACTGCGGTTCAGGATCTTTTTGGTATCAAAAATATTGTAAATTTCCTCGTCCTTCAGCAATCCGTCGGCATGGATTCCCGCACGCGTGACGTTAAAGCTTTTCCCAACAAAGGGCGTCATCGGCGGGATCTGATATCCGATCTCACGAGAGAAATAATCCGCAATTTCGGTAATCACGGTAGGATCCATTCCGTCAAATGAACCGCGCAAGGAGGCATATTCAAACACCATTGCCTCCAGCGGGATATTACCGGTTCTCTCACCGATGCCAAGCAGTGAGCAGTTCACTCCGCAGGCACCGTAAAGCCATGCCGTGGTGGCATTGGTCACCGACTTATAAAAGTCGTTGTGTCCGTGCCATTCCAGCATTTCGCTGGGAACCTCCGAATAATGCTGTAAACCATAAATAATTCCTGGAACGCTGCGCGGAATTGCAACCTCCGGATACGGAATCCCGTATCCCATCGTATCGCAGGCGCGAATCCGAACCGGAATATTTGCCGCCTTGGACATCTTCATCAGCTCATTGACAAACGGCACCACAAAGCCGTAAAAATCTGCGCGCGTGATATCCTCCAGATGGCATCTGGGCATTACTCCGGCTTCAAACGCATCCGAAACCGTTTGCAAATAGTAGTCCATGCACTGCTTGCGCGTCATCTTCATCTTTTTAAAGATGTGATAGTCACTGCAGGATACCAAAATTCCGGTTTCACGGATTCCAAGATCGCGAACCAATTTAAAATCCTCGCGGCTTGCGCGAATCCAGGTGGTGATCTCCGGGAATTTCAATCCCAGCTCCTGGCATTTTTGCAAGGCTTCGCGATCCTTTTGGCTGTATACAAAAAATTCAGTTTGACGGATAATCCCATACGGGCCGCTGAGCTTAGACATCAGCTTGAACAAATCTACAATCTGCTCTACCGTGTAAGGCTCTACCGACTGCTGCCCGTCACGGAAGGAGGTATCTGTAATCCAGATATCCTGCGGCATCCCGATCGGTACGCGGCGATGGTTGAACGCAATGCGCGGAACATCCGTGTAGGGATAAACCTCACGGTACAAATTGGGTTCTTCCACGTCCTGAAGTGAATACCGATACGTGCTTTGTTCCAGTAAATTTGTTTTGGAAGAGATCTCTAACATAAATTTCATTCCTTTCCTAAGGGGGTATTGTATACAATTATACACCATGTCTCTGTATTTGTCAATAGCTTTTTTAGATTTATCAAATAAATTTTCGTATCCGACAAAAAAGTAAAGCACGAATGTTACCGTAACAAATAACATCCGTGCTGATTTACAATTTAACCAAGTGTGATATTTGCCGAGCGGATAATCGGCTCGCAAGGCATCCCCATTGGGTCGCATCTTGGATTATCGGTCATCTCACGCGTTATACCGCGATACATCGTCGTTTCGGTTCCCTGAATTGAGACCGTAGAGCCCTCCACTGTTACGATTGCATACAGCGGATCGTTAAAAATCACAGTATTGCGCATAAAATAGATCTGATCCGATTCTTCCTTGGGGAAGAAATTATGCTTATTTTCCACCCAATCAAAGGCTGCGGAATTGACATCATAATAACAAATACCGTCCAGAATACGAATGTTATCACGATGATAATGTCCGTTGATACACATCAAAACGCTATGCTTTTTGCGTTTGTTTGCCTCATTGAATATCTTACGCACTTCCATCTGATTTTTCACACCGTCGGCATCCCGTGCAAAGCTCTCATGGCTAACGGTGATACAAGGATACGGAGAGGATGCAATGGTTTCTTCCAACCATTTCAACTGCTCCGGCGGCATATAATCGCGGTACGCATTGTTAGCAAAGTAATTTCCATTTGAATAATTGACATACTCGTCATTGACATAAAAATAATTGGGGTTGAGCACAATCATGCGGTATCCATTGCAATCAAAAAAGTAATACCCGTTCGGCATATTGTAGTGCGCGATTGCCTCCTCATAGGAGCAGCCGTCGGCATCGTGATTGCCAAGACAATGATAGCTGGGAATATGAAAATCGTTGTAAGCCTTCACATATTCTGCCACCTCTGTCGGACCGTGACAAAAATCTCCCGCATGGATGATAAATTCGCATCCTTCCTCTTCTGCACACTGCTGAATCAAACGCAGATCATCCCACGTGCGTCCGGGAAACTTACCGGGGGCGTGATGCCAATCGGCAAATAATAAAAATTTCATATATGTTCCCTTTCAAATGTATATCTACTCGAAACGACAAGGCTTTTTCAAACCTTGTCGTTTCAGTTCAAATATTACAGTCCGCGCTTGATATAGCTGGTGTGCAAAATCTCGTGTGCCTTGTGGCTGTTGGGTTCGCCGAAGAATTCATCGTACAAAACCTTAACAGCAAGGTTGTCCTGGGATTTGCGCAACGTGTCGTTGGCGTCATCGTTGTAGAGAACCGCCGCACGAACCGCACGCAGATCCATGTTCATACGCACGCTTGCAGGCTGAATCGGCTGACCGCCACCGTTGACGCATCCGCCGGGACATCCCATGATCTCGATGAACTGAACGTCCAATTCGCCGCTCTTCACCATGTTCAACAGCTTCTTTGCCATGCCGGTGCTGGAAGCAACCGCAACGTTCACCGTCAGGTCACCCAGCTTGTAAGAAGCGGTCTTGATTCCCTCGGTTCCTCGAACTTCGGTAAAGTCCACCTTCTCCAGCTTTTCGCCAAGGATGATCTCTGCCGCATAACGGAGAGCCGCCTCCATAACGCCACCGGTTGCGCCAAAGATCGCGCCCGCGCCGGATCCGATTGCGAAAGGATCGTCAAACTGTTCATCCTCAAGTGCGCGGAAGTTGATACCAGCCTTCTGAATCATGCGGCCAACCTCACGGGTGGTGATTGCATAATCCACGTCCGGAACACCTGCAGCATTCTGGTCGGGACGGCCAACCTCAAATTTCTTTGCCGTACAAGGAATAGCGGATACCATTACGATATCCTTAGGATCCCAGCCCATCTTCTGTGCATAATAGGTCTTTACAACCGCACCAAACATCTGCTGAGGAGACTTGCAGGTAGAAAGATTCTCGGTATATTCCGGGAAGTAGTGCTCGCAGTACTTGATCCAACCGGGCGAGCAGGAGGTGATCATCGGCAGAACGCCGTTGTTCTGAATTCTGCCTACCAGCTCGGTCGCCTCTTCCACAATGGTCAAGTCAGCAGTCAGATTCATGTCGTAAACGCCGTCAAAGCCAAGCGCCTTGAGCGCTGCAACCATCTTACCCTCTACGTCGGTACCGGGCTCATAACCAAAGCATTCGCCCAGCTGTGCACGAACCGAAGGAGCTGTGCAGATTACCGTGTGCTTGGTGGGATCTGCCAAAGCTGCAAATACACCGTCGGTATCGTCTCTTTCATACAGAGCGCCAACGGGGCAAGCAACGATACATTGACCGCAGTTGATGCAGGAGGTTGCTGCCAGAGGCTGCTCAAATGCAGAACCAACGTAGGTATCAAATCCACGGTTGTTAGCGCCGATTACGCCGATTTCCTGTACCTTTGCACAGGTTGCAACGCAGCGGCGGCAAAGTACGCATTTGTTGTTGTCACGGATGATGGGAGTTTTGTCATCAATCGCGTACTCGTTAGTCTCACCGTCAAAGCGGGAGAACTCCACGCCGTATTCGCGGCACAGTGTTTGTAGCTCGCAGTTGGTAGAGCGTACGCAAGAGAGACATTTTTTATCGTGATTGGAGAGCAACAGCTCCAGATTCATCTTGCGGGAAGCAGCGATCTTGGGCGTGTTGGTCTTGATCTCCATTCCCTCGGTACAAGGATACACGCAAGCGGTAACCATACGCCAGGGACCTAGAGCGGGACCGCGCATTTCGGCAACCTCCACAAGGCAGAGACGGCACGCGCCGATCTCGTTGATATCTTTCAGGTAGCAGAGCGTAGGAATATCAATATGCGCTGCTTTTGCGGCTTCCAGAACCGTGGAACCCTTGGCAACAGAGTATTCTTTGCCATTTATCTTAACTTTAATCATATCCATTGTCCACAATTCCCCTTTCTTACTGTTTCGAAATTGCTTTGAACTTACAAGTAGGCAGACATGCGCCGCACTTCACGCACTTCTTGGGATCAATCGCAAAAGAAGCAAGCTTATGACCGGGAGCAACGTAGTCTGTTCTTGCAATCGCAGTGGCAGGACACTGTTTTGCGCACATTCCGCAACCGATGCACTTATCGGCATCGATCGTGAACTGTACCAGCTTCTTGCACACGCCTGCGGGACATTTCTTGTCAACGATGTGTGCAACGTATTCATCACGGAAATAACGCAGCGTGGAAAGAACGGGGTTCGGAGCCGTTTGACCCAAACCGCAAAGCGAAGCGGACTTGATGTAGTTTGCAAGCTCTTCCAATCTGTCAAGGTCTTCCAATTCGCCGTTTCCGGAAATGATCTTATCCAAAATCTCAAGCAGTCTCTTGGTACCAACACGACAAGGCGTACATTTTCCGCAAGATTCATCCACAGTAAAGTCGAGGAAGAAACGTGCGATATCAACCATACAGTTGTCCTCATCCATAACGATCAGACCGCCGGAGCCCATCATAGAGCCGATTTCCAGCAGGTTGTCATAATCAATGGGAGTGTCGATCAAATGTGCAGGAATGCATCCGCCGGAAGGACCGCCGGTCTGTGCAGCCTTAAACTTCTTGCCGTTCGGGATGCCGCCACCGATCTCTTCGATGATGTGACGCAGAGTCGTTCCCATCGGAACCTCAACCAGACCCGTGTTCTTGATCTTACCGCCAAGTGCAAATACCTTGGTACCCTTGGACTTTTCGGTACCGATCGAGCTAAACCATTCGGGGCCGTGCAAAATGATCTGCGGGATATTTGCATAAGTCTCCACGTTGTTCAAAACGGTAGGTCTATCAAACAACCCCTTTACAGCCGGGAACGGAGGACGGGGACGCGGCTCACCTCTCTTACCTTCAATCGAGGTCATCAAAGCGGTTTCCTCACCGCATACGAATGCGCCCGCACCCAAACGGATACCCAGGTCAAATTCAAAACCGGTTCCAAAAATATCCTGACCCAAAAGACCGTATTCCTTTGCCTGATCGATTGCAATCTGCAAACGCTTTACAGCGATCGGATACTCGGCACGAACGTAAACGTAACCCTGGTTTGCACCGATTGCATAGCCGGCGATCGCCATAGCCTCAATCAATGCGTGAGGATCACCCTCCAGGATAGAACGGTCCATAAACGCACCGGGGTCACCCTCGTCTGCGTTACAGCAAACATACTTCTGTACGTTACCGCGATTGCCGGATGCAAACTTCCACTTCATACCGGTCGGGAAGCCTGCACCGCCGCGTCCGCGGAGACCGGAATCCAGGATGGTCTGAATCACTTCGTCTGGAGTCATCTCGGTCAAAACCTTACCCAGGGCGGCATAACCATCCATTGCGATATACTCCTCAATATTTTCGGGGTTGATCACACCGCAGTTACGCAGTGCCAAACGGTGCTGGGATTTGTAGAAGATCGTATCGTTCAACGAAGCGTGTGCTTCCTCAGCCTCGCCGGCTGCAGCACCGGTATCATTGTAAACCAATCTTTCAACCACACGGCCTTTGAGCAAATGCTCGCTGACAATTTCGGCAACGTCGTTCTCGGTTACGTTGCTGTAGAACGTACCGTCGGGATAAATGATGACCACAGGTCCAAGAGCGCAAAGACCGAAGCAACCGGTTTGAACGACTTTTATCTCATCCTGCAAACCGTTCTTTTCGATTTCCGCGCGAAAGGCATCCTGAATTTTGGGGCTTCCGGAAGATGTACATCCCGTACCGCCGCAACACAATACATGAGCTCGAATCATAAAACTGATACCTCCAAATTATGCATTCTTGGCATTTGCAATCGTGTATTCCTGCACAACCTTGCCGCCTTTGATATGTTCTTTCAGTACTTTTTCTGCTTTCTCAGCAGTCATTTTTACATAGGTGACCTTTTCTTTGCCGGCTTCGAAGACCTCCACAACAGGCTCGTACTGGCAAATGCCAATGCATCCGGTTTGAGATACAACCACTTTACCGTTCAATCCTTCCTTATCAACGCCTTCAACAAATGCATTGAGAACAGGACGTGCACCTGCTGCGATGCCGCAGGTAGCCATGCCAACAACGATTCTGATATCGTTGCCGCCCTCGCGCAGGACGATCTTATCCTTCATTTTCTCTCTGATTGCTGCAAGCTCTGCCAAAGATTTCATAGTTCAGTTCCTTTCCTTCTTATTGTTTATAATTTAAATATTGATCCGCCAAATACTGAGCGATCCACCGAAGGATTTCGGGATCGTTCAAAGGAATTTCCGCCCCAAGGATCTCCCGCATCCGGCGGGTATCCAGCTCCGCACAACCGGAGCCAAACTCGTGCCGAAATTCAAAATCAATTTCCGGACTTCCCTGAATCAGGGTCGTCACCGTGGAAACGATATCTCCCAAAGGAGTAAAATCAATGTGTTGCTTGTAAAACCGTGCAACGACCTCGGTTCCGTGTGAATCCGGATAATCGGACTCATGGCGTGAGGAGATTGCAAGCGTTCCGCCGGTCTGCTCCGCCGCCATCTTCAAAAGAGGAATCCCCATCCCAACCTTGCGGGTGGTTCGCGTGGTGTAAAACGGATCCACCACACCGCGAAGGCTCTCCTTCTTCATCCCACAGCCGTTGTCGGCAACCGTAAGCGTCAGCGTTTCCTCGGTTTCTTCTAACAGAATCCGAATCAGCGTCGCTCTCGCCTTCACGGAATTTTCCGCAATATCAAGCACGTTTAATGAAAGCTCTTTCACCGTCACGTTCCTCCCAACAAGCGGAATAAGCGTTCCCGCACAAAATCCGAGCTATACGGCTCGTCCTCCAGCTCAAAGAAATGCGCTTTGTCACGGATATCCCAAAGATAGTGCGCATCAGATGAAACCACCGTGCGCATTTGCTCCAGCTTCGGATGCTTTGCACGGTAAGCTTCCTGCTTTTCCGTATCGTGAAACTCTGCAATCGCAAAATCCGGCGTCTGCGGGAATGCACCTAAAATAGAAAGTATCCCGTTCGATTCCCGATCCACGTGTGCAGGATAGCAAATCCCACGGTGCTTTTGTACCAGCACAGGAACCTGATCCAGCATCAACTGCGTGGCATTGGAAAGCAAATCCGGCTCCGTTCCGATCACCTCATCGTTTTTGTCGGTCAAAAGCTGATCGCCAAAAATGTCGGTGCGGTTCGGAATTCGGATGCGCAGGCTGTCCACCTCGTCGTTGAAGCGGAGCGCGTCCTCCAATTTTTCAAACAAGCAAATCACATGAATGTCCTCTGCCGTCGTCAGCTCCATTCCCGCCACGGGAATGATTCCCTGCCGCTTTGCCGCCGCAAAAAACGCAGGACAGTTCCGACAGGAATTGTGATCGGTCAGAGCAACGATGTTCAAGCCTGCCAACGCCGCCATCCCCGCAATGTTGTTCGGGGTCATGTCGTTGTCGGCGCAGGGGGAAAGGCAGGAATGAATGTGCAAATCGTAATAATAACGGTTCACAAGGACAGATCCGCCAACTCCTTGGCAATCTGATAAGCGGTTTTCTCGGTCGTAAAGATGTTTACCCCCTTCTGCTCTGCCGTTTTACAGACTCCTTCATCCGGAACCACACCCTCGGCAAGAACCACGCACGAAACATCCGCCAAAGAAGCAACCGCTACAATATTGATGTTCGACATGATGGTAATCCAGACATTGCCGCTTTGCGCACGTCCCATTACCCAGCTGAGCAAATCTCCGACATAAACACCGGAAACATTCCGCTCTCCGTCCGCTCCGGAAACCGCCGTTAAAGAAAGCTCTTTCGCCATTTCAGAAACCGTCATGCTTTTTCTCCTTGCCCGTCTGCTGATTTTTGATCCATCATGCGTCCTTTTTCTACCAGACAACCGTTTCGGTCAGCGTTTCCGCGCACCACGTCCTCCGCAAACGCGCGGCAGTTCGGCGCACCGCAGGCACCGCAATCGATACCGGGAAGCTCCGCACGCAGCTTTTGAATATCGGACATCATCCGCAGGGATTCTCCAAAATTCTCGCTCAAGCGCTGAATCGGACGGTAAGTCGGCAGATTTTCAAAGAAGTAAGATTCGGGAATATATTCCCTTTCTGCCCCTGTTAATACGGTTTGCGAAACCGGCAGATACCGCCGAAGCGTTTGCAGCCTTGCTTTGGCAACAAACGGATTTTCCAGCGCCATCACACCGCCCACACAGCCGCCGGGGCAAGCGTTCAGTTCTACAAACTCAAGCGAGGAGATATTCCCGTTTTCCAACTGATCCAACACACGCGTTACGTTTTCAATGCCGTCCGCCGCCAGATATTTGTCGTTGAAAATCGCGGACGATTCTCCGCCGGAGGTTGCCCAACCAATTCCAATCATGCCGGAGCGCGAAAACGGAACAGGAACGCGCCCACGCCGCATGACGTTTAAAAGATTAAAATAAATATCACTGATAGAAAGAACCTCGTTGACCTCGCTTCGATAATCCCCAAATCCGTTGCGAACGTAGGATACCTTCGCGGGACACGGAGAAATAAAGCAAACACAGATATCGTCATCGGTCAGATCCGGGTGCTCTTCCTTCGCTTTTTTTCGCGCCATCTTTGCTGCAATCTCCATTGGCGGAAGCATTTGCATAATATGCTCACGCAGCATCGGATACCGTAAGGAAATCAAGCGCAATACAACGGGACACGCCGAGCTGATCACAGGCTTTGTAATCCCCTCGGTTTTCAGATAAAGTCTTGTGTAGGCCGAAACAAGCTCTGCCGCCTGCGCAACCTCCACCACGTCGTCAAAACCGATATCCAACAAGCCTTGCAGAACGTAGTCCACGTCCTCCAGCTCTTCAAACTGACCGTACAGCGTCGGTGCGGGAAGCGCAATTTTCCATTTGTACTTCATCACAGTATCCAGCTTGCTGTAGGTTGCTTTTTTTGCATTGTTTGGACAATGTCGGATGCAAACGCCACAATCAATACACCTGTTCGGATCGATTTGTGCATGACCGTTATGAATCCGTATTGCCTCTGTTGGGCAACGCTTCAGACACATCGTACATCCGGTGCATCTTGAAACGTCCAACGAAACCGAATGCTCATAGGTATTCATCGTAGGATCATGGCTCCTTTTCATTTTTTGATCAGCCTGAACTTCTCACAGCTGAACAACCATCAAAATGCGTGTACCTTTTCCCAATGCGGAATCAATCTGAATGGAATCCGAATACCGTTTCATATTTGGAAGTCCCATACCGGCGCCAAATCCAAGCGAACGGATATTATCCGGCGCCGTGGAAAATCCCTCCTGCATGGCAAGATCAATATTCGCAATTCCGGGGCCGTTGTCGTTGAGATGAATTTCGATGCGATCCTCATAGATCAGCACATCCGCCTCACCGCCTCCAGCGTGGATTACCATATTGATTTCTCCCTCGTACATCGCAATCGAAACCTTTCGAATGATTTCGGGTGCGATGCCAAGCTCCCGCAAGCTTTTTTTGACCTGAACGGATGCCTGCCCTGCAGAAGTAAAATCTTCACCGTCTACCAAAAAATGAAGCTTTACCGCCTCGTTCATTTTGCCGCTCCGTTTCCAACCAAGCCTCCGGCATACAGAATTCCGCAAGCCTCATACATCCTCTTCTGCGTCCGAAGCAACACCATGCCGCTTTCCTTTGCCAACGCGATCATTTCCTCAGTGGGACATTTGGAACGTACAAACACGATACAGATCATATCCATCATTTCGGCAGTTCGAAGCACCTGCGGATTCACCAGCCCCGTCATCAACACAGCCTGATCCTTCACATAAGCCAGCACATCGCTCATCATATCGCTCCCGCAAGCA
>JAFTLZ010000037.1 GCA_017452665.1 Clostridia bacterium
TGGAAGAGGAAATCCTCTTCTCCAATCTCGCTTTTTGCCTCTTTTTCGCTCTTTTTTCAAAATATCTTCTCTTCCTTACAGAAAAGCGTTCACGCCTCAGCTTTTCCCTTGGTGTGAACGCTTTTCGTCTACAGTCTGCGCTTGAGGCGTCCTATGTAAGGACGCCTCAAAGCTTTTAGAAAGCAAAGTATGTAGGTATTATTTCCAACCGTCAAGATAATACGGGAATTTCCATGCAGGCATCGGCAGGCAGATTGGGGATACATCCGTCGTTGATGAGTTTCCGTTGAATTCGATCAGCTTTCCGTCTCCGATCACCGCGTTGAAGGTTTCGGTAGCGTATTCAACGCTGCGTGTATTTTTGTCAATGACAGCATTTGCAAGCAAATCATCAATATCCTTTTGGTAGTTTTCGGCTCTTTTTTCATGGATGGAGATTGAGTAGCC
The DNA here is from genome assembly GCA_017452665.1 of Clostridia bacterium. Classification (GTDB taxonomy): domain Bacteria; phylum Bacillota; class Clostridia; order Oscillospirales; family CAG-272; genus UMGS1865. The sequence goes on from JAFTLZ010000037.1 coordinate 448, forward strand.
GTAAGTTCCCGGATTCCGGTTTGCGCCGTCGTGGTCACTGCAGTATTTTTCAAGCAGGAGAGGATAAAGGTCTCTTCCGTTTTTTACGCTTTTTTTCGAAGGTCGCGCAGCTGTGCCTTTTGTGCAGGAGGGATGCGGTAGCTTTCCAATGCTTTGCGGAGAGCCATTTCGTGAATGTCAGATGGCAGGCGGCGTTCGGCAAGGTAGGGCAGTATGGTATCATATTGCTTGGCAAGCGCGGTGGCAAAATACCATGCGATCATCATTTTGACATAGTATTCCTCGGAGCGGATCAATGCGATCTCCCGCGGATATTCAGGTGAAAAATCCTCGTCCAGAAAATAGGACATCCAAGCTTTGATGCCAAAACGCACGGCGTAGGTCTTGCCGGAGGCGATCCAGGAGCGAATGTGCGGCAACAGGCGCAGATGCTCCCGACGTAAAATAGGGGGATTCATCGAATCGCAGGTTGCCCAGTTGTCTACATAGGGGAGAAAAGCATTCAGCGCGGCAACACACACGTCAAAATCCTTCATCTGTTCAATCAAAAAAGCGTGCAGATTGTTTTCCTCGTAATAACGGTGGGGAAGAGCGTTTAAAAATACTTTTGCGTTGCGGCTTCCAACCATCGATTTTGCAAATTTTCGCAGCTCCGGCGTGCGCACACCGATGACGGTTTCGGGATCTACCGTGGGCATCAGGCGGCATTGAAAGGTACGATATTCCTTGTCCTGCATGGAAAACAGGACTGTCAAAATGGCACTATGTGGCACAAAATCACCTCTTTTTTGTGTTTTTGGGGCGAAAAAAATTACTTTTTAAGCTATTATATCATATTTTTGCACGGAAATCAAATGCTTTTTGAACCTTGCTATTCTTTTTGGAGTAAAAAAATCAAAAAATTTTAAAAAACCTATTGACAAGAGAAAAAGAACGTGGTATAATACTTTCCATCTTGAATATTGTAAAGGCTGTGACGAAGATTGTTTGGGCTTGAGCCATGACAGAAAGCCGGTGGGTGATGCGAACCGGTATGGATCTGCTTATAACTGCTCCCTTCCGAGCCGAATTCCCGAACGCGTATTGATTGGTCGGTTAATAAGGAATTCCGTGTATGCCGCGTAAGAGCATAGAGGTTGATAGACTTCGAAACGCAAAGGCTGTGACGAAGAAGGAAACTGCAACGATTTTTTCAGAGAGTCGGGGAGGGTGTGATCCCGATAAAGGACTGCAGATTTCCCATCCCTTCCGAGCCGGAGGTCCCAAAGGATTTTTTGATCCCGGTAGGCGCCCCCCGTGAATGCTACGTGAGTGCATAGAAGTTGATTGACTTCGAAGAGGTGGCGAATTTAGGTTCGCAATTTGAGTGGTACCGCGAGTGCAAAATAGGATTTTACACCCGTCTCAAAGCTGAAGTGGCTTTTGGGACGGGTGATTTTTTATTGCTCTCCAAAGCCGAATACACTTTATCGTTGCAAAGGAGAAACAAAATGCTGACATTGGATAAGGTATTTCACGCGCAAACGGTGCTCAAAAGCATCATTCGCGAAACAAATCTGGTCAGAGCGTACGGAATCGCACCGGATTGCCAGCTTTACCTCAAGCCCGAAAATCTGCAGATCACGGGCTCGTTTAAGGTCAGGGGCTCGGCGTACAAAATTGCGTTGCTTTCGGACGAGGAAAAGAAAAAGGGTGTGATTGCCTGCTCGGCGGGAAATCACGCGCAGGGCGTGGCGCTTGCCGCGACTAAGAACGGGATCAAATCCCTGATCTGTCTGCCGGATTCGGCACCGATCTCCAAGGTGGAGGCCACAAAGGGCTTTGGCGCGGAGGTTTGTCTAGTGGAAGGCTGTTACGACGACGCATACCAAAAGGCGTTGGAGCTGCGAGACAAGGAAGGGTATACCTTTGTACATCCGTTTGACGACGAAAACGTGATTGCGGGGCAGGGAACGATTGCGCTGGAGATCTTCAACGATCTGGACAACATTGACGCGATCGTAGTGCCCATTGGTGGCGGCGGACTGATTTCGGGCGTTGCCTACACCGCAAAGCAGATACGCCCCTCGATCAAGGTCTATGGGGTGCAGGTTGCCGGAGCGCCGAGTATGTACAATTCGGTGCGTGACGGAAAGATCGAGCGATTGGACGCGGTACATACCATTGCCGATGGCATTGCAGTGAAGCAACCGGGTGAGAATACCTTTGCGATGGTAAAGGAATACGTGGACGATATTGCACTTGTCAGCGATGACGAGGTGGCAAGTGCGATCCTTGCTCTGATCGAAAAGCAGAAAATGATTGCCGAAGGCGCCGGTGCGGCTGCGGTTGCCGCCGTGATGTTCAACAAATTTCCGCTGAAGGGGAAGCGCGTGGTAAGCATCGTTTCGGGCGGTAACATTGACGTGACGAGCCTTTCGCGTGTGATAGACCGCGGATTGCTGAATTCGGGAAGATCGACCAGCCTTTTGATCGAGCTGATCGACAAGCCCGGTCAGTTGAAGGAGATCTCCCGCATCATCGCCGATTGCGGCGGTAACGTGACGGGGGTCCACTATGAGAAGGGAAATACCGAAAGTGTGAACGGGTGCTTCCTTCGGATCGAAATGGAGACCAGAGACTTTGCGCACGTAAACCTGATTACGCAGTCCTTGCGCAAAGAAGGCTTTAAGATCGTATGAAATTTGAAAGGAGAATGACGATGAGCAACAAAATTCAAACAGAAAAGGCACCGGCGGCGATCGGACCTTATTCGCAAGCGGTGGCAGTGGGGAACCTTGTTTTCACCTCCGGACAAATTCCGTTGAATCCCGAAACCGGTGTGCTGGAGGGGAGCACGATTGCGGAGCAGACCCACAGAGTTTGCAAAAACCTGGAGGCGGTGCTGGAAGCCGCGGGAAGCTCCTGCAAAAACGCGGTCAAAACCGTATGCTTTTTGCAAAATATGGAGGATTTTGCCGCATTTAACGAGGTGTACGCACAGTATTTTGTCAATCGGCCGGCACGTTCCTGCATGGCTGTAAAGACCTTGCCAAAGGGCGCTTGGGTAGAGGTGGAA
>JAFTLZ010000038.1 GCA_017452665.1 Clostridia bacterium
AAAATCGGCTTGGACAAAGAAACCGTTTACGTTGCTTATGTAACCGACGAGGCGCGAATTTTGGAGGGCGTGGTTCAACTGAAACAGCTTTTATTTGCCGAACCCGAAGATCGGATCGCAGATATTATGGATACCAACGTCATATACGCAAAAACGCAGGATGACCGCGAAAGTGTGGCAAATATGATCTCACACTACGATATCATCGCGCTCCCCATCGTGGATCTGGAAAAGCGATTGGTCGGCATTGTAACGGTTGACGATGCACTGGACGTTCTGGAAACCGAGGCAACCGAGGACATCGAAAAAATGGCTGCAATTTTGCCGACAGACAAGCCCTATTTGAAAACCGGTGTTTGGGAAACCTGGAAAAAGCGAATTCCGTGGCTTCTGCTTTTGATGGTTTCGGCAACCTTTACCAGCACCATTATCACGCATTACGAATCTGCCATTGGAACCTACGCCATACTCACCGCCTTCTTCCCTATGCTGATGGACACCGGCGGAAATGCAGGCGGACAGACCTCGGTCACCATCATCCGCGGGCTGTCACTGGGAGAAATTGAGCTGCGGGACATTTTGCGGGTGCTATGGAAGGAGATTCGCGTCGGCGCCGCCTGCGGTCTAACGCTTGCCATTGCAACCTTTTTCAAGGTAATGGTGGTAGACTTTCGCTTTCAGCCGACCTCCGTTTTGGAGTCGGGAGAGCTGCAAAACAACCTGTTGATCGCTCTGATCATTGCTTTAACGGTATTTTTTGCGATTCTTGTGGCAAAAACGGTAGGAACGCTCCTACCCTTGGGGGCAAAAAAGATTGGTCTTGACCCCGCTGTAATGGCAAGTCCGTTTATTACGACCATTGTGGACACGGTCACTTTGATCATTTATTTTGCGATTGCATCCTCGCTTTTGCATTTTTGAGTACGAAAAAAGAGCCTTTTTTTCCAAATCGAAAGGCTCTTTTTTGGCACAAAGTGGCACATTTAGCGTGGTTTTGAGGGTGTTTTTGAGCTGTTTTGAAGCTTTTTACACCGTTTTTGAAGGCTTTTGGAGAGTTTTGGAGGCTTGTTTGAGCGTACTTTCATAAACTGCGGTGACCTGATCGGTCATTTTTTTGGCGGTAAAGCAATTTTCAAAGCGCTCCAATGCAGAGCGCTTCATCGCACTTTCCAAGTTGCAATCCGAGGCGATTCGGCAAATGGCGTCGGCAAGAGCGTGCGCGTCTCCTGCCGGAAACAGGATACCGGCTTTTCCGTCACCGATCATGGCACGGTTCCCGCCGTAGTCGCTTGCCACGGTTGGAAGTGCGGCGCTCATGCCTTCCGAAATGGCAAGGCATGAGGTCTCTGTACCGGTCGAGCAATTCACGTTGACGCGCAACAATCTGTAAATCGGCGCCATATCGGTGACGAATCCGGTAAAGCGGACCTGCTCCTGCATATGCAGGGCTTTGGCAAGCGCCTCCAGCTCGGCGTGCTGCGATCCACTCCCGACGATCAGAAAACGAAACGGGATGTGCGGCATCCTGCGGGAAGCCATGCTCGCCGCACGCAAAAAGGTCTCATGCCCCTTGTATGGCTCCAAGCGCGCACAGATCCCGACGGGATAATCATCCTCGCGCAGATTCAGTTGCGCACGGAGACTTGCCAGCTCGTCCGGACTGACTGTGCGGATCGGCTCCGAGCCGTTGATGATGACACTGATCTTTTTTGGGGGGATTCCGAGCCTTCGCAAATTTTCTGCCGCGGCATCGGCAGTTGCGATCACACGGTCGGAAAGTGCGCGGTTACAAAGTCCTCCTGCAGAGCGCAATAGCGGAACACGGTAGACCCCAGACGGTGGAAAACAGCAATGCCGTGTGTGCAGAACCGGAATTCCGCACAGCTTTCCCGCGATGCGTGCGCTGAGCGCGGCGTTTGCGTGAAGCAGTTCGCTCCCGCTTTGCCGCAGTAGCTGGCAGATTTCTTTGACCGATTTTGCGCTGACGCGGTCGCAGGCAAAATTCAGCTCGGTTACGGGCACGCCCAGATTTTCCAGCCGTGGGATGAGCTCGCTTCCCTTTGGCAAACCCACGCAGCTTTGCACGCGCGCAGGGTCAAAATTACGTAGCAGGGTGGTCAAAAGCACGCCCGCTCCGCCCACATTTTGGTCGCTGATGACATGCAAAACTCTCATATAAGCACCTCACATATTGCAGATGTCATTAGTATTCACCGGGTGGATTGATTTTATGAGGACACGTTTTTGGAGGAGCTTTTGAAAAAATTTCTAAAAGCCCCTCAAAACTTTCAACACGTAACAAAAAATTGACGAGGCTGTTGCATTAAGTTGCAAAAATTCTTTGTAGATCCTGATGCTTCGCATTGCCCTACGGATTCGACCGGCGAGCTTGCGAGCCTTCTCAAAGGTGTCGCGCGTGGGGAGATACTTTTCGTGGAGCGGATGACGGGTGAAGCATTGTGCTACGCCCCATGCGCCCCAGCCGATCGCTAACTATCTTTGTGGAGCATTTAGGGGAGTGGTCCCTAAATGCTCGCGGGAGCTGTTATTATGGCTGTGTGCTCGGAAACGAATTTAGATACTAAATAAACGAACGAGGCAGGAACATTCCTACCTCGCCAATTTTTATTCATGCGTTAAAAGTTTTGGGGGGCGTGGGGGACTTTTGAAAAAGTCCCCCACAAAAACCCGCGCCCCGCGTTGAAAGTTTTGAAGGGGTTTGGGGAAACTTTTTCAAAAGTTTCCCCAAAAAAGCGTCCCCGAATCGCGTCCTTATTCGGGGCGGTGGAGCTCGGTGCTGATGTCTTCTTCGGCGTCGCAAAGCGACTTCCAATCGGAGGCGAGTATGGCACAGACGCCGACGTTGACATAGTTGCCTTTGACGAGCATCCCCTCGCGGTGGATTCCTTCAAAGGTCATGCCCACCTTTTCCATGAGATGGCGCGAGCGGTCGTTGCCTTCAATGAACCTTGCCTCGATACGGTGCAGACCAAGCCTTTCAAAGCCGAATTTGATCACGCAACGCACGGCCTCAGCGGCAAGCCCCTTGCCCCAGTATTCCGGGTTGAGGACATAACCGATTTCGGCACTGTCGTGCGCGCACTGAAAGGAGGTGAAGCCGCAGGTACCGATCATTTTGTTTTCTTCGTCGTATACGATTGCCCAATCGTAAAACATTCCCGCCGCGTAGCGGTTGCCGAGATACTCCAGATATTCACGCGTAAAATCGCGATCCGGGTGAGGCTGCCAAGTCAGATATTTCGTGACCTCCGGACGGGCGGCATACTCGTACATATCCTGCGTGTCAAGCACCATCATTTTGCGAAGCGTCAGGCGTTCGGTTGCAAGCTCCGGCAGGTGGGAGAACACGCGGTAGATCTTTTCTTTTTTCATGTTTCGTTCGCGTTTTGGAATCCAAAAACCTTCCTTTTTTTATCTGCTCTTATTATAGCGGAAAATATTGAGAATTGCAAGAGGATTTTTAAAAAAAGCCCAAATTGGGGGTGGTGATCTCCAAAAAATCTCAAAATTGCCATGATGAAACATTGTTTTTTTCTATTGACAAGAACGAAATTTTAGTGTATAATAAAGATAATCACATGACTGACGGAATTTGCGGAGCACCGCAAGGGAATGTGAGGATTATATAGCCGACCGTCTGGGCGATTCGTTTTTTGATGAAAAAATCGGTTTGCCTTTTTTGTATTTACGGCAAACGCGACACGAAAAGGAGAAATTCTATGAAACACGAAAACCCAATCCGGTTCCGCGAAGGCGTTTGGCAAAGCGAGATTAACGTTCGCAACTTTATTCAAACCAACTATCAACCGTATGAAGGTGACAGCGGTTTTCTTGCCGGCGCAACCGAGCGCACCCACAATTTGATGAAAAAGGTAGAGGAGCTGTTTGCACTGGAGCGTCAGCGCGGCGGCGTTTTGGACATTGATACCAATACGGTGTCCTCCCTGACAAGCTATGCACCCGGCTTTATTGACCGCGAAAACGAGCTGATTGTCGGTTTGCAGACCGATGCTCCCTTGAAGCGAGGGGTGAACCCCTTTGGCGGGATTCGTATGGTCCGCAACGCTTGCGCCGCATACGGATATCAGCTGAGCGATCTTGTGGAAAAGGAATTTAAGTTCCGCACCACGCACAACGACGGCGTTTTTCGCGCCTATACCGACGAGATGCGCATGGCGCGCAAGTGCCACGTGATCACGGGTCTTCCCGATGCGTACGGCCGCGGCAGAATCATCGGTGACTACCGCCGCGTGGCGCTTTACGGCGTAGACGCGCTGATTGAGGAAAAGAAAAAGGACAAGAAGGCGCTGGCAAACAGCAACTTTAACACCGAGGAGGTGCGAAAGAGCGAGGAGCTGTTCCAACAGATTGCCTTTTTGGGATATCTGAAGGAAATGGCGTTTATGTACGGCTACGACATCAGCCGCCCCGCGCAGAACGCACGCGAAGCCATTCAATGGACCTATTTTGCTTATTTAGCGTCGATTAAGGAACAGAACGGCGCCGCGATGTCGCTGGGACGTGTGAGTACGTTCTTTGACATCTATCTGGAAAAAGAAATTGCGGAAGGAACGCTGACCGAGGCTGAGGCGCAGGAGCTGATTGACGATTTTGTGATCAAGCTGCGCGTGGCGCGCCACCTCCGCACACCCGAATACAACGAGCTGTTTGGCGGCGATCCGATGTGGATTACCGAAAGTGTGGGCGGCATGGGCGAGGACGGCAGAACTCTGGTTACCAAGACGAGCTTCCGCATTCTGAACACGCTTTACACCCTGGGCTCCTCCCCCGAACCGAACCTGACGGTGCTGTGGTCAAATGCCCTGCCCGAAGGCTTTAAGAAGTTTTGTGCGAAGGTCTCGGTGGACACCGACTCCATTCAATACGAAAACGACGACGTGATGCGCCCGATCTACGGGGACGACTACGCCATTGCCTGCTGCGTTTCGGCAATGAAGATCGGCAAGCAGATGCAATTCTTCGGTGCGCGTTGCAATTTGGCAAAGCTGCTGCTGATTGCCATCAACGGTGGCTACGACACGACGAGCAATATGAAGATCGGCCCGCAGATGCCGGTGCTGGAGGGTGACTGGCTGGATTATGACACCGTAATGAAGCGGTTTGAAGTCTATCTGGAATGGCTTTCCCGTCTTTACGTCAACACGATGAACGTGATCCACTATATGCACGATAAGTATGCGTACGAAAAGACGCAGATGGCTTTACACGACACCGAGGTAGAGCGTTTTATGGCATTTGGCATTGCGGGACTTTCGGTATTGACCGACTCGCTCAGTGCAATCAAATATGCGGCTGTGCGCCCCATCAAGGACGAGAACGGCTATATTGTGGACTTTGAGACAGCAGGAAGCTTCCCCAAATACGGAAACGACGATGACCGCGTGGATCTGATCGCAAAGGAAATGACCAATAAGGTCATCTGTGAATTGCGCAAGACGCCGACCTATCGCAACGCGATGCACACGCTGTCGGTTTTGACCATTACCTCGAACGTGATGTACGGCAAACACACCGGTGCAACGCCGGACGGCAGAAAAGCGGGTGAGGCGTTTGCTCCGGGAGCCAATCCCATGCACAACCGCGAGGAAAACGGGGCGTTGGCATCACTGAACTCGGTGGCGAAGATCAGCTACAACGATTGCCGCGACGGAATTTCGAACACCTTTTCGATCACGCCCGCGGCACTGGGCAGAAATGACGGAGAGCGCGTGGACAATCTAGTCTCTATTCTGGACGGCTATTTTGCAAAAAAAGCACATCACATCAACGTCAACGTGCTGAACCGCGAGACACTGATGAAGGCATACGAGGATCCCGAAGCCTTCCCCAACCTGACCATTCGTGTTTCGGGCTATGCGGTCAACTTCCATAAGCTCTCACGCGAGCAACAGCGAGAAGTGATCAGCCGTACCTTCCACGAGGTACTGTAATGAGGAAAGACACGTCCGTGACGGGACGCGTTCACTCCATCCAGACGCTCGGCACCCTTGACGGGCCGGGTGTCCGGTTTGTGGTGTTTTTGCAAGGGTGCAATCTTCGGTGCGGCTGCTGTCATAATCCCGACACGTGGGAAACGGGCTGCGGAACCGAATACGAGGCGCTTGCGATCGCAGAAAAGGCGGAGCGCTACCGAGCCTATTTCGGCAAAGACGGCGGGATTACGCTGTCGGGCGGAGAACCACTGTTACAGGCAGGATTCGCATGCGAGATTTTTCGGCTGTGCAAGCAACGCGGGATCAACACGTGTCTTGACACCTCGGGCAGTATCTGGAACGGAGACGTGGAGGAGCTATTGCGCTACACCGACCGTGTACTGCTGGATATCAAATATCCGACCGATGAGCAGTATCGGGCATACGTGGGTTGCAACATTGCGGCACCGCTGCACTTTTTATCCGAGTTGAACCGCCGTGAAATTGCGGTAACGTTACGGCAGGTTGTGATCCCCACGCTGAACGACAATTTGCAAAGTACGGAGATGCTCTCTGCCTTGGTCAAGAAGTATTCTTGCGTGGATCGTGTGGAGCTGTTGCCGTTTAAAAAGATTTGTCAGGTCAAATACGACGGGATGGGGATTCCGTTCCGATTCGCGCACATGGACGAACCGAGCGACGAAGCGGTGGCATGCTTGCAGGAGCGGATTGAAATTCCGGAACGAAAATAAGAAAATAAAATGAAGAAAGGAGCCGCGGCATGGATTATATTGTAAAGGACGTGCTGGCGGGTGAGCTGATTCCGGTTTTGCTGGGTAGCACGACGGAGGTCAGCGAAACCGCGCGCAGAATGTATCGGCAGTACGGCGTGATCTCTCACGTATTTTGCGAAAAGATCCCGATTGCCATGCGGCTCTCTCTTTGTATGAAATTTCACGTCATTCACCGCACCTGCGACGAGCGGCTATTGGTGCAGGCATTGGTGGATTTTGCAGATCGGCTGGAGAATGCGGACGTGATTTTGTATCTCATTCCCGGAACCGAGGAATACGCCGACCTGGTATGGCGGCGGCAGGAAGAGCTGGAAACGCGTTACGTGATTGCGGACAAGGCCGAAATGGCGCGCGTTTGGTTTGGCGAGGATTCCCCTCGCCTGAAGGAAGAAGGTGTTTGATATGGAAGCAAAACGTTTGGGGATTCTGGGCGGATTGGGTCCCATGTCCACCTTCTATTTTTGTGAGCTGCTGACAGCGCACACCCGTGCGGAAAAGGATTGCGATCACATTGATATGATCATTTCGAGCTGTGCCTCCACGCCCGACCGCACGGCGTTTATTTTGGGAGAATCGGATGCGGATCCCCTGCCCGCGATGCTGCGGGAGGCGCACCGTTTGGAAAGCGCGGGGGCTGATCTGATCGTGATTCCCTGCAACACCGCGCATTATTTTTACGACGGGTTGACGCGGGAATGCAGGACGCCGATTTTGAATATCATTCGCGAAACGGTGGACGAGCTGTATACCGCCGGTGTGCGGCGGATCGGTCTGCTGGCGACTGCGGGAACGGTGCGTTCGGGCGCTTACCGCCGCGTGTGCGACGAATACGGGATGGATTGTCTGATCCCCGACGAGGAACAGCAGGCGGTGATTACCTCGCTGATCTACGACCGGATCAAGCAGAACAAGTCCGTTGATCTGCAGGCGTTTTTGCGTGTGGCAGAGGCGTTGCGCGACCGCGGATGCGAAAAGCTGGTGCTGGGATGCACCGAGCTTTCACTGTTGAAAAAGCAGGGGCTGGACGAGCGTGTGTTTGTGGACTCGCTGGAGATTCTGGCGAAGAAAACCATTCTTTCCTGCGGAAAAGAGCCGATTGGATTCGGTTCCTCTTCCCTTTTCCGAGAGGGGGTACAGAGATGAGGCTGAAAGCGCTGTTGCAGGAGATCTCGCTGAGCCTTCCGTCGGGACGCGACCGTGAGATCGGCTTGGTAACCGAAAGCACGGCAACGGCGGGAGTCGACAGCATCTTTGTTTGTATTCGCGGCTCTCGCGCGGACGGGCATGATTTTGCGCCGCGCGCCTACGCGAACGGCTGTCGCATATTTGTGTCGGAAAAGGCACTGTCCTTACCGTCGGACGCACAGGTTTTGCAGGTGGAAAACACCCGTGCGGCGCTGGCGATGCTGGCTTGTGCGATGTTTTCACATCCGTCGGAGCGGCTCCACGTCATTGGAGTGACGGGAACCAAGGGAAAAACGACGGTAGCACGGATGATTGCGCATATTTTGAACCAAAACGGACTTCCCTGCGGCTACGTGGGTACCAACGGAATTTCCTACGGCGTGGTGACGCAAGCAACGCAGAACACCACTCCGGATGCGATGACCCTGCAACGGACGCTTTCAGACATGGCGGATGCGGGCATGAAAGCCGCCGTAATTGAGGTCTCCTCACAGGCAATTCTCCAACACCGTGTGGATGGAACGCACTTTGAAACGGTGCTGTTTACCAATCTCTCCTCGGATCATATCGGTCCGAATGAGCACGCGGATTTTGAAGATTACAAGGCGTGTAAGCATCGGCTTTTTACCGATTTCGGCGCACGGAATGCGATTTATTTTGCAGGTGACTCTGCCGCGCAGGACATGATTGCGGGAACCTCGGCAGATCGGATGCTTTTGTGTAACATCCGCGACGCGGGCTGTGATTGTACGGCAACGCAGATTCGTCCGCACCGCACCGAGGAAATGTTGGGAAGCATTTGTACGGTTCGCTTCCAAGGAGCAGAGGTGCGCTGTCGCCTCCCCATGCCCGGAGAATACAGCGTTGCCAACGCGCTGCTGGCTTTGGCGGTTGCGACGGGTGTGTTTGAAATTCCGCTGAGTACCGCCGCGAAGGCGTTGGAGAGCATTGCGGTGGAGGGACGGATGGAATGGATTCCCCTCCCCTTCGGTGCGACGGCTGTAATCGACTACGCACACAATGGCGAAAGTTTGCGAAAGCTGTTGACGGCTTTGCGTGCATATGCTCCCACGCGCCTGATCTGCTTATTCGGCTCGGTGGGAGAGCGCACAAAGCTACGCAGACGTGAGCTGGGCTCGGTTGCCGCCGAACTGGCAGACCTTTGCATTTTGACGTCGGACAATCCCGGAACGGAAGAGCCCGAGCAGATCATTGCCGAGATCGCGCGTGCATTTGAGGGCTCCTCTACCCCGTATCTTTGTATTCCAGACCGTGCCGATGCCATTCGCGAGGCGTTGCGTCGGACACAGGCGGGAGACATTTTGGTGCTTGCCGGCAAGGGGCACGAGACCTATCAGCTGATTGGGACGAAAAAGCTCCCATTTTGCGAGCGTGCGATCATTGAGGCATATTTTCAGGCAAAGCAAGTACCGGAGCTGCTTTGAGAAAGGAGCGGTGTTATGATTCCCCGTTTGATCTTTCACGTGGATGTGAACAGCGCCTTTCTTTCGTGGGAAGCCGCACGGCGCGTCAAAAACGGTGAGCCGGATCTGCGGCTGATTCCCTCTGCCATCGGTGGCGACGTTGCCACGCGCACGGGTGTGGTATTGGCAAAGTCGATTCCCGCCAAGAAATACGGGATTCAGACGGGTGAGCCGATTGCGCAGGCATTACGCAAATGCCCGGAGCTGTATCTGGCGCAACCGGATTTTCGGCTGTATCATCAAAATTCCGAAGCGTTTCTTGCGATCTGCGCCAAATACGCGCCGGTGGTGGAGCAGTTCTCGATTGACGAGTGCTTTTTGGATATGAGCGGTACGGGCAGGATTTACCCCGACCCCATCGCGCTTGCGCACCGAATTAAGGACGAGATTCGCGACACGCTGGGCTTTACCGTGAACATTGGAATTGGCTCCAACAAGCTGCTGGCAAAGATGGCGAGCGATTTTGAAAAGCCGGACAAGGTGCACACGCTCTTTTCGGAAGAGATTGAAGAAAAGCTTTGGCCGTTGCCGGTAAAGGAGCTTTTTACGGTGGGAAAATCCACGGCACAACGGCTGAATGCCGCGCGGATCCGCACGGTTGGAGAGCTGGCAGGTACGGACGTGCAACGCCTGCGCGCAATGTTTGGAAACAAGATGGGAGATCATCTGTTCCGCTACGCAAACGGGTTTGACGACAGCCCCGTTCTGGCAGAATCCGAGGAGGCGAAGGGCTACAGCAACTCCACCACGCTGGCGGAGGATATTATTACCGCAGACGAGGCGCACCGCGTGCTGTTGGCTTTGGTGGACAGTGTAGCCTCCCGTATGCGCAACGACGGCTTTTTTGCAAGCTGTATTGCCGTGACGATCCGCGGAAACGATTTTCGGGACAAATCTCACCAGAAAAAGCTGAGTGAGGCGACAGATATTACCTAGTAGATATTTGATGTTGTGAAAAAGATGTTTTCGGAGCTTTGGGATCGGCGCACGCCCTTGCGGTTGCTTGGCGTAGCTTTGACCGGGTTGACGCGTGATGACAGCCGACAGCTCTCGCTCTTCCCCGACGAGAAAAAGGAGCGGGAAAAGGAGCTGGACAAGATCATTGACAGCATCCGACACCGATTTGGCACCGGAACCATTGTGCGCGGCTCGACCATGCGCTACAGCGCGCGTGTGGGAAAGAAACAGAAGGCACAGCAGGACGCCGCGCTTGCGGAGGATGATAAAAATTAACGGGCTGCCTCAAATGCGCAAGCGCATTTGGTCGACAGCCCTATGGTTTTTGTTTGGCGGTTCAACACCGCCATTTTTGCCTGCAAAAGCAGGCAAAAACCACAAATTCCCGGCAACCAAAAGCCTACCGTCGGCTTTTGGTTGCGAGGGGGTGTTTCAAATTTACAATTTGAGACACCCCCTTTTGTTGCGTGCATTAAATTTCTTCTACCAAGCCATCGTATGCGATTTTGATATCGAGGGGATAGGTAGAGATCAGGGCTTCTGCCGCAGGACGGTCGTTGATGATCTCTCTGCCGTGGTGGCTGAAGCGCAGGCGCGACGGGTGGTGCTGTTGTGCGTATTCGCAAACGTCCTTCACCTTGTGGTGCCCCGTTTCCATCACCAGCAGGTCGCAACCGTCTTCGAGCAGGGCGTCCAGCTCGCTTGGAGCGCCAACGTCACCGGAGAGAACCACACGCTTGCCCTCAACCTCAATCAAAAACGAATAGGAATGCCATCCGTGAGTGCCATCCTCCTTAAGGTGCGTATTGTGTCTGGCGGTGACACGCAGATTTTCGTCCTCGTGGATCAAGCCTTCGAAGGTACGCGTGTTTTTCGTTTCAAAGCGCAAAGCCTTGAAGTTTTGGAGATCTTCTGCTACGACGCCTTTGATGGCATCCACCAGATCAAGCCTGGGAGCATAGATTTCCACCGTGTTGTCCTTGACGACCTGCCCACGGCCGAGTGAGATCATTTTTCGGATACAGCAAAACAGGTTGGCCAAGCCGCCGATGTGATCCATGTGCATATGCGACAGAAAGATCGCACGCGTTTTGAGAACATCGATTCCGGAGAGATACGCCGTGTACGCGCAGTTCTCGCCTGCGTCGAACCAATAGTACTGTTCATTGGTCTCGATGACCAGCGAGGTGTGGTGCATTCCCGGCATAGGCTCGGTGCCGGAACAGGTACCCAAAAAGTGAAGCTTTGCCATTTTTGTGTTCCTCCTTTGATTATTCAAACGGTGACTTGGTATACAGATGGGGATATTTAAAAAGCTTAACAGGTTGGTACAATCGGCGTATTCGGATCCTCGCAGATCTCGTCCAGGCAATATTTTCCTTTGACGGCGGGCTCGCGGCGGAACCACTTCCCTCTCGTAAAATCGGGAACGTCCACGGGAGCGCCTCCCTTGGCAATGGACATCTCTGACAGCGGGCCGATTGCCATCCACGCGGCGGTATCGTAGGCGTCGATGGGGGTATCGGTTCCTGCCTTGACGCTCTCGATAAATGCACGGACGACCAGCCAATCCATGCCGCCATGCCCGCCCAGCATTTCGATTTTGGAGTACTCTGCGTGAAGCGGGTGGTCGTGCTCGGCGTAAAATTCCGCTTCGTTGTTGAACACGCCCTCTTTCATCCCCTCCAGATAGAAGGTGCAGTTATTTCCTCCTGCCTCCATGCAACAGCCCTTGGTACCGCGCACCGTGAAGCTGCGGCTGTAGTAGGGTCTTGGAACGGTGGTATCCAGAGTCAGGTGAACCGTTTCGCCGCCTGCGCAGGTGATGACCGTGGTGATGATATCGCCCTGGCGGAAGGTTGCGTTGTGCAGAGGGTGGTCGGAAGCAACATGCTCTTTGATGTACCGTTGCAATCCGCGGCTTTTGCTGGAGAAGGAAGAGAGTGTCATCATACGGTTGCCACGGTTGATCCCCAGCACCTTGGAGATTGGCCCCAACTCATGTGTGGGATATTGCTCACAGTTGCGATTTTGATAATCGTAAACGCGATAGTGCTCGGAATCGCAGCCGCCGTCCTTGGAGACGAAAAGATCCATTTCGTTCAGATAATGGAGATAGCCGCCGTCGCAGTGCACGATCTCCCCGAACAGCCCCTCCTTGACCATACGCAACGCCATCATCTCGCGTCTGCCGTAGCAGCAGTTTTCCAGCATCATCAAGGGGGCACCGGTTTGCTCATAGGTATCGACCAGCGCATAGCATTCCGAAAGCTCGTAGGCAGTACCAACCTCCACGGCGGTGTATTTGCCCGCACGCATGGAAGTCAGCGAGCAGGCGACATGTGAATCCCAGCCCGTCATGATGACAACTGCATCCACATCGGGATCGTTCATGATTTCGTGATAATCTGCGGTCGTTTTGGGCGTGGGTCTGCCCTTTTCCTGCAGCATTTTCAGCGTGCGCTCAATCTTTTCGGGCTTGAGATCACAGATCCACGTGATTTCGACATCGGGCATTTCCGAAAAGCAATTTTTGAGCATGGAGATTCCGCGTCTGCCAAGTCCGACGTATCCGATTTTGACTTTACTCTTTGTTTCTCTATTGATCACCATTTTGACATTTCCTTTCCAATTCTGCGTCGTTTTTTATTTTTTTGCTTGACAATTCGTACTTCGGG
>JAFTLZ010000039.1 GCA_017452665.1 Clostridia bacterium
CCAAGAAGGCGCAAAAGAAAAAGCTTGGCAAAAAGAAAAGCGCCATAAAGAGGCTATTTCGCCCTCTGCGAAGGGCGAGGAGGGCTCCGCGCCCTCCACTGCGCGAGCTTTTGAAAAAGCTCGACCAAAACTTTTCGTCAAACTGACGAAAGCCGGTTGTTTTGTCTACAGTCTGTGTGGGGGACTTTTGAAAAAGTCCCCCACACCCCCCAAAACTTTTAACGCGTAATAAAAAAATGACGAGGTGGGAATGTTCCTGCCTCGTTCGTTTATTTAGTATCCAATTTTATTTCCAAGCGCACACCAAGAGCAATCGCTCCCGCGAGCATTTAGGACGCATGGGCTTGCATTTGCTTACACCACTAAATGCTCCACATGTCATCTCTGAGAAGCCTCGCCGGTCGAACCCGTAGGGCGGTGCGAAGCATCGGGATCTACAAAGGATTACCGCAAACCGGCCCCACCGAGATTCCGCCTTCGCGAAGTTGCTTTTCAACTTTTTGCTCTAGCGCTACTATGCAGTTCGACCTTCGATAACCGCTTTGCGAGTTGGCTTCGCTCAGAATGACACGGTGGAAAATGTGCCGCTCGGTAAACGCAACTTCATGCAAGGCTCTCCCTCCGGGAGTAGCGAAGCGACGTGAGCAGTAATAAGAACGCGAACGTGACCGGGCCGCAGCGAGACCTCCGCGGAGCGATGAGAGGGCAAATGTGTTTTTTATACTTCAATCGCTGAATGCTCCACGGAGTACAAACAAAACGAAAACATTTACATATTGTTCATAAAAACATTTCGACGGTCATTGACAAATCCGTAACGAATGTGGTATAATTTTATTAAACTGGGGTAGGATGGTATTTTTTGAAAAAATAGATTTTGCCTCACTTAGAAATATCAATTTTGGAGGGTTGTCTTTATGGAAAAAGGCACAACGATCGGCAGTGAAAAGATCGCGGCTCTTTTCGATTCGGGGACCTTTGTGGAAACCGGTGCGTATATGAAGAGAGCGGGCGGAGATCTGACCGGTGTGGTCTGCGGCTACGGCGCAATCGGCGGCAAGCTGGTTTATGCGTTTGCACAGGACAGCGATCGGAAAAAGGGAGCGTTTGATGCACTTCAGGCAGAAAAAATTGCAATGCTTTATGGCATGGCAATGAAGAACGGTGCCCCCGTGGTGGGAATGTTTGACAGCGTTGGCGCTGTGATTGCAGACGGTGCGTCTGCCATGTCTGCTTACGGTAAGGTGCTCAAGTGTGTCAGCGACGCATCCGGCGTGATCCCGCAGATCGCTGTGATCAGCGGTGTTTGCTCCGGTATGGCTGCAACCGTTGCGGCAATGTTTGATCTGGTCGTTACGGTGAAAGACAAGTCTCAGCTGTTTGTAAACGCACCCTTTATCGTTGGCAAGGAAGTGGGAAGTGCGGATTATGCTGCACAGAACGGTCTGGCGGCAGTCAGCGCGGCAGACGAGGCTGACGCCAACGCGAAGGTTGCAAAGCTGATTGCCATGCTGCCCTCGAACAACGAGGAGGGTGTGGTTGCCGAGGAGATCACCGACGACGTAAACCGTACATCCGCAACCGGTGTTGCAGGCAAGGAACTGATTTGCGAGATTGCAGATGCTTCCGACTTTGTGGAGATTGGTGCCGAGTATGCAACCGAGATGCTGACAGGCTTCGTTCGCTTTGGCGGCGTGACCTGCGGTGTGGTTGCCAACAATTCCTCCGAGAAGAACGGCACGATCACCTGCGATGGTGCAAAGAAGGCGGCAAAGCTGATCAGCCTTTGCGACAGCCTCTCGATTCCTGTTGTAACCTTGACCGACAGCGTTGGCGTGGAGGTCAGCAAAGCGGCTGAGGGCGCTCCCTTGGCGGCACAGCTGGGCAAGCTGGCAATGGCTTATGCAACGGCTGATACTGCAAAGATCACCGTGGTGACCGGTAAGGCTTACGGCGCGGCGTTCACTCTGATGAGCTCCAAGGCTTTGGGCGCAGACATGGTTTACGCTCTGCCCGAGGCTGAGATCAGTGTAATGGCGCCCGAATCGGCGGTTGCGTTCCTGTGGAATGACAAGATCACCGAAAAGACCACGCGTGCAACCTTGGAGGAGAAGTGGGTTGCGGAAAATGCCGCTCCTGCATCCGCCGCGGCTGACGGCAGCATTGATGACGTGATCAACGCCGGCGAGCTTCGCCAGCGCATTTGTGCGGCGGTGTATATGCTGATGATGAAAAATTCCGGCACGCCCGCGCGCAAGCATTGTAACCTTCCTCTGTAACACGGAGGTGTTAACATGATGATGAATGTGGTTGCTTTGGCAGCAGAAGAAAGCATGACCTGGGGAGAACGCGCGTCCATTGCGGGAATCGTATCCCTGCAGGGAATGGTGGCGGTGTTTGCGGTCCTTGCCATTTTGTGGGGATTGATCGAGATCATGCACCGCTTGCTGAGCAAAGAGAAAAAAGAGAACAAAGCAGACGCTCCTGCGCCTGCGGCATCGGTTGCTCCCGCAACGGATGATGCCGCCGTAGCCGCTGCGATTGCCGCCGCAATGGCTGCAAACGACGATGACGGTGCGGTGGTAGCCGCGATTACTGCGGCTGTTTCCGCGGCGATGGCCGAGGACGGATATACCGGCGGCTTTCGTGTGGTTTCCTTTAAGAGAGTTGGAAAGACCGGCTCCCGCAGAGGCTTTTGAGCCGATTCAAAATTTTAAATTTTTTATTGAAAGAAAGGTTTTAGGTGAATCTTATGAAAAATTATCGTGTTACTGTAAACGGTGTTGTTTATGACGTAGTTGTTGAAGAGGTTGCAGGCGGCGCACAGGTTCCTTACGTTGCTCCCGCTCCCGTAGCCGCACCCGCTCCTGCTCCCGTGGCTGCTCCCGC
>JAFTLZ010000002.1 GCA_017452665.1 Clostridia bacterium
AGCGATCTCATCAATCAGGATGACCTCGCCGTTGTTATAGCCAAACTCAAATTTGATATCCCACAGGTCAAGACCGATGGATTTTAAGTCGTCATTGATGATTTTGGTGATCTTCAGGGTCTGCTCTTTCATGCTGTCAAACATCTTTTGATCCATAATGCCAAGCGCCGCAAGACCCTCAGATGTTACCAACGGGTCGCCCTTTTCATCATTCTTAAAGGTGCATTCCACATAGTCGCCCTCAAGAGGAGTGCCGTTGTTGATGTATTCGCCGTATCTGCGGATAAAGCTACCGGTTGCAACCAAACGGCAAATAACCTCCAGACCGTGACCGAACACCGTTGCGGGGAGAACTTCCATGGTTGCGTTTTCTACATCCGCACCAACGTAGTGGGTTTTGATGCCTGCTTTTTTGCAAAGCTCAAAATAGTAAATGGAGGTCTTCAAATTTGCTTTTCCAATGCCCTCAATGGTCAGGCCAACGCTGTTTTCGCCGGGATCGAACACGCCGTCTTTTCCGGTGCAATCGTCCTTAAACTTCAGCATTACGTTGCCATTGTCCAACTGGTAAACATCCTTTGTTTTTCCTGTGTAGATCTTTTTCATAAAATCTGCTCCTTGTATGTGAATAAAATTTGAACCTCGGAACCACTCCGTACAGCGGCACGGCGTGTCGATTTGCTTTTACTACATTAGTATACGACAAAATGCGAAAAATGTCAATGGTTGAAATCAAAAAAATAGGGCGGCTCCGCAAAAAAATTTTTGTATTTTTTTTACATTGCCCACTGCAAGGGCATATACCGTCTCTTATAGCACTGCGGCAGAAAAACATTTTTTTGAAAATAATTTTGTTTTTGAAAATCTGTTGACATTTTTGATTTTTTGAGGTATAATAAAACGTATGCCGAAAAAGTTGACTTCCGAAAGGAGCTTCTGAAGATGAATGGCGATTTGCTGAAAACGATACAAGACGGAATGCCGTCCTTTTCAAAGGGACAGCGCCTGATCGGTTCTTATATTCTGGAGCACTATGAAAAAGCGGCGTATTTGACAGCGGCAAAGCTGGGCGGAGCCGTCGGTGTTTCGGAGTCTACGGTGGTGCGTTTTGCCATTGAGCTGGGCTTTGCAGGATATCCGGAGTTCCAGGATTCCTTGCAAAAAATGATCCGCAGTCGGCTGACCTCCTTCCAACGCATGGAGGTGACCAACAGTCTCATCGGCGAGGGAGATGTGCTGGACAAGGTCCTGCTGTCGGATATGGAAAAAATCCGCCATACCATGGAGGAAATCGATCATAAATCCTTTGAGGAAGCGGTTAATCTGATTTCCGATGCAAAAAATATCTATATCATCGGCGTGCGTTCCTCGTCGTCTCTTGCCGGCTTTTTAAATTATAATTTCCGCATGATTTTCGATCACGTCCGTTTTGTACAAACGACGTCGGGCAGTGAGATGTTCGAGCAGATTATGAATATCGGCGCGGGGGATGTGATGATTGCCATCAGCTTTCCGCGTTATTCCACGCGTATCATCAATGCCGTGGAATATGCGCGCAGTAAGGGCGCCGACGTGGTGGCTTTAACCGACAGTAAGCTCTCTCCCATTGCCGCATATGCAAATCAGCTGCTGATCGCGCACAGCGACATGGCTTCGTTTGTGGATTCTTTGGTTGCACCGCTGAGCATTATCAACGCAATGGTCGTTGCGGTTGCGCGCAAAAAGCAGGACGAGGTCAGCGAGCGCTTGCGGGTTCTGGAGGAGGTCTGGGACCGTTATGATGTCTATGACAAAAAAGGGAACTGACTCCGTGCGCGTTGCCGTGGTCGGCGGCGGTGCCGCAGGCATGATGGCGGCAATTTTTGCCGCACGGGCAGGCGCCGATGTGACGTTGTTTGAGCGCAACGACCGTATGGGAAAAAAGCTGCGTATCACGGGCAAGGGAAGATGCAATCTGACCAACAACTGCGAATTGAATGAATTCCTTGCCAACGTTCCTACCAATCCTCGCTTCCTTTACGCCGCACTGGCAAGCTTTTCTACTGCAGATACCATGGCATTTTTTGAGGAGGCGGGCGTTCCGCTCAAAACCGAGCGTGGAAAACGCGTGTTTCCAATGTCGGATAAGGCTGGCGACATCGTCGCCGCGCTGGAAAAGCAATGTATCCGTGCAGGGGTGCATATCCTTCACCGACGGGTGGACGAACTCCTGATCCGTGACGGTACCGTGTACGGCGTGCGTTGCGGAACGGTTGAAGAAACAGTCGACGCCGTTATCGTTTGCACGGGAGGCAGATCCTATCCCACAACCGGCTCGGATGGAGACGGTTACCGATTCGCTACTGCCGCAGGACACACGGTCATCCCAACACAGCCCTCGCTGGTTCCGCTGGTCGCACATGGCTCGCTTTGCGCTGCCATGCAGGGACTTTCGCTGAAAAATATCGGTTTTTGTATCAAAGATGAAGCTTCGGGAAAAACTGTATACGAAGACTTTGGGGAAATGATGTTTACCCACTTCGGTCTGACCGGTCCCGTAGTGCTTTCCGCTTCGGCGCATCTGCACGAAATGCACCCCGAAAAATACGCAGCGTATATCGATTTAAAGCCTGCGTTGGATGAAAAAACGCTGGATGCGCGCATCCGCTCGGATTTTGCAAAGTACCAAAACCGCGATTTTCTCAACGCATTAGACGATCTTTTGCCTCAAAAAATGATTGCTCCGATGGTGCGATTGTGCGAAATTGATCCGCGAAAAAAGGTTCATTCCGTGACGCGTGAGGAGCGGGAGAGGCTGGTTCGATGCTTGAAGGCCTTGAAAATTCCGATTCGCGGGTTTCGTTCGATTGATGAGGCGATTGTTACGCGCGGAGGGGTCAATATCAAGGAAATTAACCCGAAAACAATGGAATCCAAGCGGATTTCCGGTCTTTATTTTGCGGGTGAGGTGCTGGATGTGGACGCTTATACGGGCGGTTTTAACCTGCAAATTGCGTTTTCGACGGCTGTGGCAGCGGGAACTGCTGCCGCAAATGTGGCACAAAGTGGCACGAAAACGGGTAAAAACGGGTAAAAACGGGGCGTTTTTAACGCTTTTTGCACCGTTTTTGATCAAAAAAAGAGTGTTTTTGAGCACTATTTAAGTAATAATAAGGATGAAAAATATGATTCAAATTGCGATTGACGGTCCCAGTGGCGCCGGAAAATCAACGGTTGCCAAGGCGGTTGCCAAACGGCTTGGGATCATCTATGTGGACACGGGCGCGCTCTACCGCACCGTGGGATATTACGTTCGCTCCCGAAACGTGGATCCGAAGGATGCCACGGGTGTGGAAGCTTTGCTCCCGGAGATCCACGTGGATCTCAAGTATGAAAACGGAATGCAGATCGTGACCCTCAACGGGGAAAATTTGGGGGATCGCATTCGCACACCGGAGATGTCTTTGTATGCCTCTGCCGTGTCTGCCATTCCCGCAGTGCGCGCGTTTCTGCTGGAGACACAGCGGGAGATTGCGCGCCGCAACAGTGTGATTATGGATGGCCGCGACATTGGAACGGTGATTTTGCCGAATGCGGACGTGAAGATCTTTTTGACCGCAAGTGACGAATGCCGTGCGACGCGGCGCCGTGACGAGCTGGTGGCAAAGGGAATCTCCACCACCTACGAAGAAGTTCTGGCGGATATGCAAAAGCGGGACAGCGATGACCGCAACCGTGCGGTGGCGCCTGCTGTGGCGGCTCCCGATGCGGTGGAGTTTGATAACTCCTGGATGACGCCGGAGGAATGTACCGACGCGATTGTGAAGCTGATTTCCGACAAGGTTGGAATCACGGTTTGATTTTTTTCAAAGAGAAGGGAACGCTTTATGAAGAGAACCCTCTCACCGCTCCGCTACTCCCAAAGGGAGAGCCTTAGTTAGAATTGCGTTGCAAAAACAATCCCTCACCGCCTGCGGCGGAGCGCGAGTCGACGAAGTCGATCTCGTCGGCGGCTTGCCCGCCTTCACTTCTGCACAAGGGAGGCTTGGATAGAGTTGCAAAATTCCTTTATAGATCCCGCTTCGGCTTATGCCTCGCGCTTTTGCGGCAAGCCGCAAAAGTTCGACTACGAAAACGCCACAACGCGACGTTTTCTCCGCTCAGGATGACATTAGTAGGGATGTCATCGGTTCAATGTTTTATCGCGCTTCGGGTTCGACCGGTGAGCTTGCGTGCCTTCTCAGAGACGGCACAGGAAATGATATATCGTAGAGCATTTAGCGATAGAAGCATGAGTAAGATTATGTGCTATAACCGTATTCTAACTATCTTTTTGGAGCATTTAGGGGAGTGGTCCCTAAATGCTTGCGGGAGCGATTGTTCTGTCTATGTGCTTGGAAACGAATTTTGAGCCTGAACAAATGAACGGGGCAGGAGCTTTCCTATTTCGTCAGTTTTATATATGCGTTGAAAGTTTTGAAGGGGTTTGGGGAAACTTTTTCAAAAGTTTCCCCAAAAAACGCATCCTTTTTCAAAAGTTTTCCCACAAAAAAACGCGTCCTTTTCGCTCCTGCAAAAAGGGAATCTTAGATTGAGTTGCGTTGCAGAAATGATTTTGTTACTGATTTTTAGATTGTGAAAGGAGACTTGTATGCGAACCGTTACCGTTGCGAAAAACGCCGGCTTTTGCTTTGGCGTCAAACGTGCGACCGATTGCCTGGAGCAGGTGTTGCGCACGAAAAGGGCGGGAGAACGCGTTTGCACACTGGGCCATCTGATCCACAACGAGAGCTATCAGGAGTCTCTCTCCCGCCGCGGCGTGGAGGTCCTCCAACCGGAGGATGTGGAAGCGGTAGCGCAAGGCGCCACTGCAAAGGCTCCCGTAACGCTTTTGGTACGGGCGCACGGGTGCACCGTACAGACCTCTTGCCTGCTGGATGAGCTGGCGCAAAAAAACGCCGCGTTCCGTTGGATTGACTGTACCTGCCCGTACGTGAAAAATATTCACCGCATTGCGGCGCAGTGCGATACAGAAAAGGATTGCTTTTTGCTGATCGGCTCTGCCTCCCACCCGGAGGTGATTGGAATTATGAGCTATTTTGACGGCGAGAAGCACACATTTGCCGCTGCTGAAGAGATGGAGCAGGCGATTGCCTCTGAAGTGGTTGGCGATTTGCACAAAAAAAGAGCTGTTTTGGCGGCTCAAACAACTCAAAATTTGGACATTTGGAACAAAAGCCAAAAAATTCTCAAAAACCTATGTACAAATGTCAAAATTTTTGATACAATATGTAGAGTGACCGAATTGCGGCAAAACGAAGCTGCGGACCTTGCACGGCGTTGCGATTGTATGATCGTGATCGGCGGCAGGGAAAGCTCCAACACCGCAAAGCTGGCACAAATCTGCCGCCGGGAATGCGGCAACACCGTGTGGATCTCCTGCGCGTCCGAATTGGATGCGGAAGCGCTTGGTGCCGCACAACACATTGGAATCGTCGCGGGCGCATCGACGCCGAGCGAGGAAATAGAGGAGGTATATAAAACCATGAGCGAAATGAAAGAAAATTTCGAAGAAATGCTCGAATCGCAATGCTTAACTTTAAATACAGGAGATGTCGTTACCGGAACTGTTACACATGTTTCCGATGCTGAAATCCAGCTGGATGTCGGCGCAGGTGTAACCGGTTACATAAAAGCGGATCAGATTTCCAACGATCCCGCTTTTAAGTTGACCGAGAACTTCAAAAACGGTGACAAGGTTGAAGCCTTTGTCATCCGTGTCAGCGACATCGAGGGTGTGGCTGAGCTGTCCAAGAAGAGAGTAGATGCAGACAAGAACTGGCAGTCCCTGGTGGATGCCTGCGAAAACAAGACCGTGCTGGAGGGCAAGGTAACCGAGGCGGTAAAGGGCGGCGTAGTAATCTTCTACAACGCAAATCGTGTATTCGTTCCCGCGTCCCAGACCGGTGTGCCGAAGGATGGCGACCTTTCCGTTTTGGTGGGCACCAACGTTTCCTTCAAAATCATTGAGATCAAGCCCGGCAAAAAGGCGATCGGTTCCATCCGTCTCGTTTTGCGTGAGGCGCGCCGTGCACAGGAAGCAGAATTCTGGGCAGGCATTGAGGTTGGCAAGACCTATCACGGTACTGTAAAGAGCATGACCTCTTTCGGTGCGTTTGTGGATCTGGGCGGTGTGGACGGTATGGTTCACCTGACCGAGCTTTCCTGGAAGCACATCAAGAATCCTGCAGAGGTGGTTTCTGTGGGCGACGAGCTTGATGTGTTTGTAAAGAGCTTTGATCCCGAAAAGAAGAGAATCTCTCTCGGCTACAAGACCGAGGAGACCAATCCTTGGAATATCTTCAAGTCTCGCTACGCGGTGGGTGACATTGCATCGGTGAAGATCGTCAGCATGATGCCCTTTGGTGCGTTTGCCGAGATCATTGACGGTGTGGATGGCTTGATTCACATTTCTCAGATCGCGATGAAGCGCATTGCAAAGCCCGCGGATATGCTGGAGATCGGTCAGATCGTGGACGCACGCATCATTGACATTGATGATGAGAAGAAGAAGGTAAGCCTTTCGATCCGTTCGCTTCTCGAAGAGGCTGCAAGCGCAGCTGAAGCTATGCCTGAGGACTACGTGGCAGAGGACGCCGAGGAACAGTAATAACAACAAAAAGGGAGCCTCTGTAGAGACTCCCTTCTTTCCATGGGAGGTTTTTATGAGTCAAGAAATAAAGGTGATGTCCTGCAATCTGCGGTATCGCACGGAAAAGGACGGGGCGAACTGCTTTGATTACCGTCTTCCCAAGCTTTTGGAAATGATTCGTAAGGAGGCCCCGGATGTGATTGGTTTTCAAGAGGCAACCGATGAGATGCGGAAAGCCTTGGCGGACGGGTTGACGGATTACGTGCTTTTGGGGCACGGCCGTGAGAAGAATTACATGGGGGAAGGAACGCCTATCGCATATAAGAAGGAGCGCTTTGTCCTGCACGCGCTGCGCCAGGAGTGGCTGTCGATCACCCCGTCGGTGCCTGCGACGAAGCTGAGATGCTTGGATCAGAGCGGATGCCCGCGTATGTACTGTTGTGTTGAGCTTGCGGATTGCGAAAGCGGAGAGTTGTTTGCGTTCTATAACGTGCACCTGGATCATATGGGAAGAAAAGCGCAAATTGCGGAAACGATGATGCTGTATCAGCGCATTGCAGAGGACAATCTCCCGTACGCTTTGACAGGCGATTTTAATGCGTACCCCGAAAGCGATACGGTTCGGATGATTCTTTCGACCAAGGATTCACTCGGCACAGTGGATGCAACGAGTGAGATCAAGGGAACCTTACACTGCTTCTTGATGGATCGGATCAACAGTGGGGAGATGAGTAAAATCGACTATATTTTTACCAATATGCCAACCGATCCCGCGCGTTCCTATGCCGTTGCCGATGATGACAGCTGCGGTTGCTTCTATTCCGATCATCTTGCAGTCTGCGCTTTTGTAAATTCAAAAAAATCAGAATCGAAAAGTGAATAATGAATTAAGGAGATAAAAAATGAGCAAGCAAATGAAAATCATGAGCTTTAATATGCGGGTGAACACGAAGAACGACGGGGTGAACTGCTTTGATCTGCGCAAGCCGAAGATCTTGTCGATGCTGAAGGCGGAGGATCCCGATGTGATTGGCTTTCAGGAAGTGACTGACGAGATGCTGGATTGGCTGGTGGAGAATCTGCCCGATTACGTGATTCTGGGGCATGGACGTGCTGCGGAATACAACGGGGAGGGGACTCCCATTGCGTATCGGCGCAATCGCTTTTTGCTGCACGCATTCCGTGAAAAGTGGCTCTCGCTGACACCGAACACGCCCGCCAGCAAGCTTAAGGGGATGGATCAGAGTGGATGCCCGCGCATTTATTGCTGTGCGGAGCTGGTGGAAAAGGAAAGCCACAAGCTGTTTGCCTTTTATAACACGCACCTGGATCACAAAGGAACGATGGCGCAGGTTGCGGAGTGCACGGTGATTTACCGCGATATCGTGGATACCGGCTTGCCGTACTCTTTGATGGGAGACTTTAACGCAAACGATACGTTCCCGGCAATTCAGATGGTTCTCGGAACTGCCGCATCGCTTGGTACGGTGGATGCGACTGCGAATATTCCCGGTACCTTCCACGGCTATCTGATGGATAGAGTGCTGGAGGGAAGGATGAGCAAGATCGATCACATCTTTACCAACATGGCAGTGGACCCGACACAGTCTTATGCGGTAGCGGATGACAATGCTTGCGGAAACTTTTACTCCGACCACAACGCGATCTGTGCATTTATCAGCTTTGCAGAGGACGAAGTGGAGAATTGAGATGGGAAATACATACGATTATATTGAGAAGATCAAGGCCCGGATGACGAAGGAGGACGTGCGCTTTTACTCGGATATCTGGGCGCCGGTTGAGGTTGCCGTGCCCGATGCGGACGCGTGGAACAATCTTTGCGTGATGCCGGACGGTGAAATCCGTATTTACGGTCACTACAAGAAAAAGAACGTGTTCGACCGTGACGCGCGACGCTGCTATCTTGCATCGGTGGATGGGGGACTTTCCTGGAAGCGGCACTTGGTGGAGGGACGCTTTACCTTGGGCGCTTCTACCTACGTTCCGTATCTGAACAAATACGTGGCGGTGAAGGACTGCGGCTACGAGGGCTCCTTTTTGCTGGTGGGTGACACGCCCGACGACGAAAATCCTATGCGGATGCTGATTACGGCGGATTCGATTGGCGAGGTTGGAACGGTCTTTCCGATGCGGAGCCGTGACCGCGTGATCGTGGTGGCGCATGAGAAGCGTCCCTCCCTGCATCCGACGGCTTTTTTTGCTGTGCTTTATTACGCGGACGGCGATCTGCGCGATTGGAAACGGGTTCCGATGCCTGCGGTGCCGTTCTACAAGCCCGCTACCGGACACACGGGGGTGCGCTGGCAGCAAAACTCGCGTGAGAACACGATCGAGGAGTTGGAAAACGGCCGCCTGATGATGATCACTCGCACGGCGCTGGATTACCACTATGTTTGTTACTCCGACGACAGTGGTGAAACCTGGAGCGAGCAGGTGCCGTCGGTATTCCATTCCACGGGCACGATGCCGCGCCTGAAGCGTCTGTCTGACGGGCGGATCGTTTTTTTGTGGTGCAACACGCGCCCTCTGCCTGAGTTGGACGATGCTGACGGCGTATGGGAGGATGTATTTACCAACCGCGATGCGAATCACATTGCGATTACCGAGGACGAGGGGCTGACCTGGCGCGGCTACCGCGAGCTGGCGTTGAACCCGCATCGGAATGCCGCGGATTTTCGCTCGTTGGGTGGTCCGGAGGAGGGACGCGACAAGAGCGTGCACCAGTTTGAGGCGTTGGAGCTTCCGTATGGAAAACTGATGGTCTTTTACGGGCAGAATTATCCTTGTCGCCGCGCGGTAATTCTGGATTTGAAATGGTTGTACGAGACGTCGCGCAAGGAGGACTTTTTGCACGGGCTGGGTTCGGTCTCGGTACAGGGATACGTGAAGAGCGTGCTGGGCTGCTTCCGCGGGACGCCTGACGCGCCGCTGGACTGTGTGGGTCACTGTGCGTACAACCGCGTCAGCAGTGCGCTGTTGGTGCCGGATCCCGAGGACAACGTTAGCGAGGCGTTGCACATTTGCCGTACCGATGACCCGCGTTTGGTCAGCAATCTTGGCGGTGCGGTCTGGAACTTCCCGATTGCGAAGAAGGGAAGCGTAAAATTGAGACTGCACGTAGAGGGAACGGGCGTGCGCGTGTCGCTCTTGGATCAGTGGCTCAATCCCTGCGACGAGGACGTGAAGCAGGTGGCAAGCTTTTCGGCGCCGATCACCTCTGGAATGTTGGATTCCAAGCGTTTGTACTCGGAGGTGCAGTTTGATTTCGATTGCGTGGAGGGGACGATTTCGACCTACATCAACGACAAGTTTCAATCCCGCGTCCGTCTGCACGGAACGCACCCGAACGGACTTTGCTATTTGCACATTCAATCCGCCGCGACCGCGCCGGATCTGAAGGGTACGCTGATCTCGGACTTGGCGTTTGAAGGAAAAGAATAAAAACATCAGATCCGTTGTTTTGGGAAAACTTTTGAAAAAGGACGTTTTTTTGTGGGGGACTTTTGAAAAAGTCCCCCACGCAGGTTGTAGACCAAAGGTATTCAATTTGTAATATTGCACAAATTTGTTAGCACCGCTTTTTCTTTTGACCAAGAAGGCGCAAAAGAAAAAGCTTGGCAAAAAGAAAAGCGCCATAAAGAGGCTATTTCGCCCTCTGCG
>JAFTLZ010000040.1 GCA_017452665.1 Clostridia bacterium
CAGAGAATGGCACTGACACCTGCCGCCTGAAAGCGGTATTCAAAGTCGTGCTCCTGCAACTGATTGGACGCAGGAATTGCGATTGCCCCCAACTTATTGAGTCCCAGCATGGCAAACCAGAACTGATAGTGACGCTTGAGCACCAGCATGACGCGGTCGCCCTTTTTGATGCCGAGCGACTTGAAGTAGTTTGCGCATTGCGCGGAGGCTTTTTCATATCCTTGAAGGTAAAGCGGCGCTCGGTCTTATCCTTTGAAACGTGCAACATTGCCAGCTTGTTCGGCTCTTTTTGCGCCAGAGCATCCACAAGATCGAATGCGAAGTTGAAATGCTCGATGTTTTTAAACGAAATGGACGTGGGAGTTCCGTTTTCATCCTCCACAACGTCGATGTATTGCTGGTAGATGCGTTCCTCGTTGTCCTTTTGCAGTGCGGGGCTTGCTACCTCACGAGCATGGGTCAGCTCCGAGATCGGCTCTCCCGTAGGGTTGAGCACCATTGCGTAAAATTCACAATCCTGCCCGTCCACAGCGATCATACCGTGGGGTGTGGAGCTATCGTAATAAATGCTGTCACCCGGATGAAGAACCTCTTTGTGAGAGCCTACCTGCACCATCAAATGACCGGAGATGACAATGTCACATTCCTGACCGGCATGCGTGGTCAGCTCAATATCCTTATGCAACGCCTCTTCGTCGTAGGCACTGCGCACATACAGCGGCTCGGCAATGCGGTTTTGGAACGCCGCCGCCAGGTTATAATAGACCATTCCGTGCGCCTGCTCGATGCGCTGTCCCTCTCCGCTCCGCGTGACCGTATAGGATTTCAGCGTAGGGCTGACACCGTCGATAATATCGGTAACGTTGACGCCAAACGCCAGCGCACAGCGATAGATAAAAGCAAAGTTCAGGTCACTCTGCCCGTTTTCGCATCGCAGATATTCCTCGGCGGAAACATCGGTTTTCACCGCCATTTCCTCCGGCGTATAACGCGTAATTTCGCGCAGCTCGCGAATTCGCTGCGCCATTTCTCGGATCTTAAAATCCAATCCGCTCATTTGTTTCATACAGTTTTCTCCGTTTCCGGGACGATAAAAGGCACTCGTCCCAAAGCAAAATAAGCTTGAGACGAGTGCCGAATCACCAAAGCACCCGCGGTACCACTCAAATTGCGGAAAAATCCGCCGCTCTTGGAGCCGAACAGCCCCTATGCATTTACGCAGCAATCACGGAAAGGGTCTACTGAAATCCGTTCGGATTCGTTCTTCCTTTCGGCTCGGAAGCTACCGAAGCAAACTCCACCAAATGGCTTGCACCGTCCGCCATCTCTCTGCAAGGCTGTTGAGATTTGCATCCTCTTCGTCGTCGCTTTTTTGAATAGAACCATTTTACCACATCTTCGGGCTTTTGTCAATACTTTTTTTAATTTTTAATGAAAAAGTCCAAACCGAATCAAAGCTTGTTTCTTTGGATTTTGCCGCTGATGGTTTTGGGCAGCTCGTCACGGAACACGACCACACGCGGATACTTGTAAGGCGCGGTGTGCTCCTTGACGTAGGTCTGGATTTCTTTTTTCAGCTCTTCCGTCGGCTCTGTTCCCTTGGTCAGGACGATCGACGCCTTGACGATTTGTCCTCTGACCTCGTCCGGCATTGCGGAAACACCGCACTCCAGTACATAAGGAAGCTCCATAATGACGCTTTCGATCTCGAACGGGCCGATGCGGTAGCCGGAGGATTTGATGACGTCGTCCACACGGCCAACGTACCAATAGAAGCCGTCCTCGTCCCGCCAAGCAGTGTCTCCCGTATGGTACATTCCGTCGTGCCATACCTCTGCGGTTTTGGCTTCGTTTTTATAATATCCGGCAAACAGACCGCAGGGGATCTTTTTATCGGTACGAACCACGATCTCACCGGTTTCACCATCAGCAACGGGATTACCGTCGGGATCTACGATATCAACATCATACAGAGGAAGCGGCTTACCCATGGAGCCAAGCTTATGCGTGCCGCCGATCAAGTTACCGATGGTCAAGGTCAGCTCGGTCTGTCCGAAGCCCTCCATGATCTGCAAGCCGGTTGCCTTTTCGAATTGGCGGTAAACCTCGGGATTGAGCGCCTCGCCCGCTGTGGTCATGTGGCGGATAGAGGACAGATCGTATTTAGAAATATCCTCCTTGATCATCATGCGCAACATCGTGGGGGGCGCACAGAAGGTGGTAATATTGTATTTTGCAAACATCGGCAAAATATCCGACGCGGAAAAACGATCGAAATCGTATGTAAATACTGCGCCCTCACAAAGCCACTGTCCGTACAGCTTGCCCCACAGCGCCTTACCCCAGCCGGTTTCGGAAATGGTAAAGTGGAGGCTGCCGTCGCTGACACCGTGCCAATGCTTGGCGGTAACGTAGTGTCCCAGCGGGTACTGATAGGTATGTGCCGCGATCTTGGGATAGCCCGTGGTTCCGGACGTAAAGAACATCAGCATCAAATCGGTGCCGCAGGGAGTATCCTCGGTGCGGTTGAAGTGCGTGCTGTACAGCTGATATTCCTCGTCAAAATCTCTCCAGCCGTCGCGCTTGCCGCCAACCAAAACCTTGGTGGTCAGCATCGGGCATTTTGCCTGTGCCAGATCAATTTGTCTTGCAACATCACCGTCAGCAGTACAAAGAATCGCGCTGACGTCGGCAGACTCGAAGCGGTATTCAAAGTCGTGCTGTTGGAGCTGATTGGTAGCCGGAATGGCAATAGCTCCCAGCTTATGAAGACCGAGGATTGCAAACCAGAACTGATAGTGACGCTTGAGCACCAGCATGACACGGTCGCCCTTTTTGATGCCGAGCGACTTGAAGTAGTTTGCGCATTGCGCGGAGGCTTTTTTCATATCCTTGAAGGTAAAGCGGCGCTCGACCTTATTTTTATCCAGATGAAGCATTGCCAGCTTATCGGGATCCTTGCTTGCGATCTCGTCCACAACGTCGAACGCAAAGTTGAAGCGATCCTCATTGTGGAAATCAATGGACTGCAAAAGTCCGTTTTCATCCTCCACCGTGTCGATGAAGTTTGCACTGACAAGCGGCTTGTCGGCGGTACGCATTGGCAACAGCGTATCGCGGATCTCGGTTTCCTTTTCGTCCTCGCCCGGAAGAACGACCGCGACGAAGAGGCAATCCTCACCGTCGATTGCAATCATACCGTGCGGGGTGGAACTGTTGTAGTAGATGCTGTCCCCTTCGGACAAAACCTCCACATTGTCACCGATCTGCACCTTCAAGCGACCCTTCATCACAAGGTCGAACTCCTGCCCGGAGTGCTTGGTCAGATGGATTGGTTTGTTTTGCAGATCTGCCTGATATTCGTAGCGAACCCAATACGGCTCTGCGATTTTTTTGCGGAACATCGGCGCCAGGTTGGAAATTTCGATTCCATTCTCCTTTGCCGTTTGCTGTCCCTGCCCCTTGCGGGTTACGGTGTAGGACGACAAATGCGCGCTGCTCCCCTCCAAAAGGTCGGTAATTCCAATACCGAATGCCAGCGAGCATTTGTGAATAAAGGTAAACGGAAAATCCAGCGCACCGCTTTCATAACGGCGGTATTCTTCCACGCTGACCTCGGTTTTCTCCGCCATCAGCTCCTCGGTAAAATCGAAGATCTCGCGCATTTCGCGAATACGCTGTGCGACCTCCCGCAGCTTTTCGGATTCGATGATTGCCATTTTTGTTTCCTCCAAATAAAAAGATAAACCCGTCTCAAAGATTTGTTCTTTGAGACGGGTGTCAATGAACACTCGCGGTACCACTCAAATTGCGGTTTTACACCGCCACTCTCGGAATCCAACAATTCCTATGCCTTGACGCAGCAATCACGGGAGTACTCTACTTGATGCAAAAACATCTTTGGAATCTCCGGCTCGGAAGTGATGGGTCGCTGGGCATTTGCACTGTCGGTTCACACCAATCCCGACTCTCTGAAAGGGCGCTTGCCCGACCTTCTTCGTCATCGCCTTTACTTTATTGTTCGTATTATAACACGTTAAAGACGATTTGTCAAGTGTTTTTTGCAAAAAATTTATTTTTTAGTCTCCGCAGTTTTCCCAGTTGTGGTAAACATCCATCACGTCATCGTCCTCTTCCAGCTTTTCGATGAGAAGATTCATGAATTTGATGTCGTCCTCGCTGTCCAAGGTAACAGAGGTGGAAGCCTGCTTGGTCTTTTCGGCAGAAAGAATCTCGTACCCGGCTTTTTTCAGATCCTCCTGGATGCTGTAAACGTCATCCGGCTCGGTGGTGACGATGAACACGTCGCCTTCCGCTTTGAAATCTGCAGCTCCTGCTTCCAGCGCGGTCTCCATCAGCTTATCCTCGTCTACATCGCCGTCCTCGTTGTTGATCACGATTTCGCCGATATCGGTAAAGAGATAGCCGACGCAACCGGTTTGCCCCATGTTTCCGTGGTACTTGGAAAAATACGCGCGCACATTTCCTGCGGTACGGTTGCGGTTGTCGGTGGTTGCGGTGACAAGCACGGCAACGCCTGCGGGACCGTAGCCCTCGTAAGAAACCTCCTCGTAGGATTCGCCGGTCGAGCCCATTGCCTTTTTGATGCAACGGTCGATGTTGTCGTTGGGAACGTTGTTTGCCTTTGTTTTCTGGATCAGATCGCGCAGCTTGGAGTTGGAAACGGGATCTCCGCCCCCCTCTTTGACTGCGATGGTGATCTCCTTGCCGATCTTGGTAAAGATTTTACCTCTTGCGGCATCGGTCTTTTCTTTTTTGTGCTTAATATTCGCCCATTTGCTGTGTCCGGACATAGTATATATTTCCTTTCAATTATTACTCTTCATAAAAATGCGAATCAAACGCGCTCGGTCTTTTTCAAGCAGATCAAGGAGAACGCGGAACCGAGAACGTATTTTGTTGCTTCGGTCAGCTTGATTCTGGTTTGTCTGATCTTTGCGTCAGGCTCGGTAACGATGCGGCATTCATGATAGAATTTGTTGAATGCAACCGCAAGATCGAGAATGAATCTGGTGATGACCGAGGGCTCGTAATCGCGGATTGCCGTAAGAACGCGTTCCTCGTACTGAGACATCACCTTCAGAAGCGTTGCCTCCTCGTCACAGGTGATCTCAAAATCATTGCCCAGCTGCTCGTCCTTGACCTTTTCAAGCACCGAGCAGGAACGGGCGTAGGTATACTGCACGTAGGGGCCGGTGTTGCCGTCGAAGCTGAGCGCCTCTTCCAGATTGAAATTGATATCCTTGATACGGTTGTTGGAAAGATAGTAGAACACGATTGCACCAACGCCTACAGCCTCGGCTACATCGTCTCTTCCCTTCAGATCGGGATTTTTCTCTTCCATAATTCCCTTGACCTTTTCGATCGCCGCTTCAAAGAGATCCTTCAAGAGCACCACGTTACCCGTTCTGGTAGCAAGCTTTGCGCC
>JAFTLZ010000041.1 GCA_017452665.1 Clostridia bacterium
TCGAAGAGGATCAAAAGGTTCATATTGAAAAACGGGTGAAAGGCGAGGACGTCAGCCTGCTTGGCGCGTTCCCCTGCGGAACCGTTCTGACCGTGACCGCAACCGTGCCGCGCACGGTGGGAGCCGCCGCCGTAGTTTTGCGGATCGCGCCCGACGGCGGAGAGGAAACCGACCTGCCGATGCAGTTTTTCTCCACCGAGCAGGATAAGGATCGGTACGAGCTGACGCTGGATACCGCCGCACTTTGCAACGGGCAGGCGAGCGGGCTGTTTTACTATGAATATTTGTTTGTGCGCGGCTGGGACACGCTGTTCTCTGACAGCATCAACAACGTGGATTTTACGCTCTCCAACCGTTCGGCAAGCCGTTTTCGGCTCCTGGTTTACGAAAAAGAGTACACAACGCCCGCATGGTTCCGCGGCGGAACGATGTATCATATTTTTGTGGATCGCTTTTTCCGCGGAGAGGGAGAGAGTACACTGCGCGCGGGTGCGTCGATCAATCCCGATTGGCACCACGGAATTCCCCAGTATGCGCGCATTCCAGGAGAACCGCTTGCAAACAACGTCTTTTTCGGCGGAAATTTGTGGGGTGTGGCGCAAAAGCTGGATTATTTGTCCTCTCTTGGGGTCACGGTGATCTATCTGTCTCCCATTTTTGAGTCTGCCTCCAACCACCGCTACGACACGGGAGATTATGAAAAGATCGACGGTCTTTTGGGTGGAGAGAAAGCATTTGATCATCTGATCAAAGAGGCACACGCGCGCGGAATCAAGGTGATTCTGGACGGGGTGTTCAACCACACGGGAGACGACAGCAAATACTTCAACCGCCGCGGCAATTATGCGTCGGTAGGGGCATATCAGTCCAAAAGCTCTCCTTACGCCGATTGGTACTCCTTCCGCGAATTCCCCGATTCGTATGAGTGCTGGTGGGGAATTGAAATTATGCCCCGCCTTTGCCAGAACAGAGAGACGTGCCGAAGCTATTTTACGGGTGCGGACGGCATTGCAAAAAAATGGCTCCTGCGGGGGGCTGACGGCTGGCGGCTGGACGTAGCCGACGAGCTGCCCGATTGCTTTTTGGACGAGCTGCGGCAGGTGGCAAAGCAAACGACGGACGGTGAAGCGGTTTTGATCGGTGAGGTGTGGGAAAACGCCGCCGACAAGATTGCATACGGAAAGCGGCGGCGCTATTTTTCGGGAAGGCAGCTTGACAGCGTGATGAACTATCCCTTCCGCAACGCGGTACTGGCGTTTTTGAACGACGGCGATGCGGAGCTGTTCTACAACATTCTGACCGAGCTGTATGCGTCCTACCCGCGCGACGTCAGCAACAGCCTGATGAATCTGCTTGGCACGCACGACACCGAGCGCATTTTGACGGTGCTTGGAAGTGAGGGGGAAGGAGAGGATTGTACAAACGACGAGCTGGCACATCTTCGCCTGACGCTGCAGCAACGCGCAAAAGCGATTCAAAAACTGATGCTTGCATCAACCCTGCAATACACAGCGTTTGGAATCCCGTCGCTTTACTACGGTGACGAGGCCGGCTTGGAGGGGTATCACGACCCGTTCTGCCGCTTGCCCTACCCGTGGGGAGAAGAGGAAAGCGTTCTGCTGGAGCATTACCGTCGCCTCGGCGCTTTGCGCGAAAAGCACTCGGCGTTGAAAAATGGGGATTTTTGCTTCACGGCAGTGAAAAAAGACGCTTTTGCATACGAGCGCAGAGATCAAATGGAGCGCCTGCTGATTCTTGCTAATATGGGTACGGTGTGGAATTACCCGCTCTCCGGAAGGTGGAAAAACGCACTGACCGGCGAGGCGATCAAAACCGCAAAGGGAACACTTGCAGTCCCGCCTGCGGGATTTTTCGTGTTGGAAAAATGTTGAGCGGGGATCCACTTAAAAAACCGTGCTCTTTGCGTAAAATTTGCTTGACATTTCGGCAATTTGGTGGTAGAATGATAAAGGGAATTTTTTGCAAAATTTCTTCCTAAAAAAGTCTCCCAAGAAAGGATATCAATCACATGGAAATGACCTTGCAGAAGCTGATGGAGCAGATCCGCTCCGGCAAAAAGCACAATATTATACTGGACACCGACGCTTACAACGAGGTGGACGATCAGTTTTGCATTGCTTACTGTATGCTTGCAAAAGAAAAGATCAATCTGCTTTCCATCAATGCGGCGCCGTTTTTGAACAGCCGCTCGACCTCTGCCGCCGACGGCATGGAGAAGAGCTATCAGGAGATCTTCAAGGTCGTAAAGCTGGTGGATGAAACTACGGAGATCCCGGTTTATCGCGGTTCTACGTCCTTCCTCAAGGACAAAAATACGCCCGTGGAGTCCGACGCGGCAGACAACATCATCAACACGGTAATGAACAGCGAGGAGCCCGTGATTGTGGTTGCGATCGGCGCCATTACCAACGTGGCATCCGCACTGATCAAATGCCCGGAACTGGCAAAAAAGACCGCCGTGGTATGGCTTGGCGGAAACGCCTTGCACCATTGGCACAACAAGGAGTTCAATTTGCGCCAGGATATTCCTGCGGCGCAGGTGGTATTTGACAGCGGAATCCCGCTTTTGCAGGTTCCCTGTGCGGGCGTTTGCACCGAGTTTGTGACCTCGGTTCCGGAGCTGAAGCAGCATTTGAGCGGCAAGAACGCGCTGTGCGATTATCTTGTTGAAAACGTAGCCGAAGAGTGTGCCGGCTATCCTACTCCGGTTGCGGGACGCATCATCTGGGACGTGACCGCCGCCGCAACGCTGATCTGCCCCGAATACTGCAATATGGTTGAAATTCCGCGCCCGATCGTCACCTCCGACGGCCCTTACGCCACCGACACGGCACGTACACATTACATCTACGTCCGCTCGCTGAACCGCGACCGCATTTACAACGATTTGTTCCAAAAGCTGACAAGCAAATAATGATCAGGAGTATCGCATGAAAAACATTTTGGTTATCGGCAGTATCAACGTCGATTACGTCATTTATACCGAACGCTTGCCGAAGCTTGGTGAAACGCTGAACGGCAAGGATTTTGCCATGAATTTTGGCGGAAAGGGAGCGAACCAAGCCGTTGCTCTGTCCAAAACCGGATGCAATGTCAAAATGTTGGGCGCCGTGGGAAAGGATCTTTCAGGCGAGCTGGCGTTGAACAATCTTAAATCCTTTGGAATTGACACCTCCGACGTCATCGTTGCCGATGCGCCTACGGGTGCCGCTGTGATCACGGTTTGCGGCGGGGATAACCATATCATCCTTGACATCGGTGCCAACGCCTGCGTAACCCCCGAGGTGATTGCGGAGCGGGAAGCGTTGTTCGATTGGGCGGATTTTGTGGTGATGCAGTACGAAATTCCGATGGAATCGGTTCTTTTTGCGGCACATATGACGAAAAAGCACGGCAAAAAGGTGGTCTTGAATCCCGCGCCCGTAAAAGAAGCGGATCCCGCGCTTTACGCCTGCGTGGATATGATTATCCCCAACGAATTTGAGGCACAGCTGATTACGGGCATTGAGCCGAAGGACGAAAAAAGCACCGAAGAAGCGATTCGCGCACTGCAGGCATTGGGGTGCTCGGATGCGGTTGTAACGCTTGGAAAGCGCGGCTGTGCTTACACCGAGGGCGGAGAAATCCGTTACGCGGGGATTTATAACGTGAAGGTGGTGGACACAACCGCCGCAGGAGACAGCTTTATCGGCGGTCTTTGCAAGAGTCTTAGCGAAGGCAAGAGCATGACAGAAGCAGTTGTTTACGCCAGCGCGGTCTCTTCCGTTACCGTCAGCCGTCCCGGCGCGGGTGTTTCGATCCCGACCGCCTGCGAGGTGGAAGAATTTTTGAAAACACACCACATTGGGGATTGAGAAATTAAAATCATATTTTCTAAAAAGCGCGAATACGAAATATTGTATCGTTGGGCGATTGTTCCGGCTGTTTTATTAGAAACAAATTTTGAGCGTGAATAAACGAGTGGGGTAAAAGCTCCCCGATTCGTCATTTTTTATTCATGCGTTGAAAGTTTGGAAGGGGTTTGGGGTGAGTCAAATGCGAAAAGTCGCATTTGGTACTCACCCCCGTCATTTTTGCCCTTTTAATGTTTTTTGATCTGTATTTTGGATACAAATCGGGCAAAAAACGCAAATTCCGCGCGTCCCTTTCAAAACAATCCCTCACAGCGTAGTCCGGGGCTGAATTTCAGCCTCTCAGTTTGTAAACCAAAACAAGGTTAGTAGGTAAAATAACGAAAACAACCCCTCCTGCTCGCTCCGCGAGCTTCCGCCCCTTACACAGGGGCGGCTATAAGAGTTCATTTGCACTCAAAACAATGATATTTTAGCAGTCTTTTACGTTTAGGCTCCCTTGTGCAGAAGGGAAGGCGGCAAGCCGCCAACGAGATCGACTTCGTCGACTCGCGCTGGCACCGTTAGGTGACTGAGGGATTGTTCCCTTTGTGCAACTTGTTATTTAGTGTGTCTTTTGTCTACAGTCTGCGGGGCTGAATTTCAGCCTCTTTTTCTATTTTTTCTCCGGCGTCATAAAAAAGTCAAAAAGCGGTCAAACGGATGACACAAAAATCATGTAATATTAAAGTTGTTAAAATAAAGTATTGAAAGATTTGGCGGAGGATATCAGGATTGATCGAGGCAAGAAATATTGCAATCGGGCAAAACATCGAGAAAACGGTTTGTTTTAAGCTCCCGAACGGAAAAATATACGGGATTTTGGGCAAAAAGGGTTCCGGAAAATCCACACTTTTGCGGCTGCTGTCGGGCAGTCTTTCTCCTCGTTGCGGAGCTGTGATCATCAACGGCTTTGATCTGCAAAAGGAGCCTGTCTCTGCCAAAAAATGCATCGGATACCTGCCGCAGGACTTTGCTCCCTATGAAGAAATGACAGTGATGGAATTTTTGCTGTTCGTTGCCGACGCAAAAAACGTCTCCTACGGGCGCACGGTCAAGCAGATTCGCGAGCTGACGGAGCTGACCGATCTGGATACAAAGCTGGATCGGTTGATTCAAAAGCTCACCGCCGAGGAAAAAGCAAAGCTCGGTATTTTGCAGGCGTGCATCGGAAATCCGGATATTCTGTTGCTTGACGATCCTACCCGAGGCTTGACGCCGCGCGCAAAGCAAAATATTTGCGCCTTTTTGCGCCATCTTGCCAAAACAAAAACACTGATTGTTACGGGAAGTGAATTGGAGCAGATGCAGGAGCTTTGCGACGATTTGCTGATCCTTGCGGCAAAAAAATCGGAAGCAAGCGGAAAATTTGAGGTCGAGCTGGTTGCGGAATTGGACGGAAACGATCCTGAGGTGCAAGTGATATTTGATTCTTTGGTTGCGTTGGAATCCCCCGAAACGCCGAGAAAAAAAGCGTCCAAGCGCATCGGGATTCTGAGCGAGCAAAGCGGCAGCTGTGAGACCGTGGACGAAAATGAAGAGGAGGAGGGCTGAGATGCTTGCTTTTTACCACAAGGAACTGAAATTATCGCTGAATACTTGGTCCGGATATCTGTTTCTCTTTGCAACCCTGCTGATTTCCGGCATTTTTGTCGTACTCTTCAATCTGTTTATGGGCTATGCGGACATTGCGTATTCATTGCTGTATCTGGCGCCCGTACTGCTGATCATTTTGCCGTTTCCCGTGCTGGTCTCCGCCAACCGCGATCGGGAAGGAAGCCGCGAGGCATTTTTGCTTTCCTTGTCCCCGCGCTCCTCTTCCATTATATTAGGGAGATATTTTGCCAATCTGACGCTGTTTTTGCTCCCTACGGCGGTTCTGTTCTTGACCCCACTGCTGTTTTCGATGTTTGGGGAGATCGTTTTTTCATCGGCTTATGTTTCTCTTTGCGGATACGTGCTGTTTGGCGCGGCGGTGCTGGCAATTCTGCAGTTTTTGGCAGAGCTTTCCCCAAAAAAGCTGATCTCCGCTTTGCTTTCATTTGGCGGCAGTGCAGTTTTGTTCGTTTTACAGCTTCTCGTATCCATACTTGATCTGCCCGACGTTCTTGACACTCTAATCTTTTATTTCAATCCCATCGGACTGTTTTACAGCTTTTCAGGCGGGACGCTCCCCATCAAATCTGCCGTGGCGCTTGTTTTGTACACCGCCGTGTTTTTGTGGCTTCACAGCTTGCTGTTGCGTTATCGCAAGGGGGAGCTTTTTGTCCCCGCCAAGAAAAACCTTGCGGCCGCAACGCTTGCAGGCGTTATTTTGGCGTCCGTTCTGCTGAATACGGTTGTCGCACTCCTGCCGGAGCAAATGACTTCGATTGACGTCAGCGGCTCGGATACCTTTGAAATTTCGGGAACCACGCGCGATTATCTGCATACGCTGGATCAAGACGTAACGGTTTATTATCTTTGCGCGGGAGGAAAACCGGGCACCGACAGCAATCTCCGCTCCTTTGTAGAACTTTTTGAAGAGGAGACCGAGCGCTTGAAGGTTCAGTACGTTGACACGAATACCGAGACCGAATTGTTAAAGACCTACGGCGCGGAGGATGCCACCGACCAAAGCTTTTTGGTGCTGTGCAACGGGCGCTACCGTTTGTTGGATAACACCGTGCTGTACCATTACTACAACAGCGAGCTTGGCTTCAGCTTCTCTCCCACACAGTATTCCTACTGTATTTCTTCATTTTTGCAATATGCAAGCACGGGATCTACCAACGGGCTTGACACAACGGCGATCACCTACGGACAAACGCTGTACTATTCCACCGAGACCGTTGCGTATTTTGACGGCGATAGCATTTTGACCAATGCCATCCGTTATGTTGCGGATGAAACGCTGCCAACCGTATACATAGTAACGGGCAACGGTGCCGCAGAGCCGGATGCCTCACTGCAAGCCTATCTGATCGAATACGGCTACGTTTTGCAAA
This sequence comes from Clostridia bacterium, assembly GCA_017452665.1. Lineage (GTDB taxonomy): Bacteria > Bacillota > Clostridia > Oscillospirales > CAG-272 > UMGS1865. Next base: position 6,899 of record JAFTLZ010000041.1, read on the forward strand.
CGGTGGAATCCTTGGAAGAAATCCCGGACGCATGTGACATTCTGATGCTTCACTCCCCCGCAGAGGATCTGACGGATGCAGAGGCAGAAGCTTTGAGCGCTTATCTGGCAGAGGGCGGAAAGCTCTTTTTGACCACGTCCTGTCTTGTAACGGGTCTTGACAATCTGATGTCCGTCACCGAGCAATTCGGGTTGGGCATGAGCAATGAAAAAAATCTGGTGTGCGAATCGGATGCGGATTATTTGCTGGTCTCCGACGAAAACTCCTATTTTTACGCACATATTGATTCCAATCACAGCGCAACGCCATCCAATTTTACCGGTGTGTTTGTTTCGCTTCTTTCTCATGAGATACTTGTGAGAGAAACCGAGGGCGTTACCGTATCCCCTTGGCTTTACACATCAGAAAACGGATATCTGACTCTTTACGGCGGTGAAAAACAGGAGGACGAAAAAGGAAGATACGTGTTTGGCGTAACGGCGGAAAAAGGCGATTCAACGCTATTGTGGATTTCTTCTCCCGACAGCATTTCCGACACGGCGTACAGCTTGTCTACCGGCGGAAACTTTACGCTGCTGCTCTCTGCTTTCTCGCAGATGTGCGACAACAGCTACGAGTATTTAAGCATCGAATCCCGCCTGATGCCCTCGCAGAATCTGACTGTCACCGACGGTGAGATTGCCATTTTAGCTCTCCTTTTGGTACTTTTGATTCCCGCCGCTCCTCTGATCGTTTGCGGAACCAAGCGCTACATCCGCAAAAAGAGATGATTTTGGTTCTATCAATGTTTTTTCGTAAATTGCAACAAATAAGAAGGATGCCCTGCGATAATCGTTTTTTTAAGCTATCAAAGTAAAAAACTATTGATAACGCAAAAAATTTGTGTTATAATATCCCTATCAGGCAAACAGAAAATCAACCCAACAACGATTTTTGTGAGGTGGCAGGCATGATCATATCAACAAGAGGCAGATACGCTCTGCGCGTGATGATCGACCTTGCCGAAAACGGCAACGGTGAATACATCGCAATGAAAAAAATCGCGGAAAGACAAGGAATATCTCTAAAATATCTGGAGCAAATTCTCCCCGTGCTTACCCAAAACGGAATTGTAGAAGGCATTCAAGGAAAGGGTGGCGGTTATCGCTTGACCAGAAAGTCCGAGGATTATCGCATCGGTGAAATTCTGCGCTTGACAGAGGGCGATCTTGCTCCCGTGTCCTGCCTGGAATGCGGCGCCGAGCCCTGTGTGCGCGCGCAAGAGTGCAGAACGCTTCCCATGTGGAAAAAACTGCACGATATCATCGGGGATTACCTTGACAGTGTTTTTCTTTCGGATCTGCTGAGAAAAGATTGAAAAGGGATGCGATTATTGGGGGAACTTTTGAAAAAGTTCCCCCAAGCCCCCTCAAAACTTTTAACACGGTTTATAGCATAGGCGAGGTGGAGATGTTTCTGCCTCATCTTTTCGTTTTGGTGTTAGATTTGTTAGCGAGTTAACGGACGGAAAAATTCGCTGTCGCAAGCGGTCAGGGCGTATGGATGCGTAGCATCCATGCTTACAACATTGCCCGCTCCACCAAGACAGTTTTTATCTATGCTTTAACCACTGAATGCTCCACGGGTTGCGTTGCTCATGCTTAGTTTCAAAGCGCAATAAGGAGATATTTTCTATAATCTCGTTGCTATATATTGACAAAACATGGAAAAAGTGATACAATAATAGCACCACACAATTCTATATTTGTACTCTGTTTAGGGGAATACTACCTTGGTAAAAGGTGTGTTCTCCTTCTGCTCATTTCCTAAACAGAGTGAGAATTGTGTGGTAACAATGGAAGGAACATGCTTTTTCGGTGCGTTCCTTCGGGAGCGCACTTTTTTGTTTTGTGAGGATTTGAAAGGTGGAAATATATCGCGTATCATTTATCGGACACCGTAAAATATACTGTATTGACGAGATAGAAGCGAACATAGAAAGAATTCTGCGCGATCTGCTTTATCAAAAAGAATATGTAGAGTTCTATGTCGGACGCAACGGTGATTTTGATATTTTAGCGGCTTCTGCAATCAAGAGAGTTCAAAAGGATTTTTGGAAGAACTGTTCTCTGATACTTGTGTTACCTTATCACGTAAAAGACGAACAATATTACAACCATTTTTACGATGAAATTTGTTTGCCGGTTGATCCGAAAACGCACTTCAAAGCAGCAATTATAAAGCGAAATGAATGGTTGATCGACTGTTCAAATTTACTAATTACCTACGTAGAGCACAAATCGGGTGGCGCATATAAAACCTTAGAATATGCAAAGCAAAAAGGGGTTAAAATCATCAATATTGCAAAATAAAGACTCTTATAATAGTTTGTAGATCCCTCGTCGACTTACACCTCGTGCTTTTCCGGCATACCGCAAAAGTTCGACCGGTGAGCTTGCAAGCCCTCTCAAAGATGACATAGAAAATGATGCATTATAGAGCATTTGGGGTTAGTGGTCCCCAAATGCTCGCGGGAGCTAATGTTTTGGCTGCGTGCTCGGAAACAAATTTGGATACTAAATAAACGAACGAGGCAGGAACATTCCTACCTCGCTTATCTTTTATCTGTTTGTGAAAGTTTTGAAGGGGCTTGGGGAAACTTTTTCAAAAGTTTCCCCAAAAAACGCGTCCTTTTTTATTGCTCCTTTGCCTGATAGCCGGCAGAAACAACCGCGTTGACCAAAACCTTCGCGGAGACGGCGGAAACAGCCTCTACAACGGCGGTTTTCGCGTCCAGGTCAACTGTTACGCTTTGAACACCTTTCACGCCTTCCAAAGACTTTTTGACGTGAGCTACGCAGTTCTGGCACATCATGCCTTCCACACAGAGCGTGTACTTAACGATCTCTTTTTTTCCAAACATTTTTTCACTCCCTCCTTTCCAGAGCCGAATCGAACGCAGCCGAAGCGCGTTTGTTACCACACAGACGGACGAAAAGCTCATCGCCGCAGATGCAAGCATCGGACTGAGCTGCCATTGCAGCAGAGGGTAAAACAGCCCTGCCGCTACGGGAATACAGATCGCGTTGTAAAATAACGCCCAGAACAAATTCTGTTTGATGATGCGGATGGACGCACGGCTGAGAAAATACGCATCCGCCACACCCACTAAAGAGCACCCCGAAAGAACCACCCCAGCGCAATCAATGGCAATCTCGGTTCCGGCACCCACGGCAATGCCAACGTCCGCACGCACCAAGGCGGGAGCGTCGTTAATGCCGTCACCAACCATCGCGCAGGGCGCTTGTTCGGCAATTTCACGCACCGTTTTTTCTTTGTCCTCAGGCAACAGCCCCGCACGGTAGCCGTCAAGACCCACTTTATTTGCCACAAACGCCGCCGTTCGTTCATTGTCACCCGTCAGCATCAAACAGCGCACACCGGCGCTCTGCAGGGCTTCTACGGCGGTGCGGGAATCCTCACGCACGCGGTCGGCAATCCCCATCACACCCACGGGACGGCCGTCAAAGGTGACAAAAACCGCCGTTTTTCCTTGATTCTCCAAGCTTTGAAAATCATCTGCAATACAAGAGAGATCAGACCTCTGCAAAATTTGAAGATTTTCATCCTTTTTCCACACACGTGATTCGATATTTTGCGTTTTTTCACTATCCTTCAAGACCTGAAAAAGCTCCGCAGAGGGCTTTCCGACACGGCAGAGAATCCCGTCCACAACACCCTCGGCTCCCATACCCGTCAGCGAAACAAAATTTTTGACTTCGGGCAGATTGAAAAATGCAAGCTGCTCCGCACCCTTTTGCACCGCAAACGCCAAGGGGTGGGAGGAGAGCCTTTCTACCGCCGCCGCAAGTTTCAAAACCTTTTCCGGCTCTTCGCCGTAAACGTACAAATCCGTCAAGGCGGGCTTGCCCTCGGTCAAGGTTCCCGTCTTGTCAAATACCACGGTTTTCACACCCGAAAGCCGCTCCAAGGATTCGGCGTTGCGGAACAAAATTCCCTTCGTCGCACCGCGACCGATTCCAACCGTAATTGCCGTCGGCGTGGCAAGTCCCAGCGCGCAGGGGCAGGAAATGACCAAAACGGCAATCGCGGAACGAAATGCCTGCTCTACGTTCTGCACCAACAGCATCCACAAACCAAACGTCAGAATGGAAATTCCGATCACGCATGGAACAAACACCGCGCTGACCTTGTCGGCAACGCGCGCAATGGGCGCTTTGGAAGCGGCGGCATCCTCCAAAAGCCGAATGATGCGGGAAAGAGAGGTATCCTCTCCCACCTGCTCCGCACGCACCGTCAAAGCCCCGGTTGTCAACACACAGGCAGCACGCACGGGCGAGCCTTCGCTTTTTTCCACGGGCATACTCTCGCCGGTCAAAGCCGACTCATCGGTGCTTCCTTCTCCCGATACCACCACGCCGTCGGCAGGGATCAGCTCTCCCGCGCGGATCAGCATCAGGTCTCCCACTTGAATCTCTCCAACAGGAACCGAAATTTCTTTTCCGTCCCGCAAAACCGCCGCAAATTTCGGGGAGAGCGTTGCAAGCGAGCGCACCGCATCCGATGCTTTATCCTTCGCCCGCGATTCCAACAGCTTTCCAAGAGACACCAGCGTCAATATCATCGCCGCGGATTCAAAATACAGATCGTGCAACCAGGAATGAACCACGCCCATATCTGCGGCAGTTGCAATCATCACAACCGCAACCATACCGTAAATAACCGATGCGCCCGCACCAACCGCGATCAAGGAATCCATGTTCGGCGAGAGATGCAAAAGGGCGCGAAATCCGTTTTTGAAAAAGTGAAAATTGATCAGAATGACGGGAACGGTTAAAATCAGCTGTGCCAGCGCCATCAAAAGTCCGTTTTCCATTCCGGATAAAAACGGCGGAATCGGCAAACCAATCATGCTCCCCATCGAAAGATACATCACCGCAAGCGTAAAAATCGCGGAGAGAATCAGCTTGAACAGACGCTTTTGAAATTCGGGCGTCTTTTCCTCACTCTTTTTCTCTCCCACCATCAGCATATATCCCGCAGAACTGACAGATTTTGAGAGTCTTTCTTCCAATGCTTCAACATTTTTTTCGTCCTCGGCAAGCAGGATCGACACCGAATTGGTCAGGAGAGAGACCGTAACGGTATCATGCTCCGAGAGTACGTTTTTCAAGGCTCTTTCCACGTGGCTGACGCATGCCGCACAGTTCATTCCTTTGATCTCGTAATGTAATCTCATAGCTTTGCGAAAATAAAATCCAAAATCCTTTCCTTTTTTACCGGTTATCCTATGCTAACCTTTATTTGGTTTCATTATACCCCTTTTTTTGATTTTGTCAATAGTCTTTTCCTTAATTTATATTTAAAATATTTGTAAATTTTAAGAAAAAGAACAGAGTCCCCTTGCTTTTATATTATTTTTATGTTATAATATATTATAATTATATTTACGCGCGCGAGTGTAAACAACAAATATGCAGACAATCTCAAAGCGAAAGGAGACCGAAAATGCCGGGACAGAGCTACACAAAAGAAATCCACGAATTTTGGAACACCGTCAAAGCATCTTTTATACCCAAGCTCTCCGAAACCGCGGTTGACCTCTGGTTCGGTGAATTGGAAATTCTTTCTTTTCAGGACGCCTCGGAGGAAAACAACAACAGCGAATTTTCCTTGACGATGGGAATCCCGTCGGAATTCAAATTCAAAATCATTCAGGACAAATATCTGAAGGAGATCGAAAACGCGTTTTTAAACCTTTTGGGGCTGAACGTGCGCGTCAATCTCGTTTACACCGGATCTCCCGTATCCGCCGAAACGCTGAGCTCTACTGTTATCGGAATCCCGCTGAATCAAAAAAAGGAAGAGCCGGAACCGAAAAAAGAGAGCGGACTGCCGGACTACAATTTTGAATATACCTTTGAAAACTTTATCGTCGGCAGCACCAATAAGTTTGCGCAGGCGGCTTGCGTTGCCGTTGCAAACCACCCTGCCGAAAATTACAATCCTCTTTTCATTTACGGAAACAGCGGACTCGGAAAAACCCACCTGATGTACGCAACCATCAACCGTATGAAGCAAAACAACCCCAAGGTCAAAATTATCTACACCAAGGGCGAGGATTTTACCAACCAGATGATCTCCTGCTTAGCAAACAAAACGATGGACGATTTTCGCGACAAATACCGCAAATGCGACGTGCTTCTGATCGACGATATCCAGTTCATTGCCGGAAAAACCTCTACGCAGGAGGAATTCTTCCACACCTTCAATGCTTTGTTTGAAGAGAAAAAACAGATCATCCTGACCTCCGACCGCCCTCCGCGTGATATCAAAACGCTGGAGGACCGCTTGACCTCCCGTTTTGAATGGGGTCTGCTTGCGGATATCGAGCCGCCGGATCTGGAGCTGCGCATCGCAATCATCAAAAAGAAGGCAGAGCAGGTCAACGTGGCAATTCCGGACGAGGTGCTGACCTTCCTTGGGGAAAATCTGCGCTCCAACATCCGCCAGATCGAGGGTGCCATCAAAAAGTTAGGCGCTTTGAGCTTTCTTTCCGGAAAGGAGATCACCATGGAGCTGGCAAAGGAGTGCATTTCCGAGCTTTTGGGCGGTGCTGAGCCGGTCAGTGTCACGGTGGAAAAAATCTTTGGAGCGGTCTGCCGCAAATACGGCGTCAGCAAAGAGAGCATCACGGGAAGCAAGCGCAACAAGGACATCGCATCGGCACGGCATATTTCCATTTATCTGATCCGCGAGCTGACCGAAATGTCCTATCCCAGCATTGCAAAAATTTTCGAGCGCGATCACTCCACCATTATTTCCTCCTGCAATCTCATTGCCACCAATATTTTAAAGGATCCGATGTTCTCTGCCGAGATCAACGACCTGAAAAAGGAAATCACGGGCTGAACACAGAGGCAGAGCATCAAATATCCACACCTAAAATCAAGTTTTCCACAAACTTCTCCACACCTGTGGAAAACACATGGAAAACGCATTACAAACTCGATCAAACCGTGTGGAAGAACGTGCAAAAACGCCTTGTCGTATAAGGAAAAACGCGTGTGGATATCAAAAATTTTCCGCCGGTGGAAAACCTCTGCAAAATTCGACTTTTTTCGCAAAAAAGCGACTTTTCCACCGCAGCTTTCCACTGTTGAAAATCCGCACGGTGAAAAATCCGATTTTCTAACCCCGGACAAACCGCGTTTGGGCGCAAGTCTTTGGTTTTCCGCATCATTTCTCCACTTCAAAATCAAGGCTTTTCCCCACGTAAACCGAAACCAAAAGGACGAAAAAATCCTTATACGGTAAGGAGATTTTCACTTTTCCACAGTTTCCGCAGCCACTACTGTTACTACTACGAATATTATCTATCTATTCATTCTTTTCGTCTTTTCTCTCAAGTGCGCCAAGGGACGAAAGCAATCAACAAATCCACTGAAAGGAACGAAACCATGAAAATTATTTTTAACAGACATTCCATCGGCGAGGCGGTAGCCCCCCTGATGTGTGCAATATCCGGTAAATCCACACTTTCCGCCGTGGAGGGAATTTTAATGGAAGCAAATGAGGACGGCACTTGCGTGATGACCACCTTCGACCTGGAGAAGGGAATGCGCATCACCGTTGAGGCTCAGGTGGAGGAGCCCGGCTCCGCCATCATCAACGCACAAAAATTTGTGCAGACCTTGCGCGTAATGGAGGGAGATTTCGTGACTCTCACCGTCAACGAAAATATGCAGGCTTGCATTTTTAGCGGCAAGTCCAACCATAAAATGAACGCAATGCCGGCGTCGGACTATCCTGCTATTCCACGTCTTGTCACCACCGACGGATTTGTGATCTCTCAATCTGTTTTGAAAAATATTCTTTCAAAGGTGATGTACGCAATGGCGTCCAATGACCAGCGCCCGGTTTTAAACGGTTGTTATTTCCGCGTCAGCAATGGGGAACTGCTTGCCGTTTCCTGCGATAGCTTCCGCCTGGCTAAATGCTCGGTCAAGGCAGAGATCGAAAACAAAAACGAGGATGCCTCCGATCTCAAATTCTCCTTCATCATCCCCACCAAAACGGTCAACGAGCTGTTCAAGCTGCTCAAGGATGACGAGCGCGAATCGGTGCGCATCTATATGTCCCGCAAAAACATCGTATTCAATATCGGAAATCTGACCTTCTTCTCCAGATTGATCGAGGGACAGTATATTGATTTTGACCGCATCATTCTCTCTACGCACCGCATTTTTGCGCACGTTGACCGCGAGCAGATGATTTCAGCGCTGGAGCGTGCGGCGCTGATCACCGAGGAAAGAGTTGCGGGAAGCGTCCCTTCCCACGTCAAGCTGGATTTTGATGAAGATCTGCTGAAAATTTCGGCAGTTTCCACACTGGGAAGCACCTATGATGAAATTGACATTAAGCACGAGGGAGAGCATCTGCTCATCGCATTCAACAACCGCTTCCTGATCGAGAGTCTGCGCGCGTCGGATGCAGAAAGAGTCAAAATTTCGATGACCTCTGCCCTGACCAGCATCAACATCGAGCCGGAAGAGGAAAGCGAGGAGAGCACCGAGCTGTTTATGCTGCTCCCCGTACGCATGAAGGAGTAAAATTATCTGCCTAAAGTATCAAAGAAAGACGGTTCAAACGAACGGGTTTTGATTTATGGAATGTCATCAGATTCGCATCACGGATTTTCGGAATATCGAGCGTGCCTGCATTCAATTTGATCCCGGTGTCAACATTCTGTGCGGCGAGAACGCGCAGGGAAAGACCAATCTTTTGGAGGCTGTCAGCTTTGCTTCCATCGGAAAAAGCTTTCGCACCGTTCACGACGAGGATCTGATCCGCTTCGGAACCGATTTTGCAGAGGTTTCGCTGGATTTTTCGGATTCGGTGCGGCGGCAGAATCTTACGGTCCGCATGATGAAAGGAAAACGAAAGCACATCGAGCACAACAAGGTCAAAATCGGTCGCGTTTCGGATATCGTCGGCGCATTCCGTACAGTGCTGTTCTGCCCGGAGCATCTTTCTTTGATCAAAGAGGGACCCGGCGAGCGCAGAAATTATCTGGATATCGCCATTTCTCAGCTCTATCCCGTGTATTTGAAAAGTCTGCAAAAGTATAATCAGATTTTAAAGCAGAGAAACCAGCTGATCCGCGCTGCTGAGGAGGATCGAAGGACCTTTGATTCCACCGTCGAGTTCTGGTCGCAGCAGCTTGCGCACGAGGCGGCGGTGATCTCGCGTTACCGATACCGTTATCTTTGCGATGCAGCGGTGCACATGGAGCGCTGCTTTGCCGAAATGACGGGAGAAAACGAAAAGCCCACGGCGATCTACGTCGGTTCTTCCAAGCAGGATCCGGAATCGTACGAAAATTCAGAAGAGACCGAAAAAAATTATTTTCGGCTGTTGATGTCTCATCACGACCGTGAGATCGGTGCGGGGAGCACACTGTGGGGAATCCACAAGGACGATATCGAAATTCTGCTCAACGAAAAGCCCGCACGCGCGTTTGCTTCACAAGGACAGCAACGCTCCTTGGCACTTGCCATGAAGCTTGCCGAGGGCGAGGTTTGCGCCGCCGTTTGCGGAGAAAAGCCGGTGTTTTTGTTTGACGACGTATTTTCCGAGCTGGATGCCTCGCGCCGCGCGTATCTTTCGGGCAAAATGAAGGATCGCCAGGTCATCATCACCACCTGTGAGCCAAGCGGCATTGCAGGAGGAAAGCTGATCACCGTAAAAAACGGAACCTTTCAATCGGATTGAGTAGTATGGAATTTTTAGATTTTGTTATAGATAGTGCACTTACGTTTCCTTTGATTTTGATACTCATTTATTCCATATATGAAAGTGTTCAACTTTTCAAAGGAAAGAGAAAACCGATCACAACGCAAAGGAATAAATATGTATTTACACGTAGGAAACAATCAAAACATCCGCATCAAGGATATCATCGGAATTTTCGATGCGGATACGGCAACCGTGTCTTCCGTTACAAAAAGATATCTGGCAGAGGCGGATACCGAAAAAATGGTTCGCTTCGCCTCAGAAGAAATTCCCAAGTCTTTTGTCCTTTATAAAGAAAAGGACGGAATTTTCAAGATCTGCTTTTCTCAGCTCTCTTCCGCATCTCTGTTCGGACGCGTAAGTCAGCCGGAGGGAAGCTTGTGAAAAGAATCGTAAATAAAACATTTGGTAAGAGATTTACCGGCATCAGCAGAAAGGATTCATAATCGAAAATGGAAAATCAGGAACAACACGTTTATGACGAAAGTCAGATTCAGATTCTGGAGGGGTTGGAAGCCGTCAGAAAAAGACCGGGTATGTATATCGGGTCTACCTCTGCGCGCGGTTTGCACCATCTGGTTTATGAGATCGTCGATAACTCCATCGACGAGGCTCTGGCAGGCCGTTGTAAGCGCATAGAGGTCACGCTCCATCCCGACAATAGCGTTTCCGTGCAGGACGATGGCCGAGGAATCCCCAGCGGAATCCATCCCAAAATGGGAATTCCCACGCTGGAGGTCGTTTACACCGTACTGCATGCGGGCGGTAAATTCGGAGGAGAAGGATATAAATATTCCGGCGGTCTGCATGGCGTCGGTGCATCGGTTGTGAACGCACTTTCGGCATGGGTGGAAATTGACAACTGCCATGAGGGAAAACGCTATACCGAGCGATTTGAGTGCGGCCACGTGGCACGGGCATTTAAGGACGAGGGAGAGACCGAAAAGCACGGGCTTTACGTGCGCTTTTTGCCGGATCCTGAAATGTTCGAGGAAGTCGTATTCGATTACGATACCCTGCTCAAACGGTTGCGCGAGCAAGCGTTTCTGAACGCAGGCGTCAACATTTGTCTGCGCGATGAAAGAGACGTGCAGGACGACGGTACCTACCGCGAGGATGATCTGGAATACGAGGGCGGTATCAAATCCTTTGTGGAGTACATCAATCAGCAAAAGCATTGCGAATTGATCCATCCCGAAGTCATCTATATGCGTGCCGAAAAGGACAACTGGATTGCAGAAGTGGCAATGCAGTATAACGATAGCTATAACGAAGCGCTCCTGACCTTTGCAAACAACATCAATACCATCGAGGGCGGTACCCACGAGGTGGGATATAAAACCGCACTGACCAAGGTGTTCAACGATTACGGCAGAAAATACGGCATCATCAAGGAAAGCGAAAAGAACCTTTCGGGCGAGGACGTGCGCGAGGGGCTTTCTGCAGTGGTGTCGGTCAAGCTCACCGAGGCACAGTTTGAGGGACAGACCAAAGCAAAGCTCGGAAACAGCGAGATGCGTACCGTTATCTATAGTCTTGTTACCGAAAAGTTGGAGGAATACCTCGAAGAAAATCCCAATGTAGGGAAGGCAATTCTCGAAAAAGCGCTGGCAGCTTACCGTGCGCGTGAGGCGGCAAGAAAGGCGCGTGAGGCAACCCGCAGAAAGGGACTTTTGGAGGGCTCCACCCTTCCCGGAAAGCTTGCCGACTGCCAGGAAAAGAATGCAGAAATGACAGAGCTGTATCTGGTAGAGGGAGACTCCGCAGGAGGCTCTGCAAAGCAGGGAAGAAACTCCCGCTTCCAGGCAATTCTCCCCCTGCGCGGTAAGGTGCTCAACGTAGAAAAAACAAGATTGGACAAGGTCTATTCCAACCTCTCCCTCATCCCCATCATTCAGGCACTCGGATGCGGCATCGGTGAGGAATTTGACCCCGCCAAGCTGCGTTACGGAAAAATCATCATCATGGCGGATGCCGACGTCGACGGCTCTCACATCCGTATCCTGCTTCTGACCTTCTTCTTCCGTCATATGCGCAAGCTGATCGAGGACGGACATATCTACTTTGCACAGCCGCCGCTTTATAA
>JAFTLZ010000042.1 GCA_017452665.1 Clostridia bacterium
TCTGCGAGCATCGGTTATTTTGCCGGTCACGCGCTCTACTACAGCATTGTGTGGTTTGGCGGAGTGGATATGTCCGAGTGGCTGACATATGTATTTGGCGGCGTGCTGGCGGTTGTGCTTTTTGTGCTGTCCTTCAAAAAGTTCTCTTACATGATGTATACCGTGATGGCAGTTATTGGTTACAGCATCGCGCTGTTTTATACCAATGGAAGCCAAAGAGTTGCCATTGGTGCGGCGATTCTTTTGGGGTTGCTCTCTATGTTTGCAGTTCGTTTTGTGTTTATTTTGTTGACCTCTTTTGCCGGCTCTGCTGTGTTGATGGGTTCGCTGTCCGCTCTTTTGCCGGCGGTGGAGCTTTTGCAGCTGAGCGAAACCAACTATCTTTCGTTGCTGATTGCGCTGGGCGTGATTGTGGTCTTTATGATCGTACAGCTTTTGATTACCCGCACCAAGCGTGAAAAGATTGCGAAGGAAGAAAAGGAAAAGAAGGCTAAGAAGAAAAAGAAGAGCCAAAAGCGCACCGACGATGAGGACGTTGTTGTGATGACCACCCCCGGCATCCAAAGTCTGGTGTCCGGCAAGTTCTTCAAATAAGCTTACATCAAAAAGGCATCGTAACCCGCGGTGCCTTTTTTATGTTGGCGGAGGATTGTAAAGTGTTTTTCCGAAATGTAAATAAATTGCGCGAAGCGTGACGGAACGGTTGACAACTGCGTTCCGCTTGTGATATAATAAAGTGAGATTCCGACATTTGAAGGGGAATAGAAATGAAGTTAAAAGCAGTGTTATTCGATTTGGACGGCACGTTGTTGCCGATGAACCAGGAGACGTTTGTAAAAGCCTATTTCGGCGGTCTTGCCGCGCGGTTGGCACCCCACGGCTACGATGCAAAGCTCCTGATTGACGCGATTTGGGCGGGAACTGCGGCAATGGTGAAAAATACGGGAGAAAAGCGGAACGAGGAGGTCTTTTGGGACAGGTTTGCCGAGATTTTTGGGGAGCGGGTGCGCGAGGATCTGCCTCTGTTTGATGCCTTTTACCGCGAGGATTTTGACCGCGTACAAGCCTCTTGCGGCTATGATGCGCGCGCCAAGCTCGCAGTAGAAAAGATTAAGGCGAAGGGGTTGCGTGTCGCTCTTGCAACCAATCCGATCTTTCCTGCAATGGCAACCGAAAGCCGTATCCGCTGGGCGGGACTCTCCCCTGACGATTTCGAGCTTTACACCACTTACGAAAATTCCTGCTATTGCAAGCCCAATCCTGCGTACTATGCCTCGATTTTGGAAAGGATGGGTCTGCGCGGCGAGGATTGTCTGATGGTCGGCAACGACGTGTCCGAGGATATGGTTGCCGAAACGCTTGGTATGAAGGTGTTTTTGTTGACCGACTGCATCATCAACAAGGAAAACAAGGATATTTCGGTGCATCCGCACGGCGGCTTTGACGTGCTGTTGGATTACATCGACGATTTGGAAGAGGCGTAACTATGAAGGCAGAAACAAAAAAATCCATTCAAAAGCTGATCGTTTCGGGCGTCGGAATTGCGGCACTGGTGGGCGTGATCTATCTGGTGATGTATTTGCTGGGGTGGACCGACCTGACCCAGGAGGAGCTACAAACCTTTATTACCGAGCAGGGCGCGGTTGCACCGTTGATCTTCATATTGATCAGTTTTTTGCAGGTGACCTTTATCCCGATTCCGGGGGCGGTTACGATTTTGGCAGGCAACTACGTGTTCGGAACCGTTGCGGCGTTTGTTTATTCTTACATCGGTATGCTTTCGGGGGCGATGTTTGCCTTTGCGCTGGGCAAATGGATCGGACGCCCGTTTGTGAACTGGATTGCAGGCGGCGGAGATAAAGTGGACGAGTGGCTGAAAAAGCTGAAGGGTAGAGAGAACGTGTTGCTGTTTTTCATGTTTTTGCTGCCGTTCTTCCCGGACGATATTTTGTGTTCGGTGGCGGGAATTCTGCCCATCGGCTGGGGCGGATTCTTCCTGATGCAGGTGATCACGCGCATCACCAGCGTGGGCTTTACGCTGTTGCTGATGTCGGGCGAGGTGATTCCGTGGCACGGCTGGGGCTTGGTCGTTTTGGCAATCATCGGTGTGTTGGCTGTGGTGGCGTTTATCATCAGCTATCGCAACGCCGAGCGTATCAATTTGTTTATGCAAAATCTTGCCGATCGTATTGTTGGTAAATTGCGCGGCAAAAAGCAAAAGGATTCTGATTCGGGCAATCCGTAAGGAAAGCGTGTAAAAAAACAACATCTTGGTAAATACTTTTTTGAGGTGATGACAATGACTTGGGGATTTTTTAGCGTTACGCATATCGTTTCTTTGATTTTGGCGGTTTCCATAAATGTTGGACTATATTATTTGCTGAAGAAAAGATCAAAAAAGGTGCAAATCGTTGTGCTTGGAATTCTCTCGTTTTCGGGGATTGGTGCGATCGTTTTCAATTTGCTGATGTGGAACTCTCCGTTGGAGTATTTGCCCTTTCATCTGTGCTCTATCACTGCCATTTTGTTGCCGATTGCGGTGTTTACACGTAGCAAGGTCGTTGGCAATTTGCTGTTGCTGTGGAGCATCGGAGCGTTGTTTGCCCTGGTGGTAAATTCCGCACAGGCAAATTATGAGATTTTTAGCTGGACCTTTGTGTTTTACTATTTTCCGCATTTGCTGGAGCTGGGGATCCCGATCCTTTTGATCAAGCTTGGATTGATCAAAAAGGACTACCGATGCATTGTGACTACGGTTATCTTTACCGTTGTGATTTATACTGCGGTGCATTTTATCAACGTTGGATTGAATGCCTACTGTGTTGAAAATCAGATATTGGATTCTGCAGGAAATTTGATTCAAGTAAATTATATGTATTCCATCAAGCCTGCAAACCCGCTGTTGCAGTTCTTTTACAATCTGGTTCCACACAGCTATTGGTATATGCTTTTGGCAATGCCGATTGTTGCGGTGTATCTTGGCGGCGTGTATCTGTTTGATTTTATCGCGGCATGGAAAGCACATCGCACAATGAAATAATATAAAAACAATCCCTCACCGCCTTACGATTTGCGTCAGCAAATCTTTGCACGAAGGAAACTTGGTATGAGATCGCTTCCGGTGGAGCGGGCAGTGGTGTAGGCATGGGATGCTTGCACCTATGTGCCCTGACCGCTCGCGGGAGCTACTGTTTCGGGTGTATGCTTGGTGAGAAAATTGGACGCTGAATAAACGGACGGGGCAGGAGCTTTCCTATCTCGTCAATTTTTATTTGTGTGTTGAAAGTTTGGAAGGGGTTTGGGGAAACTTTTTCAAAAGTTTCCTCACAGCTTGTAGACCAAATGTATTCAATTTGTAATATTGCACAAATTTGTTAGTAGCGCTTTTTCTTTTGACCAAGAAGGCGCAAAATGAAAAAAGGCTCGCAGGCTCGCCGCAAATCGCTACGCGAGGTTTGCGCTTGGCAAAAAGAAAAGCGCCATAAAGAGGCTATTTCGCCCTCTGCGGAGGGCGAGGAGGGCTCCGCGCCCTCCACTGCGCGAGCTTTTGAAAA
>JAFTLZ010000043.1 GCA_017452665.1 Clostridia bacterium
CTTGGCAAAAAGAAAAGCGCCGTAAAGAGGCTATTTCGCCCTCTGCGGAGAGCGAGGAGGGCTCCGCGCCCTCCTCTGCGCGAGCTTTTGAAAAAGCTCGACCAAAACTTTTCGTCAAACTGACGAAAGCCGGTTGTTTTGTCTACAGTCTGAAGCCGCCGTTGGGCACCTGCGATAAAGCAGGTACCCAACGGCGGCTCGGCCTTATTTTTTCTCTTCCAGATACCCCAGCCGATCCAGCCACACCAGCACGTGTGAGGCAAAACCGTGATCGCAACTCGCTCTCGTGCTGTCAAATTCCCAAAGCGTGCCGGTTCGCTTTGCCATATAATCAAAATACCCTCTGATGTTCTCTTCCAGCTTTTCCAAAAGTCCTGCACGGGAAAGCAGCTCCAGGCGTAGATAATTTCCAATAAAAGCATTGGAAAAATAGATTTCGGGATACCGGTTGTTCTGCTTGCGTTCCGGGCCAAAATCCCGCACCATCGTCTCCCACAGCACCGGATCCTCATCCTGCGTCGCTACCCCCGTAAAAAAGGCGTAATACTGACAGGTTTCCGTAATCTCACCCGAAAGAGCGGCAATTCCGTCCTCCTCCAAAACCGCGTTCTCACAGAAAAATTCACCGATTCGGCTCTGCTCACGAATCTTTAGACGTAGCTGTTCTGCGTCAAGCTCCAGAGTCGCATCCCCGTACAATGCCGAAATAACTTTTTTAAAGCGGTAATACAGCATATTGGTAGGATAATTGATGTCTTGCACCAAATCGTTGCACTTGGACCATTCCACAAATACCCAGTTTTCCAGCCGTTCCAATAGGCCGTCCCGATTTTCAAACCGACGAAAATACCCCAACAACGCATACATTTTTTCTTTCAATTCGTCCACCAGCGAACGGTCGTCCGTGCGCGTGTAATATTCCTCCAGCTCCAGCAAAAACCACATTGCCCAGTTTGGAATAAACTCCACACGCAAGGCGTCGGCAGGATAACACATCGGCAGCATCCCGTCCGGAAGATCGTCAAATTTGTCCACCATTGCAAAGTTGGCAAGAAAACTGTGCTCTACGGTGCTCTTTCCGGACAAAAGATACTCTACGCGTGATGTAAAAAAGCTGTCGCAAAGCCATCCCGCACGCTCACGGGAAGGACAATCCATGTAGATGTCAAAGGTGTTCTGACAAAAGGTTTCCACGGCGGCATCATAAATCCGTGCAATCTCCGCATCCGCTTTTTTCGGATTCAACTGCCGTACGATCTCCCGTTTGTTAAACGCAACGATCCGCATTCCCACAGAGCGAACTACCACCTCGCCGCCAAGTGAGATCAGATTTAAGTACTGCAAGGTGTACGGTTCTGCGGTCAAAAGGCGATAGCTCTGCCCTGCGCGCAAGCGGTACATCACCACATTGATAGAACCTACACGCAAAAAATTTACGGTGCCATCGTCGGATAAAATTTCGTCAAACATCATCAGCAAATCGGTATCACGTTTGCAATCCAAGACCAGCTCAATTAAGCCGGTGCGGTTACCGGCCATCTTCAACATCAGGTATCGGTTGGCGGCGAGTGCAACCGGAAAATGCGAGTCCTCCACCGGCTCTGAAAACGTTTCTACTTGCTCTGCCAAACGCAAGGAATGGAGTTCAAAATCAGATTCCGGATAACCGTCTTGCTCATTGCCGGCAAGTGTTAAAAAGCGTGCTTGATAATAAGACTCTCTTTCACGCAATTCCACGCGTCCCGCATCGACGATTTTCTCGCAGGTCTCCCGCTCCAAATCCGGAAGCGAGACCTCGCGGCGAATAAACTTTTTATCCTCGCCACGCTCCAGCACAACCTCTTTCCGTCCGTTGGAATCCGCAGGCACCAACGGATTGGTAAGGTAATCGTAGACCTCACAAAACGTACGCTGATAGGAATAACGTGCCACCTTTTGCAAGTACTCCGGGCAGGCATACGCACGCCAGGAATTGTCACCCGTGTATGCGAAAACCGTATTTTCCGCAACCAATTCGGCACAAAGGAAGGAGGGCTGGCGGAGCCAGCAAAAGCTACGGCAACAGTAACCGGTGGAGAGCACGCAGACGCGGTTTTCTCCTTCGGTCAGATAAGCTTCGATCGAAATTTCGTCTACCCGATAAAATCCGTGTGCGGCACGTGCAGGGCCATAGTGTATCAGCGTACCGTTGACGAACACGCGGTAGCTCGTATAACCGGATATCCGCAACAGCATTTTTGGTTTTTTTGCAACATGTGCTTCAAATAACAGCATTTGATTCATTTCGCGGTTCTTATTTTTCTCCCATACGGGAACCGCTTTTTGAAATTGTACAGTCTGATAAAGCATGATAAAATCTCCTTTTTTGAAACGGTTTTATCTGTTTGTTATATTATATCACGTTTCAAAAAAATGTCAAGCATGGGGAGAAAATTTAAGTAAATTCACTGTCTAAAATGGCACAAGGTGGCACATTTGAGGGCATTTTTGATGCAAAAACGAACGGTTTTGAAGCATTTTTGAGCGCTTTTGGTGCAAAAATGGGAGAAAATTACGCACTTTTGAAGCGTCTTTTTTCTCCCATTTTGCTTATTCATCTTCTTCGTCTCCGCGCTTTTGCGTGATCTGCGCCTTGACCATCATGTCCTTGACCTTCATCAGACGCGTGGTATTTCCGCGCTCGTTTTCGTCCAGCTTCATCTTGATGCTCTTGATGGTGGCAAGATATTGCGGCATCAGAATATACTCCAGTGCATTGACGCGGCGGCGGGTGCGCTCAATCTCCTCTGCCAACAGCTGTGCCGTTTTTTCCAGCTCTGCCATCCGCATCAGATCCTCCATGATTCCGTTCAGCTCCCGCAGGGAGGAATCCAGTTCTCCGGAGGTAAACGCCAAGCCGTAGTTGTAGCTGTCGCTCCCTCCCTCGGAAAGCACCCGCAACTGAAATACGGGAACCGTGACACTCATAATATTCTGATAATCCACCGCCAGCTGACCTTCCTTTTTCGGGCAGATCAACGCCTCCTCCAGCATTTTGGGACTGCTGACAGCGCTTGCCACCGTAAAGGAACGGTAAACATCTGCCAGGGCAGCTTCCACACGCTCGCGCAACAGCTTGTCCTCGCGCACCACGTCCAAAAAGCGCTTCATCAGCTCGTCGCGTTTGTCCTTGAGGAGCTTATGCCCTTTGCGTGCGGTTTGATAACGCGTTTGGATGCGTTTCATTTCCATACGCGTTGGATTGACTCTGAGTTCTGCCATAATTCCGGTTGTTACCTCTCTTTCCGGATCGTTTCCGCTCGAAGCCGCGCCGGATTATGCTTGCGCGTCCTTCGGCCAATATTTTTCGATCATTTCGGGCTTGATGCGCTTCATTTCGCTCTTTGGCAACAAAGAAAGCAGCTTCCAGCCCAGATCAAGGGTCTGCTCGATCGAGCGGTTTTCATAAAATCCTTGATTGATATACTCCGCCTCGAATGCATCTGCAAATTTTGCGTACAGACGGTCGATCGGAGAAAGCGCCGCCTCGCCCAAAACCACCATCAGCTCCTTTGCCTCCTTACCTCTTGCATAAGCGGCAAAAAGCTGGTTCATGGTGCTGGCGTGGTCCTCGCGGGTCTTCCCTTCACCGATTCCCTTATCCTTAAGACGGGAAAGCGACGGCAACACGTCCACGGGAGGCAGATAGCCCTTGCGGTACATCTCGCGCGAGAGGATAATCTGCCCCTCGGTGATATATCCCGTCAAGTCGGGAATGGGGTGGGTTTTATCGTCTTCGGGCATGGTCAGGATCGGGATCATGGTGATCGAACCGTCGGAGCCCATTTTTCTGCCTGCGCGCTCGTACATGGTGGCAAGGTCGGTATACAGGTAACCGGGATAACCGCGGCGACCGGGAACCTCCTTGCGTGCGGCAGAGACCTCACGCAGTGCCTCGGCGTAGTTGGTGATATCGGTGATGATGACCAGCACGTGCATATCGCACTCGAACGCCAGATATTCGGCGGCGGTCAGCGCCATACGCGGTGTGGAGATACGCTCGATCGCGGGGTCGGATGCCAGGTTGACAAACAGCACCGTACGGTCGATCGCACCGGTCTTTTTGAAGTCGGAAATGAAGAAATCCGCTTCCTCGAACGTAATACCCACAGCGGCAAACACAACCGCAAATTTATCGTCCTTATTTTTGACCTTTGCCTGGCGTGCGATTTGTGCCGCGAGATTTGCGTGCGGCAAGCCGGAGCCTGAAAAGATCGGCAGCTTTTGCCCGCGCACCAAGGTGTTCAGCCCGTCGATGGTGGAAATACCGGTTTGAATAAACTCGGAAGGATAGTAGCGCGCCGCAGGATTGATGGGCGTGCCGTTGATATCCAGGCTCTTTTCGGGGATGATGCGTGCGCCGCCGTCGATGGGCTCACCCATGCCGTTGAACACGCGTCCGAGCATATTTTCGGAAACGGGCAGCTCGACGCCGTGTCCCGTAAAGCGCACCTTGCTGTTGGCAAGGTTGATGCCTGCGGAGGACTCGAACAGCTGTACCAGCACGTTACGTCCGTTGACCTCAAGCACGCGGCAACGGCGGATCTCGCCATTGGGTAGCTCGATCTCGCCCAGTTCGTCGTACTTGACGCCCTCGACCTGCTTGACCAGCATCAGGGGTCCTGCAACTTCCTCAATGGTTCTGTATTCTCTGATCATGTGCATTCCCTCCCGTTACTCGTGCTCGATATTGGCGATCAAGCGGTCAATCTGCGTACCGATCTCCTGCTTGATGCGTTCAAATTCTGCCTGGTAGCTATCGTTTTCAACGGTCTTTGCGCGTCCGATGCTTTCGTGCACCGGCAGGTTGCAAATATCGTCGATTTCAGCGCCTGCAGCAATGGCGCGTCTTGCCTTGTCCTCGTATAAAAAGATCATTTCCAGCATACCGTACTGCTTTTGCAAAGGCGTATAGCAGTCGATATCCAAAAAGGCGTTTTGCTGGAGAAAGTCCTCGCGGATGGACTGTGCGATATCCAGCGTCAAGCGGTCATCGGCAGAGAGTGCGTCCATACCGACCAGCTTGACGATCTCCTGCAGATCCGACTCGACCTGCAAGGTTTTGAGGCAACGCGCGGTGTAATCCATCCAATTTTTTGCAACTTTCTCGGAAAACCAGCGCGACAGACGTTCGCGATAGAGCGAATAGGAGTTGAGC
>JAFTLZ010000044.1 GCA_017452665.1 Clostridia bacterium
AAAAGTTTAGAAGAAACCAACGCGCACGCTTGGGTTCAGAATCCCACCGCAACGCGGTGACCTGCTGTTCGTTTGATGAAAGAGCCGTATGAAGTGCCCCGAACCTTGCCGCAGTGCGGCAAGGGGCTATAGCGTGCGCAATGCTGTATAAAAGCTTAGAAGAAACCAACGCGCACGCTTGGGTTCAGAATCCCACCGCAACGCGGTGACCTGCTGTTCGTTTGATGAAAGAGTAGTATGAAGAGCCCCCACCTTGCCGCGATGCGATTTCCAGAACTTACATCCCCCATTCGCACCAAAAGTATGTTATAATATAGAAGGCATTTGTTGCAGCTGTGCTGATTGATATTGGCTTTTTGCAGCTGTGCTAACTAAAAAACAGAGGAGGCGAATATGAAAAGAATCGCAATATTTTTCGCAAGTTTGATCAGCTTGATGGCAGTACTGATGATCGGTACTTCTGCCGCAACGACACACACGGTCGCCAAGGGGGACAGTATGTGGAAGATCGCCGTTCGGTACGAGGTCGGTCTTGACGAGATCAAAAATGCCAATCCGCAGATTTCCAATCCGAATCTGATCTATCCGGGGCAGGTGCTGAATATTCCAACCGTGAATTCCGCTGTAACCGAATACGAGCAGGAGGTCATCCGATTGGTGAACGAGATCAGAGTGCAAAACGGCCTTCGTGAGCTTACATACGATTGGGAGCTTGCCCGCGTTGCACGCTTTAAATCCCAGGATATGAAGGAGAATCGCTATTTTTCTCACACAAGTCCCGTGTACGGCACGCCGTTTCAAATGATGAAGAGCTTTGGAATCTCCTACCGCTCGGCGGGTGAAAACATCGCCAAGGGGCAGACAAGCCCACAGGCGGTGGTGAATGCATGGATGAATTCATCGGGGCACAGAGCTAATATTTTGAACTCGTCTTATACGCACATTGGTATCGGGTATGTTGCAAGCGGCAACTACTGGACGCAGATGTTTATCGGAAAATAATATTTCATAAAAAGGGGCTGTGTCATTTGCGCAGCCCCTGCCCCAAAAAGCCGACGGTAGGCTTTTTTGACGCGCGGAATTTGCGTTTTTTGCCCATTTTATATCCGAAATACATATAAAAACCATCAAAAGGGCAAAAATGACGGTGTTTAGCCGTCAAGCAATAACGACGGGGGTGAGTACCAAATGCGACTTTTCGCATTTGACTCACCCCCTGCTCTTTTTTTACAGCAAGGTATGCAAAAGCTCCTCGGTGGTTTTGGGAGAAAGGTAAGCGGGGGGAACGTCGAATATGGTTTTGCAACCGCTCTGTCCCTCTTGCGCCAAGCGGTGGATCGCGCGTGCGTAGGCAACGATGACAGACGCGGTGAATTCGGGATTGGAATCCAGCTTCAGGCTGTACTCGATGACGTGGGTGTTTTCGCAGAATGCACCGGTCTTTCCGCTGCGGATCACACTTCCGCCGTGCGGAATTCCGCTGTGGTCGCGCTTCATCTCTTCGGCGGTGATGAAATGAACCGTGGTATCGTAATCGGCAAAATAGTTTGGCATTTCCTTGATTTCTTTTTCAATGCGCGCCAGATCTGCACCATCCTCGGCTACCACAAAGCATTCGCGGGTGTGCTTTTCGCGTACCGAAAGGGTGGGGCACTCACCGGCTCTGACGGCGTCCACCGCGCTTTGCACGGGAATGGTGTACTGTCTTGCGTCAAGCACGCCGGGAATCCGACGGACGGCATCCGAGTGTCCTTGGCTGACGCCCTTACCCCAAAAGGTATAATCCTTGCCGTTGGGAAGAATGGCCTCGGCAAGCAGGCGGTTCAGCGAGAACATACCGGGAGCCCATCCCACCGAGATCATCGCCACATTTTTTCCGCGTTTTGCGGCGGCATCCACGTTGGCAAAATGCTCCGGGATCCGCGCATGTGTATCAAAGCTGTCAATGACCGAAAAATGCTCTGCCAGCGCGGGCGTTTGTACGGGAAGGTCGGTGGCACTGCCGCCGCAAATGACGATGATGTCAAGCTTCCCGATGTATTTTTCTACGTCCGATGCGGCGCATACCGCAACGCCCGGCGTCAAAACGTGCAGCGCGGAGGGATCGCGGCGCGTAAAAACCGCTTCCAATTTCATGTCTTGATTTTGGCGAATTGCGTTCTCCACGCCTTTGCCTAAATTTCCGTAGCCATAAATGCCGATTTTGATTTGCATAAAGATAAACCTCGCTTTTCTTGGCGGAATAAAGTCCTGCCGCGGGTGCAAACATGCCGCGGGTTGAAAAAATTACGGGATAATTATAGCACATTTCCGCGCCGTATGCAATAGGGAAGAAAAATTTTTTGTCTGACAAAGCAATTTTTTTGAAAGGAAATATGGAAAGCGAGGCGTTTATATAACTGCTTTTTCAAGCTTCCGTAAAAAGCTTTGCAAGTTTACAGCAGAGCTTTTGAAAAAAATATGTAGAATAAACTCGTTTCATTCACAAAAAATTCATACACTTTGGCGCAGTTTATGCTATAATAAAAACAAAGTTTGTAATGTTTTGAATCGTATCATTTTGGAGGTTACCAATGGCAGAACAAAAAATGCTTGCGATCGATCTTGGCGCGTCCAGCGGACGCGGAATTGTTGGCGCGTTTGACGGAGAAAAGCTCTCGCTGAAGGAGAACCACCGTTTTTCGAACGATCCCGTGATCGTTGGCGGCAGAATGTATTGGGATATTTTGCGTATTTTTCATGAGATCAAACAATCTATCACCAAAACTGTATTGGAAAAGGACGATATCCGTTCGATCGGTATCGACACATGGGGTGTAGACTATGCTCTGCTGGATGACAAGGGCAGAATGCTTGCAAACCCTTTTCACTATCGGGACACGCGTACCGATGGTATTGTGCCGTATATCGGTCGCTTTTTTTCGCAGCAGGTGCTTTATGCCGTCACCGCGCTGATCCAGTATATCTGCAGTGTCGGCATCAACTTCTCGTATGCCAACATTCTCTACATCAATCTGCCCGAGGAAGACTCCACCGCCTACATCTCCTTCAACACCATCGGATGTAATATTTTTGCCTTTCTCGGTATGATCACGGGCACCTACGTCAGCTCGATCGGTGGAGATGCGCCCTCCCATTTTCTCGGGATGGA
>JAFTLZ010000045.1 GCA_017452665.1 Clostridia bacterium
AAAAACCGTAAGATTTTGAAATAACATAAGAATATTTTGATAGACAGGCGGCGCGGATTCCTTTATAATAATGGTATCGGTGGGCGCAAGCTCGCACCGCCAAATTCGATTGTCTCTTCGTGGAGCCTTTAGTGGTGTTAGCATGGCAAGCCCATGCACCAAAACGCTGGCGGGAGCTATTGTTTTGGCTATACGATCGGAAACGAATCTGGAGCCTGAATAAACGAAGGATGCAGGAGCTTTCCCACCTCGTTATTTTCATTTATACATTGAAAGTTTTGAGGGGGCTTGGGGGAATTTTTTTAAAAGCTTCCCCAAAAATCCGCGTCCTTTTTTTAGCTTTTCGATTTTTCAAAAATTTTGTTGGATTTTTCATGGAAAAAGAGTGGGCTTTATGCTATAATTAGAACAAGCTTTTTTTGATGGGAGGTTTTGTGAAGATGGAAACGATTGTGAAGCCGACGCACGACGTTGTGGTGGTTGGCGGCGGCATTGCCGGAGTCAGTGCCGCGGTTGCGGCGGCAAGAGCAGGTAGCTCGGTGCTGTTGATTGAAAAAGGGATCAACCTGGGAGGGTTGGCAACGATGGGCTTGATCAGCTGGTACGAGCCGCTTTGCGATGGGCGGGGAAATCAGATGATTGGCGGTATTGCCGAGGAGCTGATCCGTTTGGCGGTATCGGTTGGATTGGATGACCTCTCACCCACATGGGGCGGGGAGGGGCATCATGAAGAGAACACCAGACGGCGCTATTGCACGCATTTTTCGCCTACCTTTTTTGCACTGGCGTTGGATCGGTGGATTTTGGGCGCGGGCGTGGAGCTGGTTCTGGATTCCCATGCAACGTATCCCGTGATGGAAGAAATTGACAATTCCAGAAAGAAATGCACCGGGGTACTGGTGGAAGAAGCCGCCGGACGTGTGTTTTATCCTGCGCGCGTGGTGATTGATGCGACGGGAGATGCAACGATTGCGCACCGCGCGGGGATCCCTTGCGTGACGGGCGACAACTTTTTGAGCTACTGGGTGCATGATTTTACATACGGGACGGCGCAGAAATACGCCGAGAGCGGAGACTTGGCGAAATTCCGCCGTTGGAACTGTACCGGGTCTGCGGCGAACGGAAACGGTCATCCCGAAGGAAAGCCGCTTTATCGCGGTGACAGCGCCGAGGCAATCACGCGGTTCATTTTGGACGGAAAAGAAATGTTGTACCAAAAATATGAGGGAAGTGTGCGGTATGAGCGGGATATCATGACGCTGCCGACGATGCCGCAGTTCCGTACGGTTCGTCACATTGTTGGAAAATCCACCTTTGAGGGAACCGAGGACGGCGTGGTTTGCGTGGATTCCATTGGTGCAACGGGAGATTTTCGGTGCGCGGGGACGCACTATACCATTCCGTACTCCACGCTGTATCATCCGGATTTTCCCAACCTTTTGGCGGCGGGACGGATCATCAGCGCGACCGGTGAGGGATGGGAGATTACGCGCGTGATTCCCGATTGTGCTCTGACCGGAGAGGCGGCAGGTGTTGCGGCGGCGCTGGCGGTGCAACGCGGCGGAGACGTGACCGCGCTCCCGTACGATCGTTTGCGCGCGAAGCTGGAGCAGAACGGCGTACTGTTTGAGATTGGCGGAAAGAAAAAATAAGCAAAAAACACCCGTGCGGCTGCCGATTGGCGGTTGCACGGGTGTTTTTGATTCGTTTTTTTAATCAATGATGCCGCCGCCGATGACGGTGTCGCCGTCGTACAGGACAACGGACTGTCCTGCGGTGATGGCGCGCTGTGGCTCGTCAAAGCGGACACGAAAGCGGTCGGGGGCGGTTTGCTCTACCGTGGCGGGAGCCGCTGACGCCTGGTAGCGGATTTTTGCCTGCACGCGCAGGGGAGAGGAGATCTGCTCCAGCGCGATCAGGTTGATGCTGTGGGCGCTAAGATCACGGCGGAAGAGATCCTCGTTATCCCCCAAGGTGACCGTGTTTTGCTCTGCGTTTTTTGCGCAGACGTAGGTCGGTTTGCCGAATGCGATGCCGAGCCCCTTGCGCTGACCAACGGTATAGCGGATGCTACCTTTGTGTTGCCCGAGGACGGTGCCGTTTTGGTCAATGAAGTTCCCGCAGGGGTAGTGCTTGCCGGTGTATTGCTCGATAAACGCGACATAATCACCGTCGGGGACGAAGCAGATATCCTGGCTGTCGGGGCGGTTGGCGTTACAAAAGCCGTTCGCCTCGGCAATTTCGCGCACCTCGGTTTTTTTGAGTCCGCCCAGAGGGAAAAGAGTATGTGCGAGCTGCTCCTGCGTCAGCGACCAGAGCACGTAGGTTTGATCCTTGGTGGGGTCGGTGGCGCGCAAAAGCTGCCGGCGTCCGTTGGTGTCCCGTTCGATTTTCGCGTAATGTCCCGTGGCAATTCCACTGCAGTTCAGCTGTTTGCCTGCTTCCCATAGGCGGCGGAATTTCATGGTGCGGTTACACTCGACGCACGGGTTGGGGGTTCCGCCCGACTCGTAGGTACGGACGAAATAATCAATGACGCATTGGCGGAAATCCGCCGAAAAGTCCATGACGGAAAAGGGGATGCCCAATCGCTCTGCCACGCGCGCGGCGTCGTTGGTCTCCTCCGGATTGCAGCAGGATTTTTGTGTGTTGATCGCGATGTCACCAAGAGAGAACAATTTCATGTTGACGCCGTGACAGTCGTAACCCTGCTCACGGAGCAGGAGGGCGCATACGCTGCTGTCAACGCCGCCGCTCATGGCAACCAAAATTTTAGCGCTCATCGGTTGCTCCTTTCCGTTGTTCATTCTTCCCACGTAAAGCGGGTCAGCTCGCCTGCGGTTTTCAGGTCGGCAAAGTCAGATTGGCGCAGAATCTCGTACACGGCAACCGCCACGGTGTTGGAAAGATTCAACGAGCGAAGTCCTTCCCGCATGGGCAGACGAACACAGCGGTCGGGATTGCTGTGCAGGAGCTCTTCGGGAAGCCCTTTGGTCTCCTTGCCGAACATGATGTAGACGGGATCGGGGTATGTGATCTCGGTATAAACGTGCTTTGCCTTGGTGCTGAAATAATACACTGCGGCATCTAGGTGCTTGGCGTAAAAATCCGAAATGCCGTCGTAATAAGTGATATCGAGCTGATGCCAATAGTCCAGCCCTGCACGCTTGAGCTTTTTGTCGTCGATCGCAAAGCCGAGCGGACGGATGAGATGGAGCGAGGCGCCCGTAGCGGCGCAGGTGCGTGCGATGTTGCCTGTATTTTGCGGAATTTCGGGTTCGTGGAGGACGATATTGATCTTGCTCATGGGAGATTTGCGACCTTTCTTTTTTGCTTTTTCATACATGATAGCATATTTTTTGCATTTCTGCAAGAGGAATGAATAAAATTTACAAAATATAATATATTTTCATCTAAATTTATAGTATAATAAACTTTGAATATCATTTTTCCCGCTGACCGTGCGCCATTTGCGCGGCAAGAAAGGATTTTATCATGTCATTGTTTACGAAAATTTTTGGAACCTACAGCCAACGGCAGATCAAAAAGCTGAATGTGATCGCAGACCGCGTGGACGCACTTGCCGACACCTATCGGAAAATGTCCAATGCGGAGCTGCAGGCGGTGACGCCTGCTTTGAAAGCGAGACTTGCCGCGGGCGAGACGCCGGACGATATTTTGCCGGATGCGTTTGCGGCGGTGCGCGAGGCGGACGACCGCGTGCTTGGCAAGCGCCCCTTCCGTGTGCAGATTCTGGGCGGCATTGTGCTTCATCAAGGACGCATTGCCGAGATGAAAACCGGTGAGGGTAAAACGCTTGTGGCAACGCTCCCTGCATACCTCAACGCACTGACCGGAAACGGCGTGCACATTGTTACCGTGAACGATTATCTGGCGCGTGTGGGCGCGGATGAGATGGGGCGCGTCTACGAATTTATGGGGTTGAGCACGGGGCTTGTGGTTCACGGGCAGACGCACGCCGAGAAAAAGCAGGCGTATGAGGCGGATATTACCTACGGAACCAACAATGAGTACGGCTTTGATTATCTGCGCGACAATATGGTGGTCTACAAGAGACAGATGGTTCAGCGCGGGCACGCATTTGCGATCGTGGATGAGGTGGACTCCATTCTGGTGGACGAGGCAAGAACGCCGCTGATCATATCCGGTCCCGGTGAGACGGCGACCGATCTTTACGAGCGCGCCGACCGATTGGTGCGTACGATGCGCAAGCACGTGATCAAGGAAATGGACACCAAGCAGGATCAGGATACCATTGACGCCGACTATATCGTGGACGAAAAGGCAAACAACGCCATTTTGACCTCTCGCGGTGCGAAAAAGGCAGAGGCATTTTTTGGCGTGGAAAACTTTAACGATGCCGAAAATGCGACGCTGTCGCACCACGTTCAGCAGGCAATCAAGGCGCACGGCTGTATGCACCGCGACGTGGACTACGTGGTGAACGAAAAGGGTGTGATGATCGTAGACGCCTTTACCGGACGATTGATGCCGGGCAGACGCTACTCGGACGGACTTCACCAGGCGATCGAGGCGAAGGAAGGCGTGCAGGTGCAGAAGGAGAACAAAACGCAGGCAACCATCACCTTCCAGAACTACTTCCGTATGTATCATAAGCTTTCGGGTATGACAGGTACTGCGCTGACCGAGGAGAACGAGTTCCGTGAGATCTACAACCTGGACGTGGTGGAGATCCCAACGAACAAGCCTATGATCCGCGTGGATCACCCGGATGCGGTTTACCGCAGTATGGAGGGCAAATACAACGCCATTGTCAAGCAGGTGGTGGAGTGCCACGAAAAGGGACAGCCCGTGCTGGTGGGTACGGTTTCGATCGACAAATCCGAGGCGCTGTCCATCCGTTTGAAAAAAGCGGGGATTCCGCACACGGTGCTCAACGCAAAATACCATGAGAAAGAGGCAGAGATCGTTGCCCAGGCGGGTAAGCTTGGTGCGGTGACTATTTCCACCAACATGGCAGGACGCGGAACCGATATTTTGCTGGGCGGCAACCCCGAATTTATGGCAAAGGCGGATCTGCGCGCAATGGGAATTTCCGAGGAGGCGATTGCTGCCTGCGCGGGCTTTACCGACAGTGAGGACGAGGAGATTACCGAGGCACGCAAGCTCTTCCGCGAGCGCGTGGAAAAATACAAGGCGGAAATCGCGCCTGAGGCGAAAAAGGTTTGCGAGGTGGGAGGACTCTTTATTCTGGGTACTGAGCGCCACGAGAGCCGACGCATTGACAATCAGCTGAGAGGACGCTCCGGACGTCAGGGCGACCCCGGCGAATCTCGCTTCTTCCTTTCCATGGAGGATGATCTGATGCGCCTGTTCGGTGCGGAGCGGATTCAGGGCGTGGTGGACGCGCTGAAGATGCCGGAGGACGTTCCGATCGATGCAAAGATCTTGTCCGGAGCGATCGAAAACGCGCAAAAGCGCATTGAGGATAATAACTTTAAGCGCCGTAAGTACGTGCTGGCGTACGATGACGTGATGAATCAGCAGCGCACCGTGATCTACAAGCAGCGCGGTGAGGTGCTGGACGGCGAGGATATTTCGGGTACCATCCGCAAGATGATCGAAGCGACGGTGAACGGTACGGTGGAGACCTATTTGCACGGCGAGAGCGCGGCGGATTGGGATTTTGACGGACTGCGTGCGCATTATCTCGGTCTTTTGACGTCGGAGGAGGACTTCCGCTATGACGAGGATACCCGCAAGCATTTGAAGCGCGAGGAGATTGCAGAGGAGCTTTGCGAGCGCGCCCTGCAGAGATACGAGGAAAAAGAGGCTTTGTTTGGCGCCGAGACCTTCCGTGAGGTGGAAAGAGCCGTTTTGCTGCGCAGTGTGGACACCGCGTGGATCGAGCACATTGACATTATGGATGAACTGAAGAGCACTGTGGGCTTGCAATCCTATGCACAACGCGATCCCGTGACCGAGTATCGGATTCAGGGAGCGGATCTGTTTGACGCGATGGTGGAGGACATCCGAAGCAATACGGTACGCTCCATTCTGTCGGTGATGCCGCGTCCGCAACCGATTCAGCGCGTGCAGATCGCAAACCCCATCAGTGAGGGCTTTGAAGGCGCTCCCGCAAAGAAAAAGATTGTCATTCGCCGTGCGGGGACGACCGTTGTAAAGGACGGTGCCTCGGTGGGGCGGAATGATCCTTGCCCGTGCGGTAGCGGAAAGAAGTACAAAAACTGCTGTCTGCGTTCGCAGAAGTCGTCTGACTGACGGAGGCAGATATGGGATTTGGTTGTCTTTTGCTTGGCTACCTTGTTACCTTCGTGCTGTATATTACGGTGCAGGCGCTGAACGTGGGATCGCTGGCTCTGTTGGCGGGCTTTGGGTTGATGTTTTACGGGCTTTCCTTGCTCAATCGCTATCATCCCGCCTTTGCGGGGGCGAGATGGCTGTTGGTGCCGCTGTTTGCCGTTGCGGTCTACCGCGGGGCAGAGGATATTTCCGCGCTGTTTTTGGTGAAGATGCCGTGGCAAGATGGAGAGCTTGGCGCGGTTTTAGGGAGTGTGATGAGTTGGCTAACATTCTTTCTTTTGGTGTTCTTCCAGTTTGCCATGCTTTACGGAATTCGCAGATTGGCGGATAGCATCGAACTGAAGAAGATCTCCGAAACGGCGATTCGGAACACGCTGTTTGTTGGCATATACGCCATGCTTTACGTGGTTTGCGCCACGCCGATTCCGGAGAGCGTTTTGCCCTATCTGACGCTTGCGACCAATCTGGTCAATTTGCTTTGTATGATCTTCAATTTGCTTTTGCTGTTGAATTGCAACAAGTCCATTTGCCGTGAGGGAGATGAGGAGGTTGCCCCCAAGCGCTCGCGCTTTGAGTGGATCAACCGCATGGGCGATACCTATGACCGCACGCATCGGGAATTGCGGGAGAGCGCACGGCAGAGCGGCGAGGCACTGAAACGGCGTCTTGACGAGAAAAAGAACGGCAAAACAGATCAAAAAAGAAGAAAAAAATAAGCTTTATATCACAGCAAAATCAACCGATGGTTGAATCAACTATTGGTTGCTTGTGAATGTTTGAATTGTGTGATAAAATAGAGAAAAGGAGGGTGTAGAGCTTGCATTTTAAATCCAAAAAATACTTGGGATTGTATGCGCTGATTCCCGCGGCGGTGTTTTTGTTCCATCCGGTGGTGGCGTTTTTGGACGTTTTGCCGGATTGTATTGGGTATGCTCTGCTTTACTTTGCGATGCGCCAGGTGGCAGACTTGAACGGTCGTATTGCCGATGGCTTACGCCGTGTTCGCATCATGCTTTGCATCAGCCTTGGCGCACTGGCGGTTGAACTGTACAGTTACGGATTTTTTTCGGGGAATGCCTCGGAAATGAATATTTATGAGATGCCGGTGCTGATTCTGTTGTGCTCCTTTGTGATGGCATTTTTCCAATGCTATTATATGGTGGTCGGCTATCGGGAGCTGTTTTTGGGCTTGAATGAGTTGGCGGAGTACCACGGCGGAAGTGAGCTGCTGCACGAAAAGCAGGGCAGAACAGTGTGCGAGCAGATGGCGTCTTATTCGGGTGTTTTTGTAGTGCTGTCATCGGTTCTTTCGACCTTGCCCGAATGTGCGGTGCTGATCAGCTTTGAATATGAGGTGGAAAACGCAAAATTTGATTGGTATGCGTATATTGAGCTGTTTCGAACCGTGGCGGGGGTGATCTCGCTGGTGTTTGGCTTGGTATGGCTGGTGCGCATGATCCGCTTGACCTGCGCAATTTTGCGGGACAAGCCGTGGATCGAGTCCTTGACTGCAATGTACACCGAGGAGCTTTTGGTGAACCCCAATCGCTTGACGCTACGCCGTTTTCGCTTGGCGTTTGTGCTTTTGATCGTGGGGGCGGTCTTTTCGGCGCATTTGCGGATGGATTACGTTTTGATCCTACCGGGAGTCGTCTGTGCGGTCTTTGTCTTTCTTGGCGTGCTTGCCCTTGGAGACTATGCGCAGGATCGCAAGCCGCTGTTTTGCAGCTGTGCCGTTTTGTCGGTGGTGAGTGTGGGGCAGATGATTGTCAGTGCGGTCTATTTGAAAAATTACGTGCCGGAGGCGTCTGCGTTTTATCCCGAGGCGTACCGTCAGTTTTTGCTGTTGCGTATTCTGGAGGCGGTAGAGTCTGCCGCGACATTGGCGGTGTTTTGGTGCTTACTGCGCCTGATACTACAGCTGATTACGGAGCACACGGCGATTCGTTATGACGGAGTATCTAAGGAGAGTCGACTGGTATCCGAGCGCGCGACTGAGCGGTTGCATAAAGGATTTTGGATACGTACCTATTTGACGTTCGCTTCGTTTTGTGCCGCGGCGGCGGCAAATGCGGTTGAGTCGGTTTTGCAGCTACAGGTGCCGTGGCTTTGGTGGCCGGCGCTAATTTTGTCGGCGGTTGCTGTGGGCTTTTTGGTTTCGCTGCTGTTTCGCGTGCTGGAGCATTTGCAGCTGCAATTTTCTTCGGAGCGGACGTATAAACACTGACTGTTTTGCGCATACTGACGTTGTCATTCCAAATACTGAAAGGGAGTAACAATGATGCAAAACAATCAAAATCAATACAACCGTAACAACCAGAATCAAAACAATCAGAACCAGAACAATCAGAACCAGAACAATCAAAATCAGAACAACCAGAACCAGAACAAAAACAATCAGAATCAAAACAAGAACGAGCAGAATCAAAATCGCCGCGACGAGAATCAGGTTCGCTGAGGCGCCCTCCTGCGGGAGGGTACATAAACAATCTGTGGCGGTGCTTTTGAACTGTGAAGAGACTTTTTTACTGTCACAAGGAGGTGATTCGTATGTTTGAAATTGATCGCATACCGGATGCGGTAATGCGTGCGCTGACGGAACGCGGGATCGACGAATCCGCAATTTTACTTGCCGCACACGCCGACCGCACGTTGGAGCTGACAGTGGGCGACGTTTATCTGTTTGCTACGTCGGATGCACTGATATTGATGTCCGGGATTGTGACGCTGGTCAAGCAAGAGGGAAAAAAGACAAAAGCTTTGCCCCTGAATAGTATTTGGAGCGAGCATGCGTTTGATACATATCCCATTCGGGAGCTGAACGGTTTTCGCGTAGAGGAGCTGCTGTCGGCGGGGCGTTTGACCGCGCGTCGCAAGCTGGCGGATGAGGAAACTCCCTCCACTCCCTCCGAGCCCCCAAAAAATGGCGGGGAGCCGGAAAAACGGGAGCGCGGCGAGCTGATTTTGCTGGCATGCTTTACCAACTTTTGCAAGGAATCCATGTCGTTGTTTGCGAAATATGCGAAAAAAATTGCGGAAGGGGAAAGCTTTGAGGTGGATCCGAAGGATGATCCGACCGCAAAGCAATGTCCGAAATGCGGTCTGCGTTATCCCGACCTGAACCGTCGCGTTTGCCCGCATTGTATGGAAAAGGGCAAGCTGTTCCGCCGTTTTTCGGTCTTTTTGGTGCGTTATCGTACGCAGTTGATTCTTACAGTGCTCTCGCTGATCTTTTTGACCGCAATGAGCATTTTGGCACCGTTTTTGTCCAGCGGATTCTTTTATGACGAGGTCATTTACGGAACGGGGCAGTTTGCGGGCGAGTTGATACTGGTGCTGGGGCTGATTATCGGCACGGCGATTTTGAAGATGTTCTCCACGATGATCAACAATTACGTGACCTCGTATGCCGCCGCAAAGGTGGGGTACGACCTGAAAAAGACCACCTTTGCCGCCATTGAAAGGCTGTCGCTGAGCTTTTTTACAGGACGGCAGACGGGGGGACTCATGACGCAGGTCAACGAGGATGCAAACACGATCTACAACTTTTTCTGCAACAGCGTTCCTTATTTGCTGATCAACATTGTGCAGGTTGTAATTCTTGTGGTGCTACTGTTTGTCATCCAGCCGCTTTTGGCGTTCCTTTCCTTGGTCACGGTGCCGATCTTTTTCCTGCTGGTGCGCAAGCTGTTTCACCATGAAAGAATGCTGCACGCCAAGCGGTATTCCAACTCACGGCAGATGAATTCCTTTCTCTCCGACGTTTTCTCCGGGATGCGCGTGGTCAAGGCGTTTGCGGGCGAGCGTGCGGAGATCGGGCGCTTTACCGTACGTAACCGCAACCTGGCAGACAGTGAAAAAACGCTCTCGCTGTTTACCAATTATGCGTGGCCTGCATTGTATCAGATTTTACATCTTGGAAACATCATCGTTTGGGGCGTGGGCGGCTGGATGGTGATTACCGGTTATGGCGGAATGAGCTACGGAATGCTTTTGACCTACATTGCCTACATGAATATGATCTCCTCTCCGTTGGAGTTTTTCGCAAGCTTTTCGGACCAGATTGCCGATTGCTCGAATGCTCTGCAACGCTTGTTTGAGATCATGGACGCGCAGCCCGACGTAAGTGAAAAGGAGAATCCCGAACGCCCGGTACAGCTTGGCGGCAGTGTGGAGTTTGAACACGTTTCGTTCTCTTACCAGAAAGGCAAAAAGATCATTGACGACGTCAGCTTTGACGTGCCGGACGGAAAGATTCTTGGAATCGTAGGGCACACAGGTGCGGGAAAGAGCACGCTGGCGAACCTTTTGATGCGTTTGTACGACGCAGAGGAGGGAGAGATTCGCGTAGGTGGATATCCGGTCAAGGACTTGGAGCTTGCCACGCTTTACCGCAACATTGCCATCGTTTCGCAGGAGACCTATTTATTCATCGGTTCGATTTTGGATAACATTCGGTATGCACGGCCGGATGCGAGCTTTGAAGAGGTGGTTCGCGCAGCGAAATGCGCGGGGGCACACGATTTTATTATGAAGCTCCCGGATGCGTACGATACCCGCATCGGCTTTGGCTACAAGGATCTGTCGGGCGGTGAGCGTCAGCGTGTGTCGATCGCACGTGCCATTTTGAAAAATCCGAAGATTCTGATTCTGGACGAGGCAACCGCCGCGATGGATACCGGAACCGAGCGCAGAATTCAGGAGGCATTGGCAGAGCTGATCAAGGGGAAAACCACGATTATGATCGCGCATCGGCTTTCGACCCTGCGTGACGCCGACGAGTTGATTGTCATTGAGCACGGAAAGGTTGCAGAGCGCGGGACGCACAAGGAGCTGCTGGCGCGCGAGGACGGCATTTACAAAAAGCTGTTTACTCTGCAGGCGGAAGCCTTGAAGAGCGCCGGCATCAGCGAATAAGGAAAAGGAGGAGTTTGAGTATGGGACAGATGAGATTTGGAGACAGAGGCCACCGACCGGACGGTCACGGCCGCCCTCCGGAGCAGCATCGCTCACTGGCGGAGATTTCGGTCACGGTATGGCTGACGCCCGAAAATACGGAATTTTTCATCAAAAACAATTTTTTATACATCAAGTATGGCGAAAAGGAACAGCGTGCTTTTCTTTGCCGGCAGTTTCCGTTTGAGCTGCAATGGGAATTTATCTCGGTGTTGGACGAGGAACAGCAGGAGATCGGCATCATTCGAAACGTGGAGCTATTTGAAGGACCTATGCGGCAGATGATTGTGGACGAGCTGAACCGACGCTATTATTCACCTGTGATCGAGCGGATCATCAGTGTGAAGGAGCGCTACGGATTTTCCTATTGGAAGGTACAAACCGCAGAAGGGGAGGTCAGCTTTACCTTGCACGACACCTACCGCAGTATGGTGCGCGCGGGCGAAACGCGCGTTATTTTGGTGGACGTGAACGGAAACCGCTTTGAAATTCCGGATACCGGTGCGCTGGATCGGAAGAGCTACAAAAAGATCGAGCTCTATCTGTAAGGAGGTGCGCGATGAAGGAATATCAAACACGGCTTCTTGTCGCGGCGCAAAAGCTGGATCCGACGCTTACGGATGCGGATTTTGTGGGGCTGTTTGTTGCCGAGCTGGATCCGCTGGAGCCAAACAAGCGCGCTCGTATGACCGTGATTGCAACGCGGCAGGAGCTACGCGTGTATCGGGAAAAGGAATTGGAGCTGACCGAGAAGCTTGAGAATATTGAAAAGCTGCAGGTTTTCAACGGTGTGGGATGCGTTTTTGCGGAATACATCCGAAAAAGCGACGGTGAGCACATTCTGTTTGCACGCAGTGACAACCGCAGGCAGGCGAGCATGGCGCAATCTGTCAAGCGGATCAACTACTTTTTGCGCTACGGAAATACGAATTTTCCAAGCGGAATGCTGACCGCAGTGGCGCAATGTCCCAAATGCGGCAAGCCCTTTCCGCGCGGAACGCACACCTGCCCTCGCTGTGCCTCCAAAACCAAGGCTTTGCGCCGATTGATGGGGCTGGCAAAGCGGGAGTGGAAATGGATTGCGCTCTCGTTGCTGTTCTTCTTTTTGGGCACAGGAGTCAGCGTTTTGACGCCGTATATCAACCGCGTGATGGTGGACGATTACATTCAGAACACAAGCGGTGCGGTGGTGGACAACGGCTTTTTGCTGGGCTTTTTTGCGGTGGTACTCTCGCTGCTGGGGGCGAACATTCTGCGCCGTGTGATTGCGATTTTCAGAGGCTATTTTTTGACGACTGCGGGGAACAATCTGATTGTCCGGTTGCGCGATATGGTCTTTGAAAAGATTCAGCAGCTTTCCATTGCCAAAATTTCGCTTCGCACCTCCGGTGAGCTGATGAAGCGGGTGAACGGCGATACGCGGGAGATTAAAACCTTTTTGATCAACCGAATGCCGGATCTGCTGGCACAGCTGTTGATGCTTTTGACGGTGGGCGGCTTGATGTTTTTTTACGACTGGCGGATGGCGCTTTTGATTTTGTTGCCCATGCCGGTGGTTGTGTTGGCATTTCGCTTGTTCTGGCGGCTGATGCGGGGATTGTTCAACCGCTCGTGGCAGATGAACTCCCAATCCAACGCGATTTTGCACGATATCTTTTCCGGTATCCGCGTGGTGAAGTCCTACGGAATGGAAAAGCGGGAAGAGGATCGCTACGTGGATATGGCGGGGCAGGAGCGCGACGTACATTTGCGTCTGGAGCGGATTTGGGCGCTTTTGATGCCGATGCTGCATTTTTTGATGGGAATCGGTGAATACGTACTGCTGTATTACGTGGGCAGCCGTATGCTGGAGGGCACGATGACCGCGGGCGAGATGTCGCAGTTTTCGTCCTATGCAGGGATGATCTTTGGCCCCTTGATGGCTTTGATGAACTTCCCGCGGCAGTTTATGCACATGATGACGTCGCTGACACGTGTATACGAGATTATGGACGAAACGGTGGACGTGGAAAACGGAAAGCAGGAAGCGCTTTTTAAAATTGAAGGAAACATTGACATCAATCACGTTTCCTTTGGGTATGATGACGCGCGCGAGGTTCTGCGGGACGTAGATTTGCACATCCGTCCGGGCGAATTTATCGGTCTGGTTGGAAAATCCGGTGTTGGAAAATCGACCTTGATCAACCTGATTATGCGGATGTATGACGTGGACGAGGGCTCGATTTGCATTGACGGTGTGGACATTCGGGAACTTTCGCAGGAGAATCTGCGCTCGCAGATGGGTGTGGTCTTGCAGGAGAACTTTTTGTTCACCGGCTCGATCTGGCAGAATCTGACCTATGCGAAGCCGAACGCCACGCGCGAGGAAGTGATTCGTGCGGCGAAGGCGGCAGGTGCGCATGAGTTTATCATTCGGTTGCCGGACGGCTACAACACCTACGTTGGGGAGCGCGGGCACACGCTTTCGGGGGGTGAGAGACAGCGCATTTCGATTGCGCGGGCGTTGTTGCACGACCCCAAAATTTTGATTTTGGATGAAGCGACGGCATCTCTTGACACCGAGACCGAAAAGCTGATTCAGGATGCTTTGGCGGCGCTTTCCTCCGGGCGGACGACGATTGCCATTGCACACCGACTTTCTACGCTCCGCAACGCAACGCGTCTTGTGGTGCTGGATAAGGGCGGTGTTGCCGAGGTTGGCACGCACGACGAGCTGATGGAAAAGCAGGGGATTTATTACGGTCTTGTAATGGCACAGCGCGAAATGACCAAAATGGAAGAATAAGAGACGCGTTTTTTGTGGGGGACTTTTGAAAAAGGACGCGTTTTTGTGGGGGACTTTTGAAAAAGGACGCGTTTTTTGTGGGGGACTTTTGAAAAAGGATGCGTTTTTTGGGGAAACTTTTGAAAAAGTTTCCCCAAGCCCCTTCAAAACTTTCACAACGATTAATAAGATAGGCGAGGCAGGGAAGTTTCTGCCTCGTTCTTTCGTTTTCACACCAAACTTTATTCCGAGCGCACACCAATAACAATAGCTCCCGCGAGCGGCTGGGTACCACCACCCCATCCGCTCCACATATCATCTGTGAGAAGGCTCGCAAGCTCACCGGTCGAACCCGACCTAAGGGAGGGCGATGCAAAGCATCGGGATCTACAAAGGAATTTTGCAATTCTATCCAAGGCTCTATCAACTTTTTCATTTTACCAACGACATTTTTAAAGTTGTACTTTGTCAGCAAGCTGAATTTTTAAAAAAATTAAAAAAATATTGAAAAAGGGCTTGAATTTTTTGGGGTTTTATGATATACTTTGTTTAGAAATTTTATAAGAAAGGAGGACGGAAAAATGCCTAGTATGAAACTTTTGAAAGAGCCGGGTTTTCTTTATGACCTAAATTATTTGTTTTACTTGAAGTTCAACATGCAGGAGTGCATTGACAGCCTTGCCGCGGACGAGAACAAAGAAGAAAACGTGAAATATTTGAAGGAAATTTTGGAGCATTTTGGCGATATTTCGGAGGATCTTTACGTTTTTTACCACACTTTGGGAAGCGACCGTTGCTTTATTTCAACATATTATCTGGATCCCTACAAGGAGCAGTTTGCTACTGATTTTAATTTTAAATATTTTAAAAATTTGCTGTCGGATACGGACAAGTTGATGGAGAATATGATCCGCTTTTATCTGAGCGATTTGTCGGAGGATGAGATCGCGGAGTGCATTTCTTCGAATGCAAAGTTGTTTTCGTGCATCAAGGAGTCGAGCTATTCGGGAGATGAAAAAAGCAAGCTTTATGAATTTTTCATCAATCCTGCGCCTTACCTTCAGGCACTTCAGTATGAGCTGATTGAAAAGGAAATCCTGTTGTCGGCTTATTACAAAGACAACTATGATAAAATTATTGAAGCCCATAACGGCACGACTTTTGAACTCCTTTGCAAGCCCGTGAAATATGAAAAGGATATTAGCTTTCTGAATAATTCTGATCAAGTATTATACTTATCTTTTTGTTTGTTGCATAAATATCATATGGCGCTATCTTTTGTGAATGATGGTGCAATATATGTTTTAGGATATGATTATAAAACATTCATGGATGAATTTGCAAACGGTAATAAGGGGCATACACTTGCCGATATGTGCGATGCGTTGCGTGAGGAAAACCGGATGCAGATTTTGGAATTGCTTTTGAAGCGGGACGAAGTACCTTGCAAGGATTTGGAAAAGACCTTCAACTTTTCGGGATCTACCGCCTACCATCACATTTCGATATTGACCCGCAGCGGTGCGGTGAAAATTCGCACCGAGAATAAATTGATTTATTACAGTCTGAATCGAAAATATTTTGACACGCTGAGAGAGCGGTTGAAGAAATTTTCGAACGACAAAAAAGGATGAATTGGCTATGACAAAAAAGAATTGGACCATGCCTACGCAAACCACTCTGATGATGTGTGAATTGAAAAATCACATCAGTGCGGCTGCTTCTATCTCTAACGAGTGGATTTGTGAAAACGGTAAATTCCGTTAAAATAGTGGGTGACGACTATGAAAAAGAATTGGACCATGCCTATGCAAACCACTCTGATGATGTGTGAATTGAAAAATCACATCAGTGCGGTTGCTTCTATCTCGAATGAAGGAGTTTGCGAACACGGTAATTTCCGTTAAACCAAACAAAAAGCGCAACACGTGAACGTGAGGCGCTTTTTTTATTGGTAGTGTAAATCCCCCTGTGTAAGCGGGAGAAAATTTGCAAGCAAATTAACTCGCGAAGCGGTGAGAGATTGTTGTACATTTTGCTACTCATATGTCCTTTTGTCCACGGTCTGAAAAATCTTGAGGGCATCCCACATCGTGGGATGTTCTACAAGGGTTTGGTGGGATTCTGAACCCAAACGCGCGCAGATATCCAAATTTTCAGCATTTGCGTTTGCGCGCGGTCTTGGCGGAAGCCTCCTTCGTCGGCGTTCCGCGGGGAACTCATCAACAAAATGCTTCATAAAATTCTTGAGGGCATCCCACATCGTGGGATGTTCAGACTGTAGACCAAAGATATTCAATTTGTAATATTGCACAAATTTG
>JAFTLZ010000046.1 GCA_017452665.1 Clostridia bacterium
GCGGCGATCTGCATGGAATCCAGCACGAAACGCTTATCCGAGCGCTTTGCCACCACCTTAAAGCTCTGTTTGCCCGACAAAAATTGCGGGATGTAGTCGCGCACGGTGCGCTCGATGGCATCCATACTCTTTTCACAGACCGCACAACGGCTGATGCCGACGATGCCGAACACCTTGGACGCCGTTTCGAACATTCCGTCCAGATCCGCATCCTCGTCGCGCGGCTCGATGATCAGCGTGCTTTGCGAACGCGTGATCTCAAAATTGCCGTAATGCTTTGCGCGAAACCGCAGAGTGCGGCATAACGCGTCCTCAAAATAACGGCGGTTGCTTCCCTTCAGGACGATCTCGCCGTATTTGCAAAGTAAAATCTCTTTCATACCGGGTCTCTCTCCTTACTCGTCAGACTCGGAGTCCGACTCCGAAAACTCCTCCGCATCCTCGCAGACCTCGCCGTTGCGGTAAGCCTCCAACAGCTCCTGCGCCTGCTCCAGATATTCCTTGGGCACGAAAATATCACTGCCGTACATGGAGTATCCCGCAAGAATCCGCATTACCTCTCCGGTTCCGCGGTCCTTGACCAAATGCGGGATCTTCTCCTCCTCCAGAATGCTGCAAAGAATGTTGCATTCCACGTCGTCGTGCACCGTAACAAGCAGTGCCGCATTCCCATCGGAGGAAGCAGCCTTATCCAAACCAAAAAATTTATCCATAGCAAACCTCACGCCTCATAATAATTGGGGAACAGCTTTTCCCAGACCTTGGCACAGCCAACGGTATCCGCGATAGATGTGTGCGCAACGCCGTCCCATTCGATCTCCAGAAGTGCCATGGCGTCACTGAGCGACGCGTGCACCATATCGGGGTAGTGCTCCGAGCGGTAGCGGACAAATTCCAGCGCCGCACAGCGCGTTTTGCGGTGCAGAGCATCACGCTCTGCCTGCGTATCGTAAATGTACTTGATGTGGCTGTAATCTGTGGAGACGCCGTATGCGATCAGAACGTCCGCGTTGGCAAAAATCTCTTTGATGGTGGGAATCAGATCGTCCAGAAGCGGCGCGTCAGCAACCATTTCGGGCGTGATGCCGTGAATCTTTTCGGTCTGCTTCCATTTCTTTTTGTGTGCGGGCTTGACCAGGGTATTCATGACGATCTTTCCGTTTCCGTCGGTGATGGAGATGGAGAGGATCTCGTCGTGCTCGTAAACACCCGTCAGCTCCAGATCGAAGAAAAGCACGCGGTCGCGGCTCATATGATAGTGCTCGCTGCGGTAAAGGTCTCCCTCAGCGCGGCGAACCGCCAGATCCTGTGCAAAGCAGCCCTGGCACAGCTTGCGCCGGTAGCGGATCTCTTTGCCGCACTGCACGCACATCAAGGGGCGGCGGACGGCGGTCTTTTTGTCGTAAAAGTAGATGATGCTCTTATCGTTGCGCAGCGTGTACGCCACGGGCTCCTCGATGACGTCGTAATTCATCTGGGAGAGACGCTCCTGCGTATAGTAGCCGCAGGACGCCGCACGTTTGGTGCTCATACGCGAGATGACGGCACCGCTTTCCAGCTCCATCGTCTCGCTTTTTTGCGTGGGGGCATACCACATCTCGGGCGGCGCCTCCACCACGCGGGTGGGATCAAAAAAGTATGTAATGCTGCCGTCTTCGTTTTCGTCAAAGGCGGCGGGATCCCCCACGGGCATCAGGTGCATCTTGTTCAGAATGTTGCGGGTCAGGTAATTCTTTTTCTCCGCATCGGAATAGGTGATGTGCGGAATGGTGGCGCCGGAGCGCAGCTTCATATCGGTTTTCAAACAGTTCCTCCTTACCGTTCCGTACCTGCCGCATACACGCCTGCAAATCGAAAAAGCTTGTGCTTTGACAAGCCGCTTTCGGTGCAGCGGATGGCGGTTTCGGCAACGGTTTTGCTCTGAATTTGCTGTGAGCTGAAATTGATCCGGCAGGTTCGCCGGAAAACACAGATATAGTTATTATATCATATTTTATATTTACTTTCAATACTCTCATAAAATGTTTTTTCCGAAAAGCGATGTTTATTTTCGACATCAAATAAAATATTTAAAAAGAGAATAGTTCTTATTCTATATTTTCTCCGGATTTTCGT
This sequence comes from Clostridia bacterium, assembly GCA_017452665.1. Classification (GTDB taxonomy): domain Bacteria; phylum Bacillota; class Clostridia; order Oscillospirales; family CAG-272; genus UMGS1865. The sequence goes on from JAFTLZ010000046.1 coordinate 2,116, forward strand.
GCGTTTTAGTTTTTTTGGACGCCATTTCACGCAAGAGCGCCAGCGCGCGGTCCAATCCTCCCACCTCGTCAATGATACCGTATTCCACCGCTTCCCTTCCTTCGATGATAGAGCCGCAATCGGTGGCAAGCTGGTCGGGGCGCATCATCAGTTTTTGCACCGTTTCGGCATTGGCGCGAGAGTGGTTGCAGATGAAGGTGATGATCCGCTTTTGCATCTCGCTCATATAGTGAAAGGACTGTGGAACGCCCACCACCATTCCGCTGATGCGGACAGGATGCAGTGTCATGGTGGCACTCGGAACGATCAGCGAGCGCTTTGCCGCCGTGGCAAGCGGTACGCCGATGGAGTGTCCCCCGCCCAACACCAAGGAGACCGTAGGCTTTGTCATGGATGCGATCAGCTCTGCCAAGGCAAGCCCTGCCTCCACGTCACCGCCCATGGTGTTCAAGATCACCAAGAGCCCGTCCACGTCCTCGCTCTCTTCAATCGAAGTCAAGAGCGGGATGATCTGCTCGTACTTGGTCGCCTTTTGCCCCTCCGGCAGAAAATAGTGTCCCTCAATCTGACCGATGATAGAGATGCACTGAAAGCGCTCACGGGCATTTTCGGCTACGCTCCCGCCGCCATTGGCAATGTTTTCCAAACGGAGCTGTCGGGTCTCCTCCGCTTCCTTTTGCTTCTTGATTTCGGATCTGTCTGCGGTCTCGTTTTTCATTTGGTTTCCTCCGCACAAAATGTTTTTTGCGTTTTTGATTATTATACCCCAGATTTTTTTGGATATGTAAGCAGAAATTGAAAAAACACACTTTACAAGTGCAAAATTTTATGTTATAATATATAGAGTATGGAGTATTGTGTTTGTCCATCCGTGTCAACACACAAAATATAAGTTTGTATAAGGAAGGTTCTGAGATTATGGAAAACAAAGTTCTGGTTGAAACATCCGCCAGACACATCCACCTGACCGCAGAGGCAGTGGAGATTCTGTACGGAAAAGGCGCCGAATTGACGGTGAAAAAGGAGTTGAGCCAGCCCGGTCAGTACGCGGCAGGCAACGATAAGATCGCGTTGGTTGGCCCCAAGGGCACGCTGGCTGTCAGTGTTCTCGGTCCTACGCGCCCGGCAAATCAGGTTGAGCTGTCTTTCTCCGATGCGCGCACCCTTGGTTTGAAGGAGGTTCCCGTCCGCGAGAGCGGCGACGTTGTCGGCACCCCCGGCTTGAAGATGGTAGGCCCCGCAGGTGAGATTGAGATCACCGAGGGCGTGATCATTGCCAAGAGACACATTCACATGACTCCCGAGGATGCCGAAAAGTTCGGCGTGAAGGACAAGCAAATTGTAAAGGTTCGCATCGACTCCGCTCGCCCCTTGATCTTTGATGATGTGGTATGCCGCGTCAGCCCCAAGTTTGCGCTTGCAATGCACATTGACACCGACGAGTGCAATGCCGCTTGCGCGTTTGGCACAGTTTACGGCGAGGTTCTTGTCTGATTGTTTCATATTACATCTGAAATCAA
>JAFTLZ010000047.1 GCA_017452665.1 Clostridia bacterium
AAATCCCATAGAATGACTATTGATTTTCACGAAAGATTTTGATATACTATTTATAAGTAATAAAGTCCGACGGATATTCGGGCGGTTCATTTTGAAGATAGGGAGCGAACGCATATGATTTCACGCGACGTCGTCATTACCAACAACAGCGGTCTGCACGCCAGACCAGCCACCTTTTTTATTCAGAAAGCAAATACCTACAAGGCATCTGTCTGGATCGAAAAAGATGACCGCAAGGTAAATGCGAAAAGCCTTTTGGGCGTTTTGTCTCTTGGCATTGCAAAGGGAATGACGGTTACCCTAATTGCGGATGGGCAGGATGAAAACGCTGCCATTGCGGGATTGGTTGAGCTGGTTGACAGCGGCTTCTCGGAAGCTTGAATTTGAAAGAGCATAAAGCGGCGTGCGTCAGCGGAATGACCGATTCCGGATGTCACGTCGTTTTTTGTTCCGATGGAAAGAAAACGCAGGGGAGGGCGGATATGGCGCAAAAAGAAGAGCTTGTTAAACGCTTGTTGGAAAAAGCAAATACGTTGCCGCTTTGTCCCGGCGTATACGTGATGCGCGATCGGGCGGGAAAGGTGATTTATGTTGGAAAGTCCCGTAAGCTGAAAAACCGCGTGTCGCAGTATTTTCAAAACAGCGAAAAAAATATCAAAACCGCGCGAATGGTCTCGCAGGTTGTGGATTTTGATTATTATCTGTGCGACAACGAGATGGAGGCACTGTCACTGGAAAACACGCTGATCAAGCAGTATACACCCAAATACAACATCCGCTTGAAGGATGCAAAGTCCTACCCTTATATCAAGGTCACCGACGGGGAGTATCCGCGCTTGGTTTTTACACGCAGAAGAGATTCCGACAAAGCAAAGTATTTTGGACCTTATTCCGGCTCCGGGACGGCGTATGCTTTGATCGAGCTGCTTTCCCGCGTGTTGCAGCTGCCAACCTGCTCGCGCTCATTCCCACGGGATATCGGCAAGGAGCGTCCTTGCATTTATTATCAGATGCACCGCTGTTGCGGCGTTTGCACGGGGCAGGTTTCTGCTGAGGAATACCGTGAAAATATTCGGCACGCGGTCGATTTGCTCAGCGGCAGGAGCAACGATGTAAAAAAAGCGTTAGAAGCGCAGATGTACGCTTACGCCGAAGAGGAGCGCTACGAGGCGGCGGCGCGTTGCAGAGATACGTTGGAGGCGCTGGGGCGGATCAATCAAAAGCAAAAGGTGGTGGCGTCCCCCGATACCGAGCAGGATGTGGTTGCGCTGTATTCGGATGACGTTTGCTCCTGCGTGTCGGTGTTTTATATCCGCTCGGGCGTATTGCAGGACAAGGCAGACTTTTTATACGGTGCGGACAGCATTCTGGAGCCGGAGGACATGACGACCTTCCTTTGCGAGCATTACAAGGCGCGGGAGTACATTCCGTCGCAGATTTTGCTTTCCTTTGCCTTGGAAGAAGAGGATCGGGAGATGATCGCGAACTATCTTTCCGGCATTGCGGGGCACAGGATTCAGGTGCGGACACCGGAGAGAGGTTCTTTGCGCACGCTTTGCGATATGGTGGACAAAAATGCCGCCGACCGTGCAAAGCTGTATCGCATTGATACTGACAAAAACGAGGGGACGCTTGCAAGGCTTGCGGGGCTGTTGTGCTTGGAAAATTATCCGGAGCGGATTGAGGCGTACGACATTTCCAACTTTGGCTCGGAGCATCTGACCGCCGGAATGATCGTTTGCGAGAACGGAAAGTTCAGCAAAGCGGATTACCGTTTCTTTCGGATTCGCACGGTGGAGGGAACCGATGACTATGCCTCTATGCGGGAGGCGCTCTCGCGGCGCTTGGAGCATCTTTCCGACGAGGCGGGCTCCTTTGCAAAGCTGCCGGATCTGATCCTTTTGGACGGCGGGCGGGGGCACGTTTCCACCGTTCGTGAATTGCTTGCGAAAAAGGGGCTGGAGATTCCCGTATTTGGTATGGTAAAGGATGATTATCACAAAACGCGTGCATTGTGTACCGATTGCGAAGAGATTGGCATTGCGCGCGAGCAGGAGATTTTTTCGCTGATTTATCGAATTCAGGAGGAAGTACACCGCTATACGGTTGGCAGAATGGAGAATGCCAAGCGCAAAACCCTGAAAACGTCGTCGCTGATCAAAATTCCTGGGATCGGTGAGGCGAAGGCAAAAAAATTGCTTGCCGCGTTTGGCGGACTTGGGGCGATCAAATCGGCGGGCGAGGAAGAGCTTACTGCTGTGGCGGGGATTTCGGCAAAGGATGCCGAGGCGATCGTGCGGTATTTTCGGGAAGAAGCAACACAACGGCGTGAGAGAGGAAAGCAGAGAGAATGATGCGGATTATTACGGGGAAGGCGCGCGGCGTGCGGCTTGCCACCTTGGAGGGAGAAACGACACGCCCGACGGCAGAGCGCACCAAGGAAGCGATTTTTTCCATGCTGCAGTTTGAATTGCAGGAGGCAAGGGTGCTGGATCTGTTTGCAGGCTCCGGTCAACTGGCGCTGGAGGCATTGAGCCGCGGTGCCGCACAGGCGGTGCTTTGCGATGCATCCAAGAATGCGATCAGGATCATTCGTACCAATGCAGAAAAAACGCGGCTGTTGCCGCAATGCGAGATCATTTGTACCGATTATCGCACCTTGCTGATGCAGCGCCTGCGTGGATGTGCACCGTTTGATCTGGTGTTTTTGGATCCGCCCTATGCGCAAAAGCTGGTTCCGAGTGCGTTGGATCTGCTGTACTCCGGTGGTTATCTGCACAAGGATTCTAAGATTATTTGCGAAACAGCGGATGCGAGAGATGCGTTGGGCGGCGCGAAGCAGGAGCATCTTTTTGAAGTCCTGCGTGTGTCGCATTACGGTGCGGCGTGCGTTACTATTTTAAAACCGAAGGGAGCAGTATATGAGTCTTGCGATTGTTCCGGGCAGCTTTGACCCGATGACGTTAGGGCATTTGGATATCGTTGCCAATGCGGCAAAGCGCTACGACGAGGTGATCGTTGCCGTGATGATCAATCCTGCCAAGCGCTACCGATTCGATATGAAAATGCGCGTCAAAATAGCCGAATGTACCGTTGCGGGGCTATCCAACGTGCGTGTGATTGCCGAAAAGGGGCTTTTGATCGATTTATTCGACCGTCTTGGCGCCGACGCGGTCTGCAAGGGCTGGCGCGACGAAAAGGATTATAGCTATGAATTGCGCATGGCAGATTGGAATCGGGCGCATAATCCGCGTTTTCGCACCGAGTTGATCCATGCTAAAAATAACCATCTGGATGTCAGTTCTACCGAGGTTCGCGCGTTGCTGGAGGCGGGGAGCGCCTTGGAGGGCTACGTACATCCCGATGCGATTCCGTTGATCTTGCAATCCGTCAAGGAAAAGCCTTGAGGATATAAAAAACATATCAGGAGGAACCAAAAATGAACGTAAAAAACAACTCTAAAAATACAATGACAACTGCACTGATCTACACCGTGCTGGGGATTTTAGTTGGCATTTTGCTGATCGCTATCTCAACAGACTTTTTGCTGAAGGTCGTGTTTGTAATTATGGGCATCGTTACCGTTGCCTGTAACCTGCCCGGCTTGATTCAGGGAATCTCCGAGAACGCAACCCCTGCCGGAAAAACACAGCTGGTGCTTTCGGCACTTTCGGTAGCGCTTGGATTTGTGATGATCTTTTGGCACAACAGCGTTTTGATGATTTTGCTGGGTGTTTATATGCTGATTTTGCCCATCGTCAGAATTCTGCAGGCGGCGGACCGCTCGGCACAAATCAAAACCGAGCTCCCCAGACTGATTTTGGGTGCGGTGCTGATTCTGCTGGGACCTGCAGGTGTTTTGGACATTTTATTCGACATTGCCGGGTGGTGTACCATTGCTTTGAGCGTGGTGTATCTGATTACAGTGTACGTTTCTTTGCGCAAGCACCAGAATACCCCCGGTGCGCGCGTATTTGTAGATACAGACGGGAACGGAAAAATTGACACCGTTTACGTGGATACCACGGGAGACGGCAAGGCGGATACCGCAACCAACTATAAGGAAGATCAATGAACCGTTATCAAAAGCTGTTTTCCAATACCGTGATCCTTGCCATTGGCACATTTGGCTCCAAGCTGCTGGTCTTTTTGCTGATGCCGCTTTATACCGCGTGGCTGACCACTGCGCAGTACGGCGCGGCAGAAACGGTTACCAGCGTTGCCAATTTTCTCATCCCGATTGCCTGCGTGGGCGTCAGTACGGGCATCTTTCGGTTTGCAGCAGATCGGGAAGCGGATCGGGAAGCGGTATTCTCCGGCAGTATGGCGTTGCTGGGGCTGGGACTTGGCGGTTTTCTGTTCCTGTCGCCTCTGCTTTTGCTGGTTGACTATTTTCGCGAATATGTATGGCTGATCGTTTTGTACGTCCTTTTTGCCGACGTGCAGGCGGTGATGGCGCAGTATTTGCGTGCGACCGACCGCACCACGCTGTTTGCAGTGCAGGGGATATTGAACACCGTTTTGACGGTCTTGTGCAACGTGCTGTTTTTGTTCTGCTTTGACTTGGGCGTTACGGGATATGTGCTGTCGGTGGTGGTTGGCAATGTTTTGACCTCGCTTTTCATGCTTTGGCGTGCAAAGCTGTGGCGTGTGTTTCATATTTCCAAGGTCAGCCGCCGCATCATGTGGGAAATTCTGCGCTTCAGCCTGCCGATGATTCCCACCACGGTCTGCTGGCTGATCACCGATCTTTCGGATCGCTCGATGGTCACTTATTTTTGCGGAGAGAGCGTCAACGGGCTGTACTCGGCGGCGTATAAGATCCCCACGATCGTGACTTTGATCTCCGGCATTTTTTTGCAGGCGTGGCAATTTTCTGCCGTGGCGGAATCCTCGGAAGAGGAAGAATGCGGGCGGTTTTATTCGCGTGTATTCGACGGCTTTTTGTCAGTGATCATGATCGGCTCTGCGGGGTTAATTTTGCTCTCCCGTTTTTTGACCGATCTGTTGCTCAACAGCGCTTATTTTGAGGCTTGGCGGTATATGCCGACCCTTTTGTGCGCGGCGGCTCTGGAGGCAATCGTTTCCTTCCTTGCCACCGTATATCTGGTGCGCAAAAAGAGCGGGCATTCCTTTGTTACTGCTTTGGTTGGCGCGCTTTCCAATATCATTTTGAATCTGCTCTTGATTCCCTTGATGGGGGCGTTGGGCGCCGCTGTGGCAACGCTGGCAAGCTATGCGCTGGTGATGATCGTCCGGATGATCGACGCCCCGCGGATGATTCGCTTTCGGCTTTGCTTGCCGCGCTTGATTGTCAGCGTTTTGTTGCTGTTTGCATCGGCGGCGGTGATGACGCTGGACATTGGCGGCAGATTCTGGTGGACGCTTGGGCTGACGGTGGTGATTGCTGTGATCAATGCGCCGTCTTTGCTTGCAGGGGTAAAACAACTGCTGCGTAAGCGGATTGCGGAAGAAAAATAAAAAAAAGCGGAGAAGCTCCGGCGTTTGCGAAACGCGTGGATTCTCCGCTTTTTTTGCATTTGAATCAAATGATATAGAAGAAGATCCCGAAAAATTGCAACAGACTTCCAAGCAGGACGAACAAATGGAACACCGAGTGCATATAGCGGTGCTTTTTGCCAATACCATAGATGATAGCCCCTACCGTGTAGGCGATGCCTCCGCCCAAAATGAACATCAAGCCGGGGAAGGGAATGGCTTCGAGTGCGGTTTGCCAGGCAAGAAGAATACTCCAGCCCATGCCGATATAGCAAGCCATGGAGAATTTAGAGTACTTTTTCAGGTCGATCGCCGTAAACACGGTTGCAAGCGCGGCACAGCCCCAAACGATACCAAAGATGATCCAAGCCCAAACGGGGGAGGTTTCGCGGATGGCAGTGAACAAAATCGGTGTGTAGGTGCCTGCGATCAGAAAATAGATGGTACAGTGATCGATGACCTGCATGACTTTTTTTGCGGTTTTGTGGCGCAGACCGTGATAGATGCTGGAGGAGCAGTACAGCAGGATCAGCGTAGCGCCGTAGATCGAGCAACCAACCACGCCCCACGCGTCGTTGTGCAGAGCCGAAAAGACCACGCCCAATACCAGAGCTACAATGCCGAGCACACCGCCCACGATGTGCGATACCATATTGAAGATTTCTTCGCCGCTTGTATAGTTGGGCAGAATGCGGTCTGCCAATTTTGTACGTTTCATGTTTTTACACTCCTTTTCCAAAACTGTCTATTAGTATATCATATCAAAAACCGTTTGTCAATAGGTTTTACCAAATTTAAAGGTTTTATATTCTATGTTTTGCGGTTTTGAATACTATATTACAACAAAAAACAAATTTTTACGACAAAATGAAGGGAAGAGACTGCCAAATTCATAGAAAAAAGCACCGCAAACAAAGTTTGCGATGCCTTTTAAAATCAGTAAATTAGTTGTTCTCTTCGGTTTCCTCAGTTGCGGGAGCCTCTTCGGTAGCGGGAGCTTCCTCTGCAGGAGTAGCGGCAGGAGCGTTCTGAGCCTGCTGAGCAGCCAGAGCGGCAGCAACTGCCTGTGCAATCATGTCAGCTTGTGCAGCAGCCTGAGCCTCAGCCTGTGCTTTTGCTTCTTCAGCAGCCTTTGCATCAGCGGTTGCCTTTGCCTCAGCAGCAGCGGCGGCCTGTGCCTCTAATTCTTCACGCATGATAGCGTCTTTACAAATGGTGTTCAAGGACTTCAGATATTGAGCCAGAGCAATGATCGGACCCAAGCCGCAGAGCAACAGACCGAGCGTATTCCACAGCAAGTAGGAAACGCAGCTGGTTGTAACGCCGCTCACGTTATGTCTCTTACCGTAGTCTCTGATACGGTTTGCAGTGGAGCACCACCAAATAATTGCGTAGATGCCGCAGGTAACAAGCGACAGCAAGAAGAATTTGAGCAGGCCTGCAGACTTTTTGCCATCTTCCTGGCAGACCAGGTTGATGTCTTTTGCCATGTGGTGGAAATGGAAGAATGCATAGATGCCACACGTAATCGTGGTGAGGATGAGGAGCTTGAACCAGCCGCGGTTGGTCTTGAGTTGTTTCATTGTTGTTTACTTCCTTTTTAAATTTTTTTATCTGAAAGCCGATTTGGCATTCATTCAAATGAAAGGACGCGGGACAGGAACCTGATGATTTTTGAAAACAAACTATTTTCCGGGGCGAACACAACGATTTGCTGTGGCAAGCAGAGCATTCGGTAAAAATAAACGGCGAACATCAGTACGCAAAAGGTCGCAAGCGTAATGCAAAACGCAGTCTCTTTCTTTTTGAGTCGGAACAGAAACAGTAAAATTCCGGTTGGCGGGATAATGACCCATAACGGATGGTAGTAAAACGCTGCGCTGAAATCCAACTGCAGAACGCGCAGAAACGCGCGTGTCATTCCGCAACCGGGGCAGGAAACGCCAAACAGAAATTTGATCGGGCAGGAGATTCCAAACAAGCGCATGATGGCATAGGTAAATGCAACCGCACCGCAAAGGGAAACAATGTGCCCGTACTTTGACCATAACGACTTCAAAATAATCACCTTTCCCATTATACCACCGTTGTCGAATCTTGTCAATAGAGTTTCTTAAAAAAATGTTAAAAAAATTCATTTTGTTGATATTTTTTGTACAAAAAAAGGATAGAGTGCATCATTTGCCGCCAATTTGCAAAAAATACGGTCGCGGCTACATCAAAACCGATGCAAGCCGCGACCGTACGCTCTATATGAATCACAAACGATACAGATAGATCAATCCTGTGCTTTCTTTCTCTTTTCAAAGCAAGCACTGCAATATACGGGTCTGTCGCTGGAGGGCTGGAAGGTGATCTTTGCCTCTCCGCCGCAATCTGCGCATACTGCGGTAAAGTACTCGCGGGGAGCCTTGCCTGCGTTCTTCTTTGCATCACGGCAAGCCTTGCAAGCCTTCGGCTTATTCAGAAATCCTTTTTCGTCGTAGAATCTCTGCTCACCCGCAGTGAAGACAAATTCCTGTCCGCAATCCTTGCAAACAAGTGTTTCGTCAACATACTCTTTTTCAACTACTACTGCATCGTTGTTCTCGTCCTGAAACATTGTGTAAACCTCTCTTTGTCCTGAAAATGGATTTGTTTTTTTCGCCCTCGGCGGATTTTCACCGCCATCTTTGAAATCTCAACGCTTTCATTAAGCTATTCGGGCATGTGCTCTTGGAGCGCTGTTCGCAGCTTTTTGCGGATGCGGTAAACGGCGTTCTGCACCGATCTCTCATCCTTTTCCAGCTGAAATGCGATCTCCTTTGCCGTGCGTCCCGAAAGATACAGCCACCAGATCCGATTTTCGTACGGAGAGAGTGTTGCCTCAATCAGACGGTACAGCGCTTGATAGTTTTCCTCCTCCTCCACGTAAGCGGAGGGATCCTTTTCCTCCTCCGGTGAGGTGACCGTCTCGTCCAAGCTGAGCATTGGCTCTTGCTTGCGAAGACTGCGGCGGTAGGACACCAAACGGTGGCGGATGCAAATTTTTGCAAACAGACCGAACTGCACCTCGTTTTGCTCTGCGTCAAAATGCTTGACCGCGTTGAAAAACGCAATACAAGCCTCCTGACGAAAATCGTCCTCGTACTCCGCACCCGATATCGAGTGTGCGAATTCGGAGGTCATAGAGTCGATCAAGGGAGAGTAGCGCTCTAAAAGCCGTTCGAACGCCGATTGATCTCCCAATTTTGCGGCAAGGAGCAGGGGAGTGCTGTCGGTGCTTTGGCTGTGATTCATAGGGCGCGCGATCCTTTCTCGAAGGGTGAAAATCTATCATAATTAATTATATCATAATTTTGTGGAATGTCAACACAAATTTTTTCAAATGAACAGCCCATTTTTTGCAAAATCGTATATTTTGACTAAAATGTGAATGAAAAATTCATAAAAATAAACAAACAAAAAGGCGATCCTTCGTGATTTTTACCATTTTATTGACGAAAAGATTGTGAACTTTGAAGAGAAACTTTTTTTGCATATGATAAGAACGGCACACGCCGCAAAGCGTATGCCGCTCGGATTTGAGTTATTTGTCAAATAAAAAGTCTACCTTGCCCGCCAGAAGCGCCATAATACCGCGGTAGATCACGTCGGGACGCTCGCGAAATGCTTGGCGGATCTGATGAGAGCGGTATTCGGAATCTACGTTCACGGTGGTGGAGAGGAGGATCTTGTTTTGCTCCTTGAGTGTCAGCGTGACATCAAAGCTGTTGTCGCCGCGCCGCTCGGAGGTGCAATCTACCGTGATGCTCCGCCGCTGAAAATCGAGGTAGCGAAGCGCGCAGGAAAGACTCTGATCCAGAATCGCAGGGGGGATGTCGCGGTGCAATTCCTCTGCTACCATCGCGCCGCGCTTGGTAACGGAATACAGCGTGTCTCCGGTCTCGTCCTTCCCGTCCTCGCAGATCAGCCCACTGTCCAGCATCTGGTGAAATGCCTCGGCAAAATCCAGATACATCACGTAGTCGTTTTGACGGACAATGTCGTTGACGGTGGCAAAATTCATCGGATAGTTGATGTTGCGCATCAGATAAAGCACAAAAATTTTGATATTATTCAGGTTTCTGGCGGAAGCGGATGGCATAAAAATCCCCCCTTTGCGGATAAAACAGTAAAAAATACGCTTTTTTTTAAAGTATAGCATATTTTTTTTATTTTTTCAATAGTTTTGTTTGCAATTTGGAAGATTTTGTGGTATGATATAGGATATAGGGATCGCGGAGGCACTCCGCTGCCCCGTTTCATTCCCCGGAAGGAGCATACTTTCATGTTACAAATTGCAATTCTCGGCTTCGGCGTTGTTGGTAGCGGCACCGCGGAGGTTTTGTATGAAAACCGCAAACAGATCGCGGACTATTGCGGCGATGAGGTCAACATCAAATACATTTTGGATCTGCGCGATTTTCCGGATCATCCGCTTGGTGATCGCGTGGTGCACGATGTCAATGTGATCTTGAATGACCCTGAGGTCGTGCTGGTAGCCGAGATGATGGGCGGGGCACACCCCGCATACGACTTTACCCGTGCGGCACTGGAGGCAGGCAAGCACGTAGTGACCTCTAATAAAGAGGTTGTCGCAACCTTTGGCGCGGAGCTGTTGGAGATCGCGCGCACGCATCATGCATCCTATTTGTTCGAAGCAAGTGTTGGCGGCGGCATTCCGATCATCCGTCCCATGCAAACCGACCTTGCCTCCAATGAAATTCTGTCGGTCAGCGGTATTTTGAACGGTACGACCAACTTTATTCTGACCAAGATGAAAAACGAGGGGGCGGCGTTTGCCGACGTGCTCCGCGAAGCTCAGCAAAAGGGATATGCCGAGGCAAATCCGACCGCTGACGTGGAGGGCATTGACGCCGCACGCAAGATCGTGATTTTGGCGGCGCTGGCGTTTGGTGTTCTGGCAGATCCGAATCGGATCTCCACCAAGGGAATTACCGGAATTACGCAGGAGCACACCGCCGTGGCGGACAAGCTCGGCTGTGCGGTCAAGCTGATCGGTCACACCGAAAAAATCGACGGCCGCGTGTTGGCTCTGGTATCACCCTTCCTGGTTCCCGCTGCAAATCCCATCAGCCATGTGGATGACGTGTACAACGGAATTTTGGTAGATGCCAATATGCTGGGGCGCGCGCTGTTCTACGGTGCGGGTGCCGGCAAGCTCCCCACGGCAAGTGCGGTGGTGGCAGATATTCTGGACGTCCTTTCGCACCGTGCGTCCGAGCGCAGACTCCCCGCATGGCGTGTGGCGACCGCTGAGGATATGGCAAGCAGTGAGGACTACGTTTGCCGCAGATGCTATCTGATCGAGGGCTGTCAACGCTGTGCCGCCAAAGCCAAGGCGGCGCTTGGCACCGAGGATTGTGTATTCCTTGAGGGCGGAACCTTTGCGCTGATCAGCCGACCGATGAGCGAAAAGGACGCCAATGCGGCACTTGCATCTACGGGCTTGACACCGCGCTTCTGCCTGCCGGTGCTGGATTGATTTCACAGAACAGAATGATTGAAAGCGGAGATGCTGCAGGCTGCGGAGTCTCCGCTTTTAATACCAATATGCGGTTTCACATTGCGAGAGTACACGCTTCTTCAAACTGAAAAAATAATACCGACGGACCAGATACACGTGCGGAGCCTCTTTTCTCGCGGTACAGTAAAACTTGCCGGGATTCAGCCCGCGCGTTTTTAACCAATGGGGAGAGACCACGATTACCGCGCAGTTGGGGTCGGCGGCACGCGAAGTAATATTGCCCTTGAAAAATGTGCTGTCCTGCGTCGGTAAAAACAGAACGTCCACGCGCTTTCCGTCGGTTTCTGCTTTCAGCATCCGATTGGTTCGGCGGGACTCCAACAGTGCGGTCAAAAGAATCCCCAGCATCAGTGCGATCAGGAGCGGAAGAACGATCAAAAACAGCACGGTGGAAAGCAACACCAGTGCGCCGGTTTCCACAACGGTAATTACGGTGGCAAGAATTTTGATCAGTACCGTAATGACGCGAAAGCTGCGAAAATAGCCAAGTCCTCTTTGCCACAGCGCGTAGAAGCCGGTTTCGCGGAAGGTCGCGCGTGCATAGCTGAAAAAGCTGTGCCGCAAAACCATACGGCGGTGATCTGCAGCATTTTGCAAAACTTCATTTGCCCGTGTTTTTGCAGTTGTGTTTTCCGCTTCCAATTTTTTGCCTCCTTTTTGAAAATCTTTTTCGGATTTTTGCCCGAATCGGCAAAAAAAATACAAACCCTATTGTAATAGTACAGAAAATTTGATATAATGCGAAAATAAAGCAGAAAACCGATCCCCTCGCTTTTTGAGCAAAGGATCACACAAAATTTTTTGAATCATCTATGACAGGAGGAGTGTACGATGCCGAATTTATACGATTATAAAGCTTTGAAAGATGGGGCGATTGCCAAAGGCTTGCCGCGATATATGTATGAGCCGATCGACGAGCCGCTGTATCCCGAATCCGCATGGGAGCGTTTGCCCGATTATTACACCGCACACGTAGCAGAGCGGAATGCAACAGTGCAAAAGCTGCTGTCCGAGCAGGATGGTTGTGAGGCGTTCGTCTTTTTTTCGGATGCGCACGTGCGCCAAAACAGAATGTCATCCGTTCCGATTTTGCGTTCGATTCTGCAAAACACCGGTGTTAAAACTGTGTTCTACGGTGGGGATACCGTCAGTGCATGGGCAGATGACGGGAGCCTTGTAGAGGATATCAATTATTTTGCACATGCTTTTTCCTTTGCAAAGCCTTATATGGTACGCGGCAACCACGATATGTACGGTAAGCTGTTCGAATACGCAAACACAGGCGCGGTCAAATCCAACCGTGAGTTGTACGAGCTGATTTTTCGTGTGGGAGCAGAGCGTGTTGTCGGTGAAGAAGGGAAAACCTATTACTACTTTGACCATCCGGATACCGCAACTCGCTATATCATAATTGATACCAATGAAATTCTGACTCCTTATCACGATGAAAAGGGTGTTTGGAACTGCGATGTGAGTATTTCGAGCACGGAAATCGAATGGTTCCTCTCTCTTTTGAACCGTACTCCCGCAAATTGGGGTGTTGTAGTTTTGGGACACACCCCGTTTTATCGGGAGCTGCGCTGGGCGTTTCCAAAGGCTTGTATTTTCGGAGACCTGATCGAGGCATACAATCAAAGAAAATGCTTTTCGGCAATGTCATGGGATGGAGCCGATTCGTTTCCCGTAAAAGCAGATTTTACCGCCGCGCAGGGGGAGGTGCTTCTTACTGTGTGCGGGCACGGTCATATCGACGATACCTATATCTCGCCAAGCGGTTGTGTCAATTTTGAGATCCATTGCGATGCGGTTTTAACGGATAACGGCGGCAGTCCTTTTGCGCGCGTACCGGGTACCGTTAGCGAAAATGTACTGGATGTGATGATCATCAACCGTCACAGTGGAAAAATTCATGCCGTCCGATACGGCGCAGGTGTTGACCGGGAGGTTAAGCCTTGGCGGGCTTGATTTGGAAAAGCTCTGACAAAAAATGAATTCATGTCCGAATCAACATAAATCAACATAAAAAAATTCAAAAACCTATTGTAAAAACGCGGCAAATTTGGTATAATATAAGAATGAAGCAGATTGAAAGAGGACGGAAGGGAGGTCGCACCGAATGAACGCCGTGAAAAAAACGCCTTTTTCGGCAATTCGACGCCGAGCGGGAGAGCTGCTGTCGCAAAACGGAAACCGCTTGTTGCTGATCAAAGCATTGATGATCTCACTTGTGTTCGTCTCGATGTATGGGATGCTCTTCAGTGCCGTTTCTGCGGTCTGCTTGCTTTATCCTACAGATTTGCCGTTTACGCTTGTTGCTGTGAGCATCGGATGCTTGTTGGCAGTGTTGTTGTCGGTCTTTTTTACCTGCCCGTTGCTGTTAGGGAACTTTTGGATCGCCTGCCGCGTGGCAACAAGAGAATGTGCGGTGCTTGCCGATCTGTTTTGGGCGTTTTCCTCCGGGCGTGCCTATGCGCGTGCCTTGCGGCTTTCCTGGAGTACGTTTTGGCGTGGCGCCTTGATCTACCTGTTCATCGGCGGAACGGTTTATGTCTTTTCCACCTTTTTGCCTCCGTTTTTGCCGTTTCAAATTCTGTGCGGCGTCCTGGTGGCGGCAGAGGCGTTTTGGGGATTGCTGCTGTATTCCCATGCATTTTTTACGCTGTACGTAGGGATGCGCGCACCGGATCTGCCTTGGTGGGAGGTCAAGCGTTGCGTGCAACAAAATTATCCCACCGGGTTTGGCAGGGGCTTGCGCTTCTTTTTCTGCTATTTGCCGCAGATGCTTCTTGGAGCTCTGACCTTTGGGCTGCTCCTTTTGGCGGACGGATTTCCAAAGATGCTGGTGGCGTATTTTCTGGATTGTGCCGATGCGGAAGCGCCGACTGAATCTTGTAAGCCGTAAAAGCTTGATTTTGCGATTTCGGGAGACGGGAACACACCCCACGATCCCTTGAATCATATTTCCGCCCGCCCATTCGCGGGCTTTGGAATCAGAAAGGAACTGGAGACTATGAGTGAAAAATTTTACATGACAACCGCCATTGCTTACGCCTCGCGCAAGCCGCACTTCGGAAACACCTACGAGGTAATTATGTCCGATGCGGTAGCACGCTATCAAAGAATGTGTGGCAAGGACGTATACTTTTGTACGGGTACCGACGAGCACGGACAGAAGATTGAGAACCTTGCAAATGAGCTGGGCATCACACCTAAAGCATACGTGGACGGCGTTGCGGGCGAGATCAAGGGCGTTTGGGATTTGATGAATTCCAGCTACGATTATTTTATCCGCACCACCGACAAATATCACGAGGATGCGGTAGCAAAAATCTTTCGAAAATTCTACGAGCAGGGCGATATTTATAAGAGCAAATACGAGGGATGGTACTGCACTCCCTGCGAATCCTTTTTCACCGAGACACAAGCTGTAGACGGAAAATGCCCGGATTGCGGCAGAGATCTGACCAAATCGGAGGAAGAGGCTTACTTCTTTAAAATGAGCAAATATGCCGACCGTTTGATGAAGCATATCGAGGAGCATCCCGACTTTATCCAGCCTGAGCTGCGCAAAAAGGAAATGGTGAACAACTTCCTCAAGGCGGGCTTGCAGGATCTTTGCGTTTCCCGTTCCTCCTTCAAATGGGGAATTCCCGTCACCTTCGACGAAAAGCACGTGATCTACGTTTGGTTGGATGCGCTCTCCAACTATATTACGGCGCTCGGCTACGATCCCGATAAGACCTACGGGGAGCAATCCGAGCATTTCAAAAAATACTGGCCTGCCGATGTGCACATCATCGGTAAGGATATTCTGCGTTTCCATACGATCTATTGGCCTATTTTCCTCATGGCACTGGATCTGCCTCTGCCCAAAAAGGTGTTCGGGCATCCGTGGTTTAACTTTGGAATGGACAAGATGTCCAAATCCAAGGGCAACGTGATCTACGCCGACAAGCTGGCAGAGCACTTTACGGTGGACGGTGTGCGTTACTATGCACTCTCCGAAATGCCGTACGCATCGGACGGTTCCATTACTTACGAATCGGTCATCAAGCGCTACAACATGGATCTGGTGAACAACCTGGGCAACCTTGTGAAGCGTACGCTGGACATGGAAAAGAAATACTTTGGCAAGGTTGTACAGGCTCCCACCGCACCTGAAGCATTGGATGAGGAGCTGAAGGCGGCGTGTGCTAAAGCGTATGCCAATCTGCGCACCTGCATGGACGATTATCACATTGCCGATGCACTGGAGGGCTTGTTTGAGCTGTTCAGCCGTGCCAACAAATATATTGATGAAACCACCCCGTGGTCGCTGGCAAAGGACGAGAATAAACGTGAGCGTCTTGGCACGGTGCTGTACAATTTGATGGAGACGATCCGTCAGGGTGCTGTGATGCTGACGCCCTTTATTCCCGCTACCGCAGAGGAAATTCTCAACGAATTGAATACCGATAAGCGGGACTTTGACTCCTTGAGCTCCTTTGACGGCATGGTTGCCGGCGCCGAGGTCAACGATTCCAAGGTGCTGTTTGCACGCGTGGATGAAGAGAAAAAGCTTGCCGAGTTTGAGGCAGAGCGCCAAGCGATGATTGCCGCTGTACAAAAGGAAGCGGAAAAGCCCGAAAAGCCGGAGGGCTGTGCGCTCATTGGGATCGAGGACTTTATGAACGTAGAGCTGCGCACCGCAAAGGTTGTGGCTTGCGAAAAGGTTCCGAAGGCGAAAAAGCTGTTGAAGCTGCAGCTGGATCTGGGATACGAGCAGAGACAGGTCGTTTCGGGAATTGCCAAGTGGTATGAGCCGGAGCAGATGATCGGCAAAAAGGTGATCGTCGTGGCAAACCTCAAGCCCGCAACGCTTTGCGGCATCGAGTCAAACGGCATGATTCTGGCGTCGGGTGAGGAAAACGTGCGCGTGGTCTTCCTTGCCGAGGATACTCCCTTGGGCGAGCGCGTCAGATAATTGTGTA